>JAOTTY010000415.1 GCA_029864185.1 Gammaproteobacteria bacterium
CGAGGCGTTTCCCCATGGCAGCATACATCCCCACAAGATCGACGATACACATATCGAAATGCCGTGGCTGGACTGGGCCAGTTTCCTGTACGATGCGAACCTGACCGGAATGCCGGCCTGCGCGATTCCGATGGGGCTCGGCGATGAGGGTTTACCGATGTCGCTGCAGATTCAGGGACCCGTCGGCAGCGACTACGAGGTGCTGCGCGTGGCCGAGGCCATCGAAAAGCTGATCGGCTGGGACAATTCCATCGTAACTCCCGTAACCGGATCCATCGAACAGACCGCCTGACCGGGCAAATCCCTGGATTTGCTAAAACAGCTTCGAACGGTAGGGATCCTGGTAGATCTCGGGCAGGGCCTTGGGTTCGGCGCCGTGAAATTCGGCATTGATCGCCGCGGTCCAGAGCTTCGCGCGTTCGAGCAGTTCGCGTTTTTCGGTCTGCATACGTCCGCGCGACACGATGATGCCGAGGTCGGCGCCCTTGTAGGTATAGTCGCCTTCGCGGTAGACGCGCAGGTAATAAGCCTCGTCGTTGTCGATGACGTTGGTCCAGTCGAGGTCGGGACGATCGAAAGTAATCGCGCCGTGGTTGTCCATGCTCCAGACACCGCTGCGCGGCGCGTGGGTTAGCAGCCGGACCTTGTCCTCGGTCTGTTTCAATACCAGCTGGGTCCAGTAATCGTACTCGTTCCAGCGATTCTGTATCTTGCGCAGGTTGACCTCGTAGTCGACATCGAGGTATTCGAGCAGGTGAAACAGGAACAGCGGTACGCCGCCGTAATGCGCGGTGATCAGGTTGGTCAGCGGGCTGGCCCCGCTGATGCGTGGGTTGACCTCGCCGAGGTAAGGCGTGCCATCGTCGGTATCTAGCAGGAAGTCCATGCAGAAAACGCCCTTGTAACCCTCCTTGAACATGCGGTCGCCGAGCGCAGAAGCCATGTTGCGCAGCTGGCGGCGTATCTTGTCGTTGAAAATCTTCGGCCACACGTCGTTGCCGCACCAGCCGCCCTTGTAAGGCGTGATTTCCGCGTATCCGGTGATATCGGTCTGAATGGGTCCCGACAGGGTGCCGTGGCGGGTTACGCAGACTTCCATGGTGCCGGGCATGTGGTTGATACGCTTCATGATCTTGAGCTTTTCGCCCTTCATGTCCTTGGCGTATTTGTCATAGTCGCTCTCGGCCTTGATGAAAAAGGTGGTACGCCCGGAATCGCCGTAAGGCGTTTGCACCACCAGGTCGTTGCCCAGCTGCGCCTTTTTTGCCGCGTCCATGAGCTCTACGAAGCTGTCCACCTTGTCGACGAGTATATTCGGGGCGCTGTCGATACCGGCCTCGCTCGCGAGCCGTGTCAGCTCGATCTTCGAATCGAGCCGCTTGCGCAACGCCACGGGTGGTAGCGCAACCTGAACACCGAGTTCCTTGCAGATCTCCTCGGTCTTCTCGTCGAGCATGACGAACAGCAGGCGCGCCGGCCCGTTGCCGGCCTTCTTGATGCGATCGATGACCTCCTTGTGCTGCAGCATGTAGTTGCAGACGTCTTCCATCGATTCGAACTCGGCATGGCTCTTCTCGGAAGGCACGAACACGCGTGGGTGATGACCGTCGAAGGAGTCGAAGTAATTGATGTGATAAAAGCGATTGACGAACTTTTCCAGCCCCAGCAGGTTGAACGCGGTCGGCGATACGAAAAAGATCGGTGTTTCGTTGCGCCTGAAAAATGTCAGGATGTCAGATAAACCACGGATCTTGGCGCTTCTGGCCATACGCTACCTCCTCGGAAATGAATTCATTATTATCGATAAAGCACGAACGATCATATAAGATTAGGCGACAACGTGCACCCCGTTAATTCCTGAAGCCCTTATCATGACCCGAGTCAATCGTCGTCGCCGACGCGCTCCGCCAGCCGAAAAACCCGTAGCGATTCATCAGCTCGAATCCAAGATTTTGCGCAACCGGTTCGCACCGCTGGCGGCGCTGGACGAGGAGCAGCTCGAATTCATCCACGATGTTTCGCTACGAATCATCGAGGAACAGGGCATAGAGATTCTGGGCGATCTCGCGCTGGACCTGTTCCGCAAGGCGGGCGCCAGCGTCGATGACGACGGCGTGGTGCGGATGGAGCGCGGCCTGGTGCTGGAAACCGTTGCCCGGGCGCCGCAGCGATTCGACGTGGTGCCGCGCAACCCGGCGCAAACCATGCCGGTCGGCGGCGACGTGATCAATTTCGGACTGGTGTCGGGGACGCCGAACGTGCACGACAATATCAACGGCCGTCGCGCGGGCAATTACGAGGACTACAAGAAGCTGATCAGCTTCGGTCAGTATTTCAACGTACTGACCTTTTTCGGCAATCAGGCGACGGCGCCGACCGACATGCCGGCCAATTCGCGTCATCTCGACACTACTTTCATCAATCTGACGCTTTCCGACAAGCCTTTCTTTGCCACCGGG
>JAOTTY010000172.1 GCA_029864185.1 Gammaproteobacteria bacterium
CGTTCGTCGTGTGCCGGCACGCCCCATTCCTCATCGTGGTAGCGCCGGTAGAGTTCGTCGTCTCCGCACCACCAGCAGCGTTTGATTTCGTTTCCGACCATTACAGCGTCTCCAGGAAATCGGCGATACGCAGGCAGGCCTCGCGCAGTTCGTCGTCGCTGACGGTACAGGACACGCGCACGTGACCGGCGGCGCTAGCGCCGAACGCGGTCGCGTCGAGCACCGAGACGCCCGTCGTGTCGTACAGGCGCTGGCAGAATTCGGACACCTCGAGCCCGGTACCACGCACGTCGACCAGCATGAACATGCCCGCGTCCGGGCGGTGCGGCCTGAGCCCCGGCATTGCCGAAAATTCGGTGAAAAGGTAATCGAGCCGCGCGCGGTAAGCATCGCGCATGCGATCCCGCTCGGCCGAGCAATGTCGTAACGCGTGTAGCCCTGCCTGCATGATGAAGCCGGGCAAGCCGTAAAGCATGCACAGCGCCAGCTTCTCCAGGTTGGCGATCATCTCGGTTGGCGCGATCGCCCAGCCCAGGCGCCAGCCCGACATCGCGTACGACTTGGACAAGCTACCGATGGTGACGCAGCGCTCGGCCATACCGGGCTCTGCGGCGACGTGATGGAAATCGCCGTTGAACACGAAATCGGAATAAACCTCGTCGGCGACCACCCACAGGTCGTGCTTGCGCGCCAGTTCGGCGATCATCTGCACCTCTTCGTGATTCAGCGCGATACCCGTAGGATTGCTCGGCGATGCGTAGAAAATGGCGCGCGTGCGCGCGGTGATTGCCGCCTGCAGGCGGTCGGGATCGAGACGAAATTCGGTCCCGGCGTCTAGCACCACGGGAATCAGCTTCGCACCGGGGGCCTGCACCGTCGCCTCGTAGGTCACATACATCGGCTGCAGCACGATGGCCTCGTCGCCGGCGTCGAGCAGGCACAGCGATGTGGCAAACAGCGCGTTTTGCGCGCCAGAAGTCACGATCACGTTGGCGCCGGTGACCGGTTGGCCGCTGCTGCCGCGGTGTTTTTCGGCAATGCACTGGCGCAGCTCGTCGTGGCCGCAGATCTGCGTGTAATGCGTGTCGCCGTCGCGTATCGCCTGCAGCGCCTTTTCGATGATCGGGTTGGGAGTTGCGAAATCGGGATCGCCCACGCTCAGCACAATGACATCGTCGCCGCGGCCGCGCGCCTGCTTGGCGATCGAATGCAGGTCCCATGCGTCGGCCGCGCTGCCTCTTACCCGGTCGGTCAACGAAGAAAATTTCATGTTTACTGCCAGCCGGGTTTCAGTTCATCGAGCAATGGCACGATCCAGGGTTTGTGCGCTTTCAGCTCCGTGCGACTGAGGCCGGTCAGCTCGTAGGGCAGCACCAGCCAGTCGTCTGTTCGGTGCAGATAATAATCGGGTGCTGCTTCGGGATCATCGGATTCGCCGCGATAATACAGCACCGCAACGCGCACGTCCCTTGCCATGTTGCGTTTATTCTTTGCGTGCAGGCGCTCGATCACGGCGCTCACGTTACGCCCGGTTCCGTATACGTCATCGACGATCAGCAGCGAGTCATCGGCATTCAGATTTTCGAACAGGTATTGCAGGCCGTGCACGCGCATCTGGCTGCCGCGCTCGAGCTGCCGGAAGTAATCGTCGCGGCCCCGGTAGGACGTGCGAATCGCGATATGGTCGGTCTCGACGCCGAGGTACTGCAGGCATTCCTGCACGTAGATTCCGACCGTCGAGCCGCCGCGCCAGACGCCGACGATGAAATTCGGGCGGAAACCGCTCTGGTATACCTGCACCGCCAGCCGGTACGAATCCTCGAGTAAATCCTGCTCCTCGATAAAGCGTTTATGCATCGAAACCGCGCCCCCTGTGGCAGCTGTGATATTCTTGCGAAGCCTAGCAAGTGACCCGGACGAATGCACGCAGGATGACGCAAAAACAGTACTTATCGGCGCAGCGATTACTCGAAGATTCATTTCGTCTCGGCGCCAACATCATCGAGGATGGTTTTCGACCGACCATCATGATCGCGATCTGGCGCGGCGGGGTACCGATGGGCATCGCGATTCAGGAGCTACTCGCCTGGTACGGCATCGACACCGACCATATCGCGATCCGGACCTCTTCATACAGCGGGATCGACGGTCAGTCGCACGAAATCCGCATCCACGGCATGAATTACCTGGTCAAGAATTGCAGCCACGACGATAGCCTGTTGATCGTCGATGACGTCTTCGATACCGGGCTGACGATAGACGCCGTCATCGCGCACCTGCGACAAAAAGCCAGGCTCAATACGCCACACGATATCCGCGTCGCGGTGCCCTACTACAAGCCAACTCGCAACCAGACTTCCCGCGTGCCCGATTATTACCTGCACCAAACCGCGCAGTGGCTCAAGTATCCGCATTCGCTGGAAGGGCTCAGCGTCGACGAGGTCGCCGCCAACCGGCCGGAATTATACGAAATCATCAAGAATCAGCTGGGCTCGCGACCTGCGAGATGACGGCATGCCCGGGCGTCGCGGCGCTTTACGCCAGCCCCAGGAACAGACAGATTGATGCCGGGGTCCGCGCCTGCATTCGAAATCCGCGCGTTACCGTCAGCTGATCGATCGCGCTCGACATCGACCTCGGATGCGCTTACGAGATGATGCCAGTATTCAGGCCTGCGGTTCGGCCTCCACCGGCATCGAGGATTCGATTCGAGGATAATAGAATAACAGCGACAGCGCGCGCAACAGCATGAATACCGCAAGCCCCAGGTACAGGCCATGATTCCCGAAGGCCGGTATCAACCACTGCAGCAAGGCCAGGTAGGCCGCCAACGAAACGGCCATGGCGTTGCGCATCTCCCGCGTGTGGCTGGTGCCGATGAAAATGCCGTCGAGCTGATAACACCAGATCGACACGATGGGCATCGCGATCATCCAGGGCAAATAGATCAACGCGGTTTCGACGACGCTGTCGATGCTCGTGAACAGCCTGATCATGGCCTCGTTTCCCAGCAAATATCCGATGCCGGTCATTATCGCGATCACCCCGCCCCAAAGGCTGGTGAGCAGCACCGCGCGCCGAAACGCGCGGCGCCTGCCGGCACCGTAGGCACTACCCGCCAGGGCCTCGACCGCGGTCGCGAAGCCATCGAGACCGTGGGCCATGATGCTTTGCAGGTGCAGCATTATCGCGTTGGCGGCGAGGATCACCTCACCCTGCCGCGCGCTCATCGCGGTGAAATAACCCAACGCGAACAGCAGGGCCAGGGTGCGGATGAAGATATTCGAGTTGGCCTGGAACAGCCTTACCAGCGCCGCCCGGTGCAGCAGGCGCGCCCGGTTACAGGCCTGCAGGGCATTGCGCAGCCGATATCGCAACAGGTAAAAACCGGCCAGCATCGCCAGGTACTCGGCTATCAGCGAAGCCAGGGCGACGCCCTCGACGCCCCAGCCGAAACCGAGTACGAACAGGACATCGAGCAGCATGTTGGCGATATTCAGGATCAACTGCAGCGCAAACGCCGCGCGCATGTTGTGCAAGCCGACGAAAATTCCGGTGAATGCATAAACGCAAAGCACCGCGGGCGCGCTCCAGATGCGGATATGGGCGTAATCCCTTGCCAGCCCTTCGACCGCGGCGCTGCTTTCGAGCAGGTATAAAGCGAACTCGATCAGCGGTCGGGAAATCAGGATCGTAAACAGGCCCAGCACGACCGCCAGCAGCAGCACTCTGATCAGCGTGTGGTGGAGTTCCGGCCAGTCACCGGCGCCGAAGGCCTGCGCCACGAAGCCGGAGGTGCCCATGCGCAGGAAACCGAATCCCCAGTAAAGAAAACTGAAGATCAGGGCACCGAGCGCGACCGCGCCGATGTACCGGGGATCCGGCAAATGCCCGACCACCGCGGTATCGACGGCACCGACCAGCGGCACCGAGATATTGGACAGGATGATCGGTCCGGCCAGTAGCCAGACCTTGCGGTGCGTGACCTCGAGGGCGGCCCGCGGTTCAGTCATCGCGCGACGGGTCTTTCCATTGCACCGCGTCGCTGTCGTCGGCCGACTCGACGTGCTCCGGTTTTGCCTCGTGGGCCGCAAGATAGAGCTGGTTGGATGTCGCCTGCGTCGACGGTACCGCGACGAACGGCTTGCGCTTGCCGGGGCTGCCGACCCGTTGGCGCCGCGTCATGATCGCAAAGGCGCATAGAATGATTTCGATCAGGGCAATGTAAAAGAACAGGCCCTGTGGACCCAGCAGACCCATGAACTGGCCGGCGATAACAGGTCCGATTACGGCGCCGGCGCCGTAGGTAATCAGCAGCGCGCCGGCCACCTGCACGCGTTGCTCGGAGGTCACGTGATCATTGGTGGTCGCCGCCGACAACGAGTACAGCGTAAACACGAAGGCGCCCAGAAATCCGGCGCCGGTGAGCACCAGCAGGAAGCCCTCGACGAACAATTGCCAGATCGCGGCCGCCGCGACGATCAGCGGTATATAAACCAGCAGCGGTCCGCGGCCGATGCGGTCCGATAACAACCCTACCGGCCATTGCAGCAACAGGCCGCTCATGATCATCACCGCCATGAAGGTCGCCAGTTCCTGTTGATCGAACCCGATATTGGTGGCGAATACGGATCCGAGGCCATTGATGCTGGCGTTGACCAGTCCGCAGCAAAAAACCCCGACCACGCCGAGCGGCGCAATCCGGTAAAGTTCCCACAGCTGCATGCGCTCGGTGTAGACCGGAACCGGCGCCCTGGCGCGCGTCAACAATACCGGGACCAGCGACAGCGAGAAGATGATCGACGCCAGGCTGAACAGCTCGAAATCGGAAGGATCGCCGACGGTCAGCAGGAAGTTACCGCAGCCCGCGGCGAAATAGTTGGTGATCATGTAAAACGACAGGATCTTGCCGCGAGTCTTGTTGGTCGCGGTTTCGTTCAGCCAGCTCTCGGTCACCATGATCATGCCCGCCATGCAAAACCCGGCGACCAGGCGAAACCCCATCCACGCGTAGCCCTCGACGAAAATGGGATGCATCAGCGCCGACGCCGACATCAGCGACGCAAACGCGGCAAATGATCGAATATGTCCAACCCGCGTTACCACCCGCGCCGCGAACATACCGCCGAGCAGCAGACCGCTGAAATAAGCGGCGACGATGAAACCGACGAGATTCGGGGAAAAACCCTCGACCTGGGTACGCACCCCGAGCAGCGTCGCAAACAGCCCGTTGGCGAGCAGCAACAGGCCGTAGCTGAACAGGATCGAGGTGATGGTGGGGAGCGTTCTGAGCAATTATTTTCAGCCGGCGCCAGGGCGGGTTTTCGCCTACTCTAGCGAAATATCGAACCGATATCACCTGTTGCTGGAAAATGATAAGAAATCAGCCGTTTTAAGGTTTTTGACAATGTTTTGGGCTGCCATTACTCTATGCCGGCACAAACTGCGGCATATTCGTCACCCCGGAATCGATCCGGGCAATAAGACATGAACCGGAATTAGGGCTCTGTTCATCGAATTACCGACAGAATAACGAGAAACACCCAACCCGAGGAGTGAATCATGAAAGACCCCAAATCAACCAGGCCCGGACTCGATTACCGGGATTTGACCCAGTCCGACAAGGATCTCGTAGATAAAATGGTAAAAGGCGGCAGTGGCAAGGTCACCCGGCGCGACGCGCTCAAGCTGGCCATGGTCACCGGCGTATCGCTGACCGTCGCGGAACACCTGCTGACCGACGGCAAGGCGGTGCTCGCCGCAACCCCCAAAAAGGGCGGATCGCTGCGTATGGCGTCCAACCTGCACGGCCCGAACGATACGCTCGATCCGATCGTGTTCACCTCGACCATCGATTACACGCGCGGCCGCGTTACCTATAACAGCCTGTGCCAGATCGGCGAAGGCCTGGTGCCCAACCCGGATCTGGCGGAGTCCTTCGAGCCCAACCAGAACGCCACCGAGTGGACCTTCAAGATCCGCGACGGCGTCACCTTTCACGATGGCAAGAAGTTGACCGCGGACGACGTGGTTTACAGCATGAAGCGCCACCAGGGCGAGGGTTCGACATCAGTTATCAAGTCGTTGCTCGAATCGGTCTCGGAGTGGAAAAAAACCGGCCCGCTGGAAGTCAAGGCAATCTTGAGTTCGCCGAATGCCGATTTGCCGGTGCTCATGGGCCTGTACCAGGCCAAGATCGTGCAGGAAGGTTCCACCGGTGGCGGTATCGGCACCGGCCCGTTTGTGATGGAATCTTTCCAGCCCGGGGTGAAGTCGGTACATGTCAGGAACAAAAATTACTTCCGCGACGGACCCAATCTCGATGCGGTCGAAATTACCGCGATCACCGACCCGGTGGCGCGCGTCAATGCACTGCTTGCCGGCGATATGCAAATCGTCGCGAATGTCGAACCCCAGGCGTTCCGCCAGATCGAAAGCTCAAGCACTGCCAAGCTGCTGTCGGTTCCGGCGGGACTGCAAATGGGCATCTGCTGCCTGAAGAACTCCGAGCCGGGCAGCAACGATGATTTCGTCCTCGGCATGAAGTACATCCAGGACCGGGAACGCATCGTCAAACGCATCCTCAAGGGCAAGGGCACCATCGGTAACGACCATCCGATCGCGATCGCGCACGGCGCCGATTATTGCAGCGAACTGCCGATTCGCCCATACGACCCGGACAAGGCCAAGTTTCATTTCAAGAAGTCGGGTTACAGTTCCGCCGAGCTTTTCGTCGCGCCGGTCCTGTCCGGAATCGAGGATGCCTGCCTGACCGCGCAGGCGAACTGCGCCAAGATCGGCTTCGACCTCAAACTGAAGAAGGTACCGACCGACGGTTACTGGGGCGCGGTCTGGATGAAGGAGCCACTCAACGTGGTCTCGTGGAACATGCGACCCACTGCAAATATTCAGTTGGGGATCCAGTTCGCGCCGGGCGCCCCGTGGAACGATACCTACTGGAACAATGAACGCATGGGTGAGTTGCTGAAACTGTCGCTCGCGGAAACCGACCCGGTAAAACGTCACCAGCTGTACTGCGAAATGGAAACACTGGTCCACAATGAAAGCGGCATGGTGATTCCGGCGTTTTCCAACGTCAACGACGGTCTCGCCAACAACGTCATGGGCATACCGAATGTACCAACGGGACAGGTCGGCGGGTCTGAATGGCCCGAGTATGTCTGGCTGGCATAACCGTAAGTTGCAATAGCTATCCTGAAAAGGCCTGTATAACTCGTGTATACAGGCCTTATTTTTTGCATGGCAGAAATTTTTGAGATGCCGATCGTAGCCGTAAAAAACCGGCATCATCGTATCAATGATTCACGGGGTAAGCGATTGATAATCGAATGGATAGTTAGAAGTCTATAAGACATTAATACCGGGGGAACATAAAATGATGACAAGAATGGTCATGCAGCGAATCGGCATCGGCTTTGCAACCCTGTGGGTTGTTTCCGTGATCATATTCGTCGCCACCGGCATACTGCCCGGCGATGTCGCAGAGATCGTGCTCGGACAATCGGCAACACCTGAAACACTGGCGGCCCTGCGCGCCGAACTCGGTCTCGATCAGCCCTGGTACATTCGTTATTTCAGCTGGCTGGGCGACATGGCGGTAGGCGACCTCGGTATCTCCAAGGCCGGTGGCGCAACGATTTCCAGCCTGATCGGCGGTCGTCTCGGCAACACCCTGATGATGGCGGGCTGGGTGGCGGTGATATCGATTCCGATTTCGATCGCTCTCGGCCTGTGGGCGGCGATGCATCCGGGCACATGGCTCGACCGTATCGTCACCTTCGGTACCCTGAGCCTGATTTCGGTACCCGAGTTTTTCATCGCCACGGTAGCGGTACTGGTACTCGCCGTCCAACTGCACTGGTTGCCCTCTACGGCCTACATGACCGGCGATGAGAGCTTTCTGGAGCTGATGAAAGCGCTGGCGATGCCGCTGATTACCCTGGTCATCGTGGTATCGGCACAAATGATTCGCATGACGCGCGCCGGCATTCTCAACGTCATGAGTTCGCCCTACATAGAGATGGCCATCCTCAAGGGCGTGCCGCGCGGCCGCATCATCCTGCGCCACGCGTTTTACAACGCGATCGGCCCGATCGTCAACGTCATCGCGCTGAACCTCGCCTATCTGGTCAGCGGCGTGGTCATCGTCGAAACCATCTTCGCCTACCCCGGTCTAGCCAAGCTGATGATCGACGGCGTGCAGACCCGCGACCTGCCGCTGGTGCAGGCCTGCGCGATGATTTTCTGCGGTACCTACGTCGTGCTGATTCTGCTCGCGGATATCGGTTCGATTCTGTCCAACCCGCGTTTGCGCAACCCCAAATAGCTTGAGAGGACGGGAATCATGACTGCACAAGCAAGCAAGAAAGAAGAAGAGGTGCTCGCGGAACTGGATTCCTTCGCCGAGCTGCCGGACGCGCCGCCGAAACGCAAGTTCCGGCTTACCTGGGTTGGCTACCTGTCCTCCGCGATCGTCGCATTCTGGCTGATCATGTGCCTGATCGGACCCAGTATCGCCCCGTTCCACGAAATGGATATGGATGGCGACGACAGTTTTCTGAACGCCCACAGCAACGAGTACGGCACATTTTATCTCGGTACCGATTACCTTGCGCGCGACACCCTGTCACGCGTCCTGTTCGGTGCGCGCAATACCATCGGGATATCGCTCGCCGCCACCCTGCTGGCCTACCTGATGGGTATCACGCTCGGCATCCTGGCCGCGGTCAAGGGCGGCTGGATCGACATGGGGATCAGCCGGGTCAACGATGCGATCCTGGCGTTGCCGACGATCATGCTGGGCCTGATCGTGATTGCCGCACTCGGATCGTCGATACCCATCCTGATCGGTACGGCAGCGGTGATCTATGCGACCAGCGTATTTCGCATCGCGCGCGCGCTCGGCCAGGACATCATGGTGCAGGATTTCGTCGAGGCGGCGCAGGCGCGCGGCGAAGGTATCTGGTGGATTATCAGGTCCGAGGTGCTGCCGAACGCGGCGATGCCGCTGGCGACCGACTTCGGCCTGCGCCTGGTGTTCGTGGTGCTGTTCATTTCCAGCCTGAGCTTCCTCGGGCTCGGCGTGCAACCGCCCGCCTCCGACTGGGGCAGCATGGTGCGTGAAAACCTGGCCGGCCTGACCTACGGCTCCTATGCGGCGATCTGGCCGGCCTGCGCGATCGCGTCGTTCACAATTTCGATCAACCTGATAGTCGACGATATTTCCGCGAAATCAGGCGGCAGTCTCGCGAAGAAAATGGTGTAGCCCGATGGAAAAAGAAAAACTGTTCGAAGTCGAAGATCTTCGCATCAGCGCCAGGAATGACGACGGTGAAGAAGTCAAGATCGTCAAGGGGGTGACCTTCGACATTCACAAGGGCGAAGTCGTTGCGCTGATCGGCGAATCGGGTTCCGGCAAGACCACGATTTCGCTGGCCACGCTGGCCTACACCAAGCCCGGCCTGTACTTTGCCGGGGGGGAATGCCGGCTTTACGGCAAGGATGTCCTGACCATGCCGCCGCTGCAACAGCGCGATCTGCGTGGCGGCAAGGTCGCCTACCTCGCGCAGAGCGCTGCGGCAACGTTCAACCCGGCGATCACGATCGGCGAACAGGTAACGGAATCCGCCGTATTACATGGCTTGCTGACCCAGGAACAGGCGACGGAACGCGCGGTAGAACTCTACCATGCACTCG
>JAOTTY010000173.1 GCA_029864185.1 Gammaproteobacteria bacterium
ACAGCCGATCAGCAGTCGCGCCAGCAATGGCCGTCTGCACCTGGTACAGGGCTTTTATCTAGATCGATTTATTTACGCACAGAATGCAGATGTTCAGGCTCTGCTGTCCGACTTCCATGAAGCCTTTATCGATGGCGATGAAAACGAAATGGAGTCGTTAAAGGCCCGACTCAGATTACATATATCCAGGAATCTAAACATCGACGATATTACTGCCCTATTACCGACGTACCAGATAATCGACGCCAGTCAGGCCGGTCCTGGCCACACTTTGTCCTGTAACAACGTGTATGCACCGATCATCGATACCCGGCATAATCATCTGCTGGTGGTTACCAGTGTTGATTTTAGTGGTGACAATATCCGTCGCGCAGCTGCTGTTGGCAGCGGCTGGATCGTGTACGCCAGCCAGCAGGATCTGTTCATTGTTCAACCGGGGTACTCCTGGTGGTGGCATCCTCATCAGCAGCAACAAAGTGCTATTCATCATTTTTCGATTTCCGATCAACAGCCTGCTTATCTATCCACCGGACTGGTCAAAGGTTATATCAACGATTCGTTCAACCTGAGCTATTTTGAAGATTACCTCAGGGTAGCTACTACCCAGAACCTCTGGAACCTGAGTGATCGCAGCGATATACGCAGTACTAATCATTTGTATGTCCTTGCTGACAATCAGAATAACACCATGGATGTCATAGGCTCGGTCAACAATTATGGCGATAACGAGCGCATATATTCTGCGCGGTTTATAAAGGACAAGGGTTTCGTGGTGACCTTTCGTCAAATCGATCCACTGTTCAGCTTTGACCTGTCAGATCCCGCGGCGCCTTTCATTGCCGGGGAACTCAAAATACCCGGTTTCAGCTCTTACATGCATCCCATCGATGACAGTCACCTGTTGACCATTGGCCGCGATGGCAATGACAATGGGGCAGGTAATCAAATCGCGATTAAACTGTTCGATGTCGGCGATCTTGCCAATCCCTTGCTGGTCGACAGTTACACGCCTGAACTGGGCGATGGTTACAGCTGGAGTCAGGCCAATTGGGACCATCATGCATTTAGCTATTATCCACCGAAACGGTTACTGGCAGTGCCTTTATCCAGTTATCACTCCGGCAATGACGATTATTTTATGGGTATGCTGGTTCTAAACGTGAATACCGATCTGGGATTGTCACTGGCTGGCACGGTGGATCACGAGGATCTGTTGGAACAGATCAGTTGCAGTGCCAATTTTGTTTACTGCGATAAAAATTATTATCGCTGGTTGTCACAGCCTACCCGAAGTATTTTTATGACCCAGCAAGCCGATAGTTATTACTATTCTTTATCCAACATTGGCCTGAAAGCCGTCGATACCGATGATTTTGAAATCACCGCAGGCAGCCTGTTGACAGGCTCTCCGGAAAACTATTACCAACTTTATTATTAGAAATTCGTAGCCTCGTTCGTGCAAATCGGGATCAGACCACAGTTTTCTGTCGATTGCCCGATGGATTACCGAAACATGAAGCTCAGCGAAAAGCTCGGCAGCCGATCTGCCCGATCTAGCCCACCACCCGGCTCAAGACGCTCGTCATTTAAGTTTCAGGTAATAGAATAATCTTCAGGAGCTGCCTGTTTTGTATTTCTCCGCCCAGCGCCTGACCTGGGGATGGTCAATAGCAATAACAAGCGCATCAAAGAGAATAAAACGAGTTATATAGCAAGTTTAAATAGTTATATAGTGTTATATAAAATGATATTATGAAATACATCGACTGCTGTGCGCAAAAAAAATGCCCCCTTTCATAGATTTCAGTCTATATAAATTGATAATTACAGATTGACGTACTATATAACATGATTTGAATGCGATACGCGCCATGCCGAGAAGCTCACTGTCCTATGCCTTGATCAGCGATGCAGCGCTGGGGTCGTTGACCGCTCTCGGTGCGCGCTTGAAAGAAGCCCGCTTGCTCAGAAACTGGACCCAGGCGGACGCCGCGGCCAAAGCCGGGCTGTCCGAAAGCTCGATCAGAAAAGTCGAGGGCGGCTCCCCGCACATCACGGTCGGCGCTTATCTTGCGCTGCTCGACGTGCTCGGACTGCCGACGGCGTTCGATCGGATCATCGCCCCGGGCGACGATACCCTGGGTGAGGCACTCGGCCGTAACGCCATGCGCAAACGCGCCCGCGCACCGCGCGCGCCGGATGCCGACGAGTTCGACATCTGATGCCGGAGAAACTCTTCGTACACGCGGACCTCGGCGACGGTAAGATCTTGCTCGCCGGTCAATTGATCGTCGATAACAAGCTAGGCCGTTTCAAGTATGCGAAAGCCTATATCAACCATCCCCAGGCATTTGCCCTCGATCCGATCAACCTGCCCTTGAACGCCGACATCCACATCAAACATCGCACCCGCGACACGCCCGCGATGTTCGGCGTGCTGATCGACGCGGGACCCGACGAGTGGGGCAGGCGCTGGCTCACCAAGACCCGCCAGCCCCCGCCGGTCACGCAGGTCGAATTCCTGCTTGCCGCCTCGGGCGAAGGCGTGGGCGCGCTACACTTCACGCCTAATCTCGACGACCCGGTGCGGCCACCTTCCGCGCGACCGTTCGAGAACCTGGTGCATTTGCAGCACATTGCCGCCGATATCGATGCCGGCAAGGAAGTGGACCGCGCGCTGGAGCCCTACTTCTTCCACGGCAGTGGTATTGGCGGCGCCCGACCGAAGTCGCTCATCGAACACGACGGCCACGAATGGATCGCTAAATTCAACCGTGACTCTGACCTGGTCGATATGTGCCGGGTCGAGCTCGCATCGATGCGCATGGCGCGCGTAGCCGGCATCGAAGTGCCGGATGTGTCCCTCACGGAAACCGATCGCGGGCCGGTGATGCTGGTGGAGCGCTTCGACCAGTCACCGAACGAGCAGCATCACCTGGTCTCGGTCGCGAGCCTGATCAATAAGTTCGACATCACCGAGATCGACGAATCGACAATGTCGTATCCGGGCATTACCCAGCTCGGCAAACGCATCGGGCATCTGACTGCAGACCTCGGCGCGGTCGTGTTTCGCCGAATGCTGTTCAATATCGCGATCGGCAACACCGATGACCACCTGCGCAACCACGCCTTCATGAAGCGGGCGTTGGCTTCGGACTATTCGTTTTCTCCCGGCTACGATATCGTGCCCCAGTTGAGCCTGCAGGGATCGCATGCCATCGCAATCGGCCCTTTCGGCAGCACCCCGAGCGTTGACAATATCCAGGCCGCGGCGCGGCGCATGGGTGTGGCTGAAGAACTCGCCCACGAAATCGCCGGCGAGGTGCTCGAGGTGACAGCGAGCTGGCGCGATTACATGACCGACGCCGGCGTCGGTGCATCCGATCTGGCCCTGCTCGAACGCTGTTTTGCGCTGCGCGAGGTCGTCGAGCGCTGGCACGACGCGGCTTCCAGGAGTGCAGACGTCTAGCTAAACTCGTTCCGGGAATTACGGGGACAGTTTACTAATATCAATGAATTTGATCTGAATTAAGTAGACTATCCCTGCCTTGCCCACCAGAGACTTAGCCCCGGTAGCATATCTTTCCTAGAACTGGACGCCAGCAGCGACAAAAACAAAATCCCGGCCATCATCGATTTCTTCTGGATCGCTTATGTGTCGAAGACCCGCGCGTATGCGAAACCATCCAAGGCCGAGCTGGATACCGCCCTGTGCTTCGGCTACCGACTTGGTGGCCAATAACGGGACCTCATCTTCGAGGCGTCCTATGCCGCCCGAGATGAAAAATAGCTCGCTTTGGGCACCAATGTAAACAGAGACATATTTCGTATCGTCCATGTCAGCGGCACGAAGACCAAAATAGATATCGCCGTCTGATTCGATCGATACCGAGTCGATAGTCACGTCGGGGTCAAATTCTCCAAAGACTTTGCGGCTCTCGCCCGAATCCACAAAAATCGTTCCAGCATTGGCGGCCCCCGTCATTACTAGAAATAACATAAAAGCAGTGATCCTCATATTGCAGCTCCCTCGCGATAATTAATGTAGTAAACAGGATATTGACCAAAAGCGCAGGGAAAGTATAAACGACCATATATTACATAACCACAGGAAACTCGGAGCTATTACTGACGCGCGCTGACGCCGGTGCCGAGCGTAACCGAAGCGTCACAATTATAACCGAGCTTACTCTGCCTCATATTAGGAGTAAGGGCCAAAAAAACAGTATATACAATAGCAAAACGCTCAACCCGCCTATAGCCTCGTCAATCGCTTCTTCGTCTATCAGGTCGATATCTTCCCCGACACGAGCCTTTGTCTCCGTTATTGCATAGGCTGTTGAAATATCCTCCCATTTGATTTCGACTACCTGCCCAATAACATTCGGGTAGCGGCAAGTGCCCCCCTCTTCCTGGGCTAAGATATCACTACACTTTCCCTCGGCCAAAATGACCTCTCCCTTTAGATCTTCGGAATTCGCGCCAATAATGGTCATTGTTATACGCTCGACACTAGCTGATCCAAGTTTAATTTGTTTGTTTGCCAGTAATTCTATTTTCGTGCCTTCCTCGAGGTTTAGTTCAGATTTATCCTGGACGTCCACGATAGCTCTATCTGTAGATTCGATGGTTATGCAACCTACGTTCAGACAGGATAAAAAATATGCGATAAATAATTTAGAATGCGGTATAGCCATGATGTTTCAGTCTTGCGCGGTAACTCAAAACAGAATATGACTTGTGTCATGTTGATAGTGGTTTAATGCCATCAAATAGCTTTCATGATTGCTTATCATGAAGAAGATGTCGCCGTCTATTCCAGCGGCCTAAGTGTTGACTATAAGCGTTCGTTATCGGGAAAACTGACGCATAAGAGATTTATATCAGAGGCAAGAATCGGTCCAAAATGGAAGCCTGATTTCGATTCGACTGGGGCTTGCACTCGTTCGATATTCAGTTGACAGGCATCAATATAGCTTACCTGATTTGCGTCGATAATTTTCCATCAACAATGCTTTAGGAGTGGATAAAGGCATCATTTCGAGGCGTCGTGAAGATATCGCCTATGATTACCACGGGAGGGTGAATCTATGAAAATGATCTTAGCGGCTTTCCTGATATTTTATTTATTCTTTTCAACAACGAATTCGGCAAATGCACAATGGTATGTTGGCGGGGCGCTCACCCAGGCTGAATCCGATCAGGGTGTAGGTTTCGACAGGCCCCCAATCACGGAAACGGACGATAGTACCGAAATTGCATGGAAACTGGTCGCGGGCTATGACTTTTCGCCCACATTCGCGATGGAGTTTACCTATAGTGATCTAGGCGACGAATTCACTACCTTTAATATTTTCGGCAATGACGAAAAGACTGAAATGGATGTTAGCGCCATATCTGCGGCGATTATTGGGCGCAATGAGGTTTACGATCGAGTATATATATTCGGACGATTTGGCCTGGCTTTTTGGAAAGTCGATCTTGATTACAGCGAGTCCGGATTCAACAGTAACGATAGCGATAACGATTTAGATCTTGTCGTAGGACTTGGATTCGCCTGGCATCTAACCGAGCTCGTGACCCTGCGTATCGAGTGGGAGCAATTCCAGAACGTTGGAGACGAGGTAAAAACAAATATTCCATCCAGTGCTCGGCTGGAACTCAATGGTCAGGATATCAATGTCCTCGCTATCGGTTTAACTTATGGTTTCTAATTTCGAGCCATGGAAAATAGCGGGAAGGCCAAGGTAAGCATAATTACACTGCCGGACATTTTCGCCTGCTATCGCTTGGCGTTCTGAGCGCCAGCAGGCAGCGGGCTGTCGATCAGCGTCGCGTCAGGCCCGTGTAGGCGATCGGTTGTTCGCCGGCGGCTTCTTCACGGTGCAGCACGTAGATACCGGACAGGATGATAATGACGATGCCGGCGATGGAGGGCAGATCCGGAACCTCGCCCCAGACCAGGTAGCTCAGCAGCGTTACCCAGACGATCATGACGTACTCGAAGGGCGCCAGCCGCGAGGCCTGCGCATTCTTGTAGGCATAACTCATGAACATGAAGCCGAGCGCGCTGGTGACGCCGGTAAAGGTGAGCAACATCAGGTCGAAGGATTCCGGCATCGACCACGGCAGCGCCAGAGTCTTTTCACTCGGTGTCGAGGCCGCGAGCGGATCGGCGCCCGACAGCATCCATCCCATGATCGGCGCCATGACCGCGAACGAGATACTGGCGTAGAGCGACATGATCGATGCCGGCGCCGACATGCGCGCGTAGCGCACCAGCACCTGGCATAAAGCGTAGAAAAAGGCCGCGATTACTGGCAGCAGGCTGACCGGGCTGAATTGTTCGGTGTCGGGTCTCAGCACGATCAGCACGCCGACGAATCCGGCGAGTATGCCTAAAAAGCGTCGCGCGCCGACGCGCTCGCCGAGCAACGGGATCGATAGCAGCGTGATAAAAAAGGGCGCGGTGAAGAACAGCGCGGTCGCGGTGGTCAGCGAAATCTCCGCGAGTCCGATATAAAACGCCATGAACGCGATGAACATCAGCAGGCCGCGAAGCAGGTGGTAGCCGGGATGGTGTAATCTGAGGGCTGCCAGATTCAGGCTGAAATGGATCAGGAGCAGCAGCAGGGCGATGGCGACCACGCCCCGTATCGTCATGATTTCGTGGATTGGGTAGGTGCCGCTCATTTCCTTGATGATGACGTCCTGCGCTGCGAACAGGAGCTTGCCGGCGGCCATGATCGCAACCGCCTCCAGCAACGTGGTCATCGCGGTAGCGGGCTTCAACTCCTGGATATTCCGAGCTCGTATCCGACCGCCCTGAGCAGTTCGACTTCCTGCTCCAGGTCGGCCGCGGTCAGCGGGTGATCTTTGAGCCAGGCTCCCGGGATGCCGAGGGTCATGACCTGTGCATCGTCGACGTGCACGTGAATGACCGGCAGATCGATCGGCGCCCGGCCGCGATTGAACAGCACCGCGATGCGCAGCAGGCGCGTCATCAGGCCGAGCGCGTCGGAGCGCACGTAAACGGCATCCTCGATCAGCTCGGGGTGGTACTTGCGCCGGTGCAGGCGCACCATGATCGACAGCGCGCCCTGTTCCTGGCGCGAAAAGCCGGGCAGGTCCATGTTCTCCAGCACGTAGCCGCCATGCCGATGGTGCTGGCTGTGCGCGATCATGAGGCCGATCTCGTGCAGTTGCGCGGCCCAGCCTAGCAGTCGGCGCTCTCGCTGCAGCAAGCCTTTCTGCTTGACCTGGTCGAACAGCATCAGCGTGGTCTGGCGTACGCGATTGCCGTGCTCCATGTCGATGTGATGGCGTTTCATCAGTTCCAGCACGGTGATGGCGCGCCGGTCCTCGTACAGCACGCGGCCGATCAGGTCGTGCAGCACGCCCTCGCGCAGCGACCCCTCGGATACGCGCATGAATTGAAGGTCGAGGGCATTGAAAATTGCCGTCAGCACCGCAACCCCGCCGGCGAATACGGGTCGCCGCTCGTCGCTGAGACCGTTGATCTTGAGATTGTCGACGTGGCCCGACTTGACGATCTTTTTAACCAGTTTTTTCAACCCGCCGGGCGTGATACCGGTTTCGCTCCAGCCGTTTTCCTGCAGCACGCTGTTGATCGCGCGCGCCGTGCCTGACGTACCGATGACATCTTTCGCCGACAGTTCCCTGAGGGTAGCGATATCGGGCTCCAGTTCGAGCTGCGCGCTGAGAATGGCCCTGCGCATGCGCAGGCTGTTGATTTCGCCACCGGCAAAGTATTTTTCGCTGGTGCTGACGCAGCCCATGGAAAGGCTTTCGAGAAAAACCGGCTCGCTCCTGTCGGCGACGATAATCTCGGTACTGCCGCCGCCGATATCGACCACCAGGCGCCGCCCGCGATCGCCCTGCAGGGTTTGCGCAGCGCCGAGATAGACCAGGCGCGCTTCCTCGACGCCGGAAATGATCTCGATCGAGAATCCCAGCGCCTTCTCGGCCTCGGCGATGAATTGACGCGAGTTTTTCGCCTGGCGCAGCGCGTTGGTGCCGACCACGCGCACGTTGTCGGATTCCAGCCCGCGCAGGCGTTCGCCGAAGCGCGCCAGGCAACCGAGCGCGCGCGCGCTGGCCGCGGGTGTCAGCAAATTCTTTTCATCGAGCCCCGCGGCCAGCCGCACCATGTCGCGCTCGCGATCAATCACGGTCAGTGCATGTTCTTCCGCGCGCGCCACCACCAGGTGAAAGCTGTTCGATCCGAGGTCAATTGCGGCAAACTGCTCCAAATTATCGGTCTCCTTTAGACATGGACGCCGCGCGGGCAGGTCGGTTCGCAGCGATACACGCCGCTTCGGGTGATTTTCATGTTTCCACGACGATGTTACCAACGTGTTTCTTCTGCAGGAAAGCCCGCTGCGCCTTGCCGAGTTCCCTGAGCGGAAACGTTTGTGCCAGCAGGGGCCTGAGCAAACCCTGTTCGATGAGGCGCACCAGCCGTCGCATCGTGCCGGGCGGTACGATGGTGGCGCCGGTGAACTGCAGGTCCTTGTAGACCAGCTGGCGTAAGTCGAACTCGACCAGCGGCCCGGCAATCGATCCCGAGCTCGAGTAACGCCCGCCCTGGCGCAGCGCATTGACCAACGCCATGAACGAGGCGCCGCCGACGACGTCGAGCGCAACGTCGACGGCGCCGCCGGCGCAATCGCGGATCGCCGCCTCCAGGTCGGCCTCGTTGCGATCTATGACCTGCTCGATCCCCAACTGCCGCAACCGCGCGGCCTTTGCCGCCGACGCGATGGCGATCACGCGCGCGCCGCGCAGGCGGCACAGCTGGATCGAGGCCGAGCCGACCCCGCCCGAGGCGCCGTTGATGACAACCGTTTCCCCGGGTTGCAGAGCGCTGCGCGCGATCAGATTTTCCGCCGTCGTGTAGGCGCAGGGATAGGTGGCCAGTTCGGCATCGGTCTGGGGCGTCTCGATGCGGATCGCATTTTCGCTGCGAATCCGGGTGTAATCGGCGTAACCGCCGTCGCATTCGGAGCCGAAATACTTGGAGCGAGAGGCGTCGAGCCAGTCACCGGTGGCGAGAATCCACGGATCGAGGATGACACGTTCGCCGATACGGCCGGGATCTACCCCGGACCCGACCGCGGCGATACGCCCGGCTACATCGGCGCCCTGGATGCGCGGGAAAGTGATCGATGAATTGCCCCAGCTACCGGTGTGGGCGTCGACGGCCGCGTAGCCGGCCTTGCCGCCTTTGTCGGTAATACCCTCGGTAACCGATTTCGAGTACCACGCGGTACGAGTGTTGATATCGGTATTATTGAGACCGCAGGCGCCGACCCTGACCAGTACTTCACCCGGGCCCGCCGCCGGCGTCGGCCAGTCTTCGCGGTATTCGAGCTTGTCGAAACCGCCGTGCCCGGTCAGAACCACGGCACGCATCGTTTCGGGAACTGCCATTTCGGCTCCGGCCTGTGCAACGCTGCGATGGTATGCAAAGCAAATCTGCGAGTCACGGATTTTTTAAATTACGCTGGACTGCGGGACCTCGTGCCCGGCTGTCCTCGGTCGAAGTCATCCCTGCGTGCGCTTTGCTCGCGCCAGGCTTTCGGGGAAAGCCCAACGACCCGTTTGAATGCCCTGCTGAATGCCGCCTCGGATTCGTATCCGACCTCCTTCGCGATGGCATATACCTTGACCGGTTTTTCGGA
>JAOTTY010000174.1 GCA_029864185.1 Gammaproteobacteria bacterium
AAACCCTTTATCCGCTGGATCTGGCTGGGCGCGATTATCATGTCCGTTGGCGGCCTGTTCGCCGCCAGCGACCGGCGCTACCGGCGACTGGCGCGCAGCAGCAGTCCTGCCGTTGACGAGATGGAGCGGGCTTCATGATTCGATTTGCGCTTCCGCTGGGGATTTTCGTGCTGATGGTCGGGCTGCTTGGATACGGCCTGCGGCTGGACCCGAAGATAGTCCCGTCGCCACTGATCGATAAACCGGCGCCGGCTTTTTCGCTGCCGACCCTCGAGGACCCCTCGCGCCAGCTGTCGACCGTCGACATGGCGGGCCAGGTCTGGGTGCTAAACGTCTGGGCTTCCTGGTGCGTCTCCTGCCGGGCCGAGCATGAGGTCATCAAGTCGCTCGCCAGCAGGAACCTGGTTACCGTGGTCGGACTGAATTACAAGGATGACCCGGGTGATGCCACGCGCTGGCTCAAGCAGCTGGGCAATCCCTATGCCACCAGCGTCGTCGACAGGGACGGACGCGTCGGAATCGACTGGGGCGTCTACGGGGTTCCGGAAACCTTCGTGATCGGTGCGGATGGAATGATCAAGTACAAGCATATCGGGCCGGTCACCCACGAGTCCCTTGAACAGAAAATCATGCCCATTCTCAGGGAGTTGCTCAGTTGAAACCATTGTTGTTGTTTATCCTGCTCGGAATCTGCTGGATTCCGGCTCAGGCCGCAATCGAGGCTTACGAGTTCGATTCGCCCCAGATGGAAGCCGATTACAACCAGTTGATCAACGAGTTGCGCTGCCTCGTCTGTCAGAACCAGAACCTGTCGGGATCCAACGCGGAGCTGGCCCAGGATTTACGGCGCGAGACTTATCAAATGCTGCAGCAGGGCAAGTCTCAGCAGGAAGTTGTCGACTTCATGGTGGCCCGCTACGGAGACTTCGTGCTCTACCGCCCGCAGTTCAAAGCGAGCACCTACCTGCTGTGGCTGGGGCCCTTCCTGCTGTTGTTGGTGGTATTGTTCGTCGTAATTCGCCGGCTGCGCGCGGCGCAGAAGCCGGTCGAGGTCGACACCGCCGCCCTCGACAACGCCAGGCAACTGCTCGAACGGAACGAACCCAGGCCATGAGTTTTTGGATAGTCGTAATTGCGCTGCTCGCGCTCGCGCTCGTTATACTGCTGCTGCCGCTGATTCGCGCTGCTGGCGTGCAGCAGGGAGATCAGCGCCAGCAGCAAAATATACAGATCGCTCGCGAAAAGAAGCAGCTGCTCGAAGCCCAGCTGGCCGCCGGTGACATCGACCAGGCCGAATTTGACGCTGCCTATCTGGATTTGCAGACCGCGCTGGCGCTGGAACTCGATCGCAAGGCCGGTGACGTGCAAAAAGCGCGCGGTAAGTGGATGGCCCTGGTCGTGGCGCTCGCGATACCGGTTGCCAGCGTTGCGCTCTACCTGATGTTCGGCGAGTACCGGGTTATCGAAAATCCCCAACTGGCGCGGGCGATGTCGCAGAGTCAAACCGCAACCGCCCCACAGATGACGCTCGACGAGATGGAGGCCGCTATCAAGAAGCGACTGGCCGACAACCCGGGTGACGCAGAAGGCTGGTTCATGCTCGGTCGCACGATGATGACAAAACAGCAGTTCGACGAAGCGGTAACCGCCTTCCAGCGCAGCAACGACCTGATCCCGAACGAACCCGGCATCCTGTTCGCGCTTGCCGACGCGCTCGCAATGCAGAACGACGGCAGCCTGCTAGGGGAACCGGAAGAGCTGGTGCTGCAGGGTTTGAAATTAAATCCCGGCTTCCCCAACGGGCTGTGGCTGGCCGGCATGGCGGCGGAACAGCGCCAGGATTTCAAGACGGCGCACCGCTACTGGACGCAATTGCTGCCCCTGATCGAAGATAACCCGGCTTCGACTCGTGAAATCAGGGCGCTGCTGGCGACGCTGGAAGAACGCGATCCCGATCTGGCCAGCGTCAGCGCCAGTGCCACAGCCGCGGCCGCGGGTGACGCAAACCAGTTGAGCCTGGTGGTCGACATCAGCCCGGAGCTGAAGGCCAGGGCGAAGCCCGGAGATGTCGTCTTTGTCTATGCCAAGGCGATGCAGGGCCCGCCAATGCCGCTCGCGGTAAAGCGGCTGACGCTTGCCGATTTACCGGTAGCGCTGACGCTGAGCGACGCCGATGCGATGATGCCGGCAATGAAGCTTTCGTCTTTTGAACAGGTTATCGTCGGTGCCCGTGTATCTCCCAGCGGCAACCCGGTCGCTCAGAGCGGTGATTTTTACACCGAACTCGGGTCGATCGACAGTTCCAGTCCTCCCGCCGAAATCTCGCTGACGATCGACCGGGTCAAGTAGACCGTCAGCCGAATACCTTCTTGATTTCGTCGAAGGGCGCGGTTATCGCGTAAACCTGCCGGTAGCCGAGCTGCTTCAGCGAAAGCGCCGCCAGCGAAGCGCGCCCGCCGCCGGCACAATGGGTAATGATGATGGTATTCGCATCGGGGCATGCCTTATGCACTTCGTATTCGAGCACCCCGCGCGAGATATTGATCGAGTTCGCCAGCTTGACTTCGTCCGCCTTGTGCGACTCGCGCACGTCGACGATAACCGCGTCGGGGGATTCTTCGTATATTCTCTTGGCGGTTTGCACGTCCACGCACTCGATATGTTGCTGCGCTTCCCTGATCAGTTCATCCGCGGTTTTAAGCATTGTTCCGGCCTGTGGTTAGTCGACTCCCGAAGGCTACAGTTTAAACCTTTGCGCGCGCCGAACAATAGCAGCTGATACCTGCTTGCATCCCGATTGTCGTGGCCGCGGCTAATTTTCTGGCGATAATCAGCTGCCGAAAGTTTCCGCTATGGCGGCGAGCCGCGCCGGGATCGCTTCAGTATTCCATTCGGCCACGGCACGGTTCAGGATTTCCTCCGGTTTGGCCTGCAGCATTGCGTCATCCGCGGACTGGCCGAGGTGGCGCAGGGCCGCGAGCAGCAGCTGTGGGGCGCGTTCGTGGTCGATCGCCGCGGCGCCCGATTGCTTGCTGAGTTTCACGCCCTGCGCGTTGTTCACCAGCGGAACGTGCAGGTAACGTGGCGATGCAAAATCCAGTTTGCGCTGCAACAGCAGATGCAGGCAGGTGTTTTCGAGGAGATCGGCGCCGCGCACGATTTCGTCTACGCCCTGCAGTTCGTCGTCGACGACGACGGCAAGATGGTAAGCGTATATACCGTCGACGCGCCGCAGCACGAAATCGCCCACCGCTTCGCTCAGGTTCAGTTCGAACCCGCCGTAAACCTGGTCGCTAAAGCCGATCAGCCGCGCGTCGGCGGTATTCAACCTTATCGAACGGCCCTCGGGCGCCAGCTGCCTGTGACGACAGTTGCCCGGGTAGATCTGCCCCAGCGGACCACTGCGCACCCCCTGTTCGCGCAGGCCGCGGCGGCTGCATTCGCAGGCATAGCAATCGCCCTGATCGAGCAGCCTGTCGAGGTAGTGGCGGTACTGTTCGAACTGATCGCTCTGGTACAAAACCGGGCCGTCCCATGCGAATCCGAAAGCCTCGAGATCACGCTGAATCTGGTCGGCGGCACCGGCGACCACGCGCGGCGTATCGACATCCTCGATGCGCAGCAACCAGCGCCCCTGCTGCGACCTGGCGTGGCAGTAGCTGGCCACGGCGGCCACCAGCGAGCCGAAGTGCAGGGGGCCCGAGGGCGAGGGTGCAAAGCGACCGGTCGGCGGCATCAGGCCAGCAGGTTTTCGAGGATACCCTGGTAGATATCGGACAACTTGTCGAGTTCGCGCGTGTCGACATGCTCGTCGATCTTGTGGATGGAATCGTTGACCGGACCGAGTTCGAGCACCTGGGCGCCGGTCGGTGCAATGAAGCGTCCGTCGGAGGTACCGCCGGTGGTCTGCAGATCGGTGGTCAGTCCGGTGTGCTGTTTGATCGCCTGCTGCGCCGCAAGCACCAGCTCTCCCTCGGGCGTCAGGAACGGATAGCCTGAAATCGACCAGTCGATGTCATAGACTAGCTCGTGCTTGTCGAGAATTACCCGCGTCGTCTCGATGATATGTCTGGCGTCGATTTCGGTCGAGTAGCGCAGGTTGAATAAGACCTCGGCGTGCCCTGGGACGACGTTGTGCGCGCCGGTGCCGGCGTTGATATTCGAAATTTGCAGGCTGGTCGGCGGAAAGAAGCGATTGCCCTGGTCCCACTCATGACGGGCGAGATCATGCAGGGCCGGCATCGCGCGATGAATCGGATTATCGACCTTGTGCGGATAAGCGACGTGTCCCTGCACGCCATGTATGACCAGCCTGGCACCGATCGAGCCGCGGCGCCCGTTCTTGACGACGTCGCCAACCTGCTCGTGGCTGGAGGGCTCTCCGATCAGGGCCCAGTCGATCTTCTCACCGCGCGCCTCGAGCACTTCAATAACCTTGACCGTGCCGTTGACGGCGACGCCTTCCTCGTCGCTGGTAATCAGCAGCGCGATCGATCCGTCATGATCCGGATGCTGCGCCACGAATCTTTCGCAGGCGGTTACCATCGCGGCGATGCTCGACTTCATGTCCGCGGCGCCACGGCCATAGAGAATACCGTCGCGAATTTCCGGGCTGAAGGGATCGCTACGCCATTTGTCCAGTGGCCCCGGGGGCACGACATCGGTGTGTCCGGCAAAAGCGAGCACCGGTGCCTGCTTGCCGCGGCGGGCCCAGAGATTGGTGACGTCGTCGAATACCATCGTTTCGCAGTCGAACCCGATCGCGCCGAGGCGCTCTATCAATAAAGCCTGGCAGCCGGCGTCGTCGGGCGTGACCGACGGTTTTGCAATCAGGGCGGATGCCAGTTCAAGCGTTGCGCTGCTCATGGTTAGCTGAAAATCTCCTGATAGCGGTGTTCGTTGAAACCGATAATTAGCTGGTCGTTTCTCGATAGAATCGGGCGCCTGATAATCGCAGGATTTTCCAGCATGACATCGAGCGCCGTTGCGCGATTCATTTCCTGCCGGAGCGACTCGGGCAGCCGGCGCCAGGTGGTGCCGCGGCGATTCAGCATCGCTTCCCATCCGAGCGCGGATTCCATGGATTGCAGCAACGAGGGATCGAGGCCCTGCTCGCGATAGTCGTGAAAATGAAATTCGACATGGTGCCGATCAAGCCAGTTCCTGGCCTTTTTGATCGTATCGCAATTGGCGATGCCGTATAGCGTTACCCGGGTCACGGCAATCCTGTCAGATGTTGCGCAACAGGTCGTTAATGCCGACCTTGGCGCGCGTTCTGGCGTCGACCTGCTTGACGATTACCGCGCAGTAAAGGCTGTATTTGCCGTCGTCCGAGGGCAGGTTTCCGGATACCACCACCGAGCCCGCGGGGATGCGTCCGTAGCTCACCTGGTCGGTCTCGCGGTTATAAATCTTGGTGCTTTGTCCGATATAGACTCCCATCGAGATAACCGAGTCCCGCTCGACGATGACACCCTCGACAACCTCCGAGCGCGCGCCGATAAAGCAATTGTCTTCGATAATCGTAGGTGAAGCCTGCAGTGGTTCGAGTACGCCGCCGATGCCGACGCCCCCGGAAAGATGGACATTCTTGCCGATTTGCGCGCAGGATCCGACGGTGGCCCAGGTGTCGACCATGGTTCCGCTATCGACATAGGCGCCGATGTTGACATAGGAAGGCATCATGACGACGCCCGGCGCGACGAAGGATCCCTTGCGCGCGACCGCGGGCGGCACCACGCGAACGCCGCTGGCGGCATGCTGTTCGCTCGTCAGTCCCTGGAATCTGGAATCGACCTTGTCGAAATATTGCGTAAAACCACCCGGCATGACCTGGTTCTCGCGAATGCGAAAGGACAGCAGAACCGCTTTCTTGAGCCATTCGTTGACCCGCCAGGTTCCGTCGACCGGTTCGGCGACCCGTTGCTGTCCCGAATCGAGCAACTCGATCGCTTCATCGATCGCCTGCTTGACCCGCGGGTCGACGTTAGCGGGATTGATTTCAGCGCGATTTTCGAACGCCTGCTCGATAATTAGCTGAAGGTCTGCCATGGCTGGTCTCCTAGAGAACTGATATCAGTTGGTTAATGCGCCGCGCCGCTTCGAGGCACTCGTCGAGCGGAGCCACTAGCGCCATGCGAACCCGGTTCTCGCCCGGGTTCACGCCATCCTGATCGCGCGACAGAAAGCGCCCCGGCAGGACCGTGACGTTTTGCTCGGCATAGAGCCGCCGCGTGAACTCGGTATCGGAAACGGGCGTGCTGGCCCACAGGTAAAAACCCGCCTGCGGTTTCTGCGGCGCGAGTGTATCAGAAAGCAGGGCCAAAACCTGCTCGAATTTCTGCCGGTAAAGATTCCGGTTTTCGACGACGTGGCCCTCGTCGCTCCACGCGGCGGCGCTGGCGGTCTGGGTGGCCGGCGGCAGCGCGCAACCGTGATAGGTGCGATACAGCAGAAAGCGTTGCAGGATTTGCGCATCGCCGGCGACGAATCCCGATCTCAGCCCGGGCAGGTTGGAGCGCTTGGACAGGCTGTGAAAAGCGAGGCAGCGTTCGAATTTCTCGTTGCCGATTTCCGCGGCAACCTCGAGTAGCCCCGGGGGAGGTTCGTCCTCGTCGAAGTAGATTTCCGAGTAACATTCGTCGCTCGCGATAACGAAATCGTGCCGATGCGCGAGCTCGATCAGGCGTCGCAGATACGCGCGCGGCATGACGGCCCCGCTCGGATTTCCGGGGGTACAGATGTAGAGCAACTGGCAATGCGACCACCTGGCGCTGTCGATTGCGTCGAGATCGGGCAGAAAATCGTTGTCGGACAGGCAATTCAGGTAGCCGGGCTCCGCTCCCGCCAGCAGCGCCGCGCCCTCGTAAATTTGATAAAAAGGATTGGGCATCAACACCAGAGGATGGTCTGCCTGGCGGTCGACAACGGCCTGGGCGATTGCAAAAAGGGCTTCGCGGGTACCGCTCACCGGTAATAGATTCGTCTCCGGGTCGACCAGGTCCGGGCGTATCGCGAAGCGCCTGCTAAGCCAGGACGCGATCGCCTCGCGCAGCGCCACGCTGCCCCTGGTGCTGGGGTAGATCGAAAGCTGATGCAGATGGGCGATCAGATTATCGATAACGAAACGCGGCGCCGGATGTCGAGGTTCCCCGATCGACAGGGAGATGGGGTCCAGCTGCGCTGCTGGCTGCAGGCCCTGTTTCAATTCGGCCAGTTTCTCGAACGGATAAGGCTGCAGTCGCAATAAGTCTTTATTCATCGGTCGTCGGTCCGGGCTTGGACAGATAGTATAACGGCACTGTCGGGAATTTGGATCAACTCGCATCGGCATTGAATGCATCGAGGGCGGATTAGCGTAACTGGTTTATCGACCGAAGGCAGGAATTTGCGATCCAGGTCCCAGTTCCGACGTCTCAGAGGTTTATAATTTTTGCTTAATAAGCCCAGGTTAGATATGTGTGTTGGCCCCATTCAAGCGATGGGGTTTTTTTCGGTTCCCGTCTTTTCCTTTTTCCTTCCGTGGTTACAGGATTGTCCCGGTATGTTTCTCGCCCAGGTGCGGGAATCGCAAAGGCCGCGGGGTGGGGAGGGTGTCGCCAGCCTGATACCGGGCGGCGGATGAGGACGAATCGGGGATTTCCGGAGTTGCGATCAAGCTGGATCCGCGTTTTAAACTCCGCGCGCGCCCTGCTAACTCCGCGTCTCTTCGAGAACCCTAAATAGGGAGGGCAGGGGGATTCGGTCAGGCGACGGCGATGTCGCGGCTGCCTAACGGATTGATGGTCTTGCCCTTGCTGCTGTAGGTTTTACATCCTGCGGACGTGCCGAGGCCGGTGAGTATACCGATCGAGCGCCGAACCCGGTCCTGTCCCTTGTTGATCAACAGGCTGTTGAGTTGCAGCGAACGCTGCATCTGCACCAGACCATGGATCAATTGCTGGTAGAGTTCGGCTACCTGGCCCTGGCCGTCATCGCACCAGGCGATGCATTTTTCAAAGCCGTCACGATCCTTGCCGAAACCGCTGCGTTCGACCAGTTGGTAACGCTGTTGTTCGAGGCCTTCGATATCCTCGATGGCGAGCCCGGGGTCGGCGATCGATTGCTGCAGGATTTCCAGACTGTTCCCGGCGATAGCCTGCTTGACGGTGACCAGGTAATCGTTAGCCTGGTCGATGAGTTTGTTCTGAGCCTGCAATAGCGCGGTCAGGCGTTCCCGGCATTCCGACGCGTTCATGGCAGCAGTTTCTCGATCTCGCTGTACTTGCGGGCGATGACCTCGGCGTCGGGCTGGTATTCGCCTTTCGTCAGCGCCTGCTTGACCGCCTCCACCCTTGCCTCGTTGACCTGGGGGAGGTTCTTGATCTGTTCGCTCAGTTCGTCGATCCGGGCGGCGCCGCTAAGCTGCACCTTATCCGAGTCGTCCGCCTTGCCGGCCGCGGATTTCCCGCGCGCCGATTGCCGGTCGGCCTTGTCGGCGGAACCTGCCCTGGCGTCCGTCGAGACCCCGGTATTGCGCAGGCGATTTTGCGTGTTGATCGGGTCAGTCATCGCTGATCTCCTTAATAGTTCTCTTCCACCTTATCGGCGGCCTGATTGAAAAGTTTACTCGATAATTCGAAATAGGCTGCATTATATACCCACGCGTACCAGGGCTTCACCCGAAACCACGCCCTCGACTATTCGCTGCGACTGGCTGTTGCGCACCCTGACGACGTCGCCAAGTCGTGCGGACTGCAGGGCCTTGCCGGTGGACTTGATCTGCAGGCCGTTGTAATTGAGCACCAGCGTCACCTGCTGACCGGAGCGGACCAGCAGTTTCGGAGCCAGGTTCGACGGCGTCAGTACGGCGCCGCGCGAAAGGTTGCGCCCGGCCTGCAGCTGATCCAGCGCGCTATTCTTCGAGTAGTAGCCGTTATTCAGGCGCGCTATGTTGTGTTTTTGAAAGGCGATCGCCGAAGCGTCAATAAATTGACCTCTGAGCAGGGGTTTCGCTGCAACAATGACGTCGTCGAACACGTCGATGCGCGCCGGCAGGTGAATTTTCCAGCCGGATTGCACCGGGCATCGAACCAGCAGGGCGGTGTTACCGTAAACCTTGCCGGGGCGGGAAAATTCGATCGATAGCGGCTGCTGGCAAGCTTTAAGCCGCAAACGAGAGTCCAGGTTTCCGAGCTTGAGGCCCGGTGGATAGGGGCTTTCGTAGGGATAGGACATGACATAGGATTCAGCCTGCATTCGAATCGATGCGAGGCTTTGAATCTCTCCCGCCCACAGCGCAAACGTCGGCAGCAGCAGCGTGCAGCATGCCAGCGCGGCGCGAAGTTTGGATTTTATCCCGGAATTTAATGACATAAAGTTACCCCTCGACCGGATACGCTGCAATTATCAGGCCAAAAATGCCCGCTGTCGCCGGCGCGCTGTCGCGCGCGCGATACCTACTATAAACCAGAGGTAACGCCCGTCGATGCGATCGACGTGAATACTCGTTCGGGATTGTCGAGGCGCGGGTTCGGGCATCGACAATCGAAATTCCGATCACGCCGGATCCATTTGCCCGGGCGACGTTTGCATGCAACCCGGGTAAGCGCGCGGGAGTCTATGCTGCAAGCCCGGCAGCAGCCCTGCAACAGGCGGCAACGTCAGGTTGCCGCATTGCCGCCCGGTGATCGATCGGCATAATCTAAGC
>JAOTTY010000175.1 GCA_029864185.1 Gammaproteobacteria bacterium
CTGCCTAACGTCGCGCATTCGCTGCACCGTGCGATGCGCAGCCTCAGGCTTGCCGAGCCCTTGCAACAGTCCTTGCGTGATTTCCTGGCGCTGGAACAAAAGAACGTCGCCGAGAAGACCGCGCACAATATCATCGAGGCCAGGCGACGCACCCGGTCACTGGCGGCGAAATCCTTCGATACCATGGAAGACACCACCGAGTTCGACGCGATGATGCAGACCGGTATCTTCCAGATACCCACCGAAACGCTCGAGGCGATGAATGCCTCGAAACCGAAGAAGCCGAAAAAAGTCGATCAGGTACAGGCGCTATCGGTTGGCGAATGGGTAAACATCCGGCGAAACGACGAAAAGCTGCTGGCGAAACTGGCATGGAAAGCCGAAGATGCCAACCTGTTCATATTCGTCGATCGCGACGGCGTGCGGGTCTGCGAGGTCGACGCCGAGAAACTCGCGCAAGACTTCGAATCTGGAGAAATATCGCTACTGGAATCCGGCTCGGTCGACTCGGAGAAAACCCAGTTCAGCTTTATGAAAACCCTCTAGTTTCGGTTGGCCGACTAGACGCCAAGTAGCAGCCTTGTCGGATCTTCCAGCACGTTCTTGATCGTCACCAGAAACTGCACCGCCTCCTTGCCGTCGACGATACGGTGGTCGTAGGTCAACGCCAGGTACATCATCGGACGTATCGTGATTTCCCCGTCGATTACCACCGGACGTTGCTGTATCGAATGCATGCCCAGTATCGCCGACTGCGGGGGATTCAGAATCGGGGTCGACAGCATCGAGCCGAAAATCCCGCCGTTGGTAATACTGAAGGTCCCCCCGGTCAACTCGTCGATACTCAATTTGCCGTCGCGCGCGCGCATCCCCATATCGCGGATCGCCTGCTCGATTTCGGCATAGCTCATCTGGTCCGCGTCGCGCAGAATCGGCACCACGAGACCGCGCTCCGAGCTGACCGCAATACCGATATCGAAATAGTCGTGGTAGACGATATCGCCCCCATCGACCGACGCGTTGACCGCCGGAAACCGCTTCAGCGCCTCGACCGCGGCACCGGTAAAAAACGACATCATGCCGAGCTTTATGCCGTGGACCTTTTCGAAGGCATCCCGATATTGCGCGCGCGTATCCATCATCGGCTTGAGATTCACCTCGTTGAATGTGGTCAACATTGCCGCGGTGTTCTGCGCCTGCTTGAGGCGTTCGGCGATCTTGGCTCGCAACCTGCTCATCGGCACGCGGCGGTCGTTGCGGCCTTCTCTCGGAAGCGGCTCTGGAGCCGGAGCTTTAGCAGCCGTAGCGGGCGCTACCGGCGCCTTCGCGGCGGGCGTCTCGGCAGGCAGCTGTTGCAGGTGGCGCTCGACATCCGCCCTGGTAATTGCGCCTTTCTTGCCGGTGGGCTTGACGTCCTCTGCCTTGAGGTCGTTTTCGAGCAGCAGCTTGCGCACCGCGGGGCTCGCCTTGCCGGAGCCACCAGCCTCGTCGGCCGGTGCTTCAGCGGAAGGCGCTTCGGCGGCAGCCGGTGCGTCGCTTGCTGCCGCGGCTGCTTCGGTATCAATTACGCCGAGCACATCGCCACCCTTCACCGTATCGCCGGATGCAAAGGCGATCGACTTGATGACGCCGGCCGAACTGGCGACGATTTCGAGCACCACCTTGTCGGTTTCGAGATCGACGATATTCTCTTCCACGGCAACGCTATCCCCGACCTGTTTGTGCCAGTCCCCCAGGGTACCCTCGGTTACCGATTCGGGTAATGCCGGAACCTTGATTTCTACCTGCATAACTTGCTCCAGTGCTTTTCTTTTTAATTGTCCAGATGATCCGAATAGTCGGCTTCGAAAGCTTCCTTGACCAGGTGGGCCTCCTGCTTCAGGTGCAGGGCCATGTAGCCCACGGCCGGAGATGCGGCTGAAATCCTGCCGGCATATTGTACCTGCAACGGTGCGAAAATTTCGTTGAGGCGGCTTTTGAATTCACGGAACATGCCCTGGTTGCGCGGCTCGTCCTGGCACCAGACCACGTTTTCGAGCGCCGGATAACGTTCATGGATCGCCTTCAAATCCACCTTCGGAAACGGGTAAAGCTGCTCGACGCGGACGATTGCGGTGCTGTGATCGTATTGTTGCTCGCGGGTCTCGTAGAGCTTGTAGTAAATCTTACCGCTGCAAAGGATTAAGCGTTTTACCTTCGCGTCCCTGACCTTGTCGATTTCCGGTATCACTTTCATGAACTCGCCGTCGCTGTAGGCGTTGAGCGGTGACACGGCTTTTTCGTGGCGCAACAGGCTCTTGGGGGTCAAAACGATCAGGGGTTTTCTGAAGCCGCAGGTCATCTGGCTGCGCAGCAGGTGAAAAATCTGTGCTGGCAGGGTTGGCTGAACCACGCGCATGTTGTGTTGCGCGCACAGTTCCAGGTAACGCTCGATACGGGCCGACGAGTGCTCGGGTCCCTGGCCCTCGTAACCATGCGGCAACAGCATGACCAGCCCGCTGAGCCGTCCCCACTTCATCTCGCCCGAACTGATGAACTGGTCGATAACGACCTGGGCACCATTGGCGAAATCACCGAACTGGGCCTCCCAGATCACCAGCGTATTCGGGTCGGTGGACGAGTAGCCGTACTCGAATCCCAACACGGCTTCCTCGGACAGAAACGAATTGATAACCTCGAAGCGCGGTTGATCTTTCGCCAGGTTCTTGAGCGGCTTGTATATCTGCCCGGTTTTCTGATCGTGCAGAGCCGCATGCCGATGGAAGAATGTCCCGCGCTCGCTGTCCTGGCCCGAGAGGCGGATGCGGTAACCATCGTCGAGCAAGGTCGCATATGCGAGGTTTTCGGCGAAACCCCAGTCGCCGGGTATTTGTCCATCGAGCATTTTCTGCCGGCTTTCCATGATCTTGGCCACGCGCGAATGGAGCTTGAAACCCTCCGGAAGCGTGAGCATTTTCCGGCCCAGCTGCTGAATCTTCTTCGCGTCCACCCTGGTACCGGCGGTGTTGTTGACATCGCCCTGCTGTAAACCAGCCCAATCGCGCGCGTTGGTCGGCTCCAGTCCCGAGATGACGTTTAACGCCACGGCACCCCCCTCGTCCAGCGCGCGACGGTAATCGGCTACCATTTCATCGATTTTTTCGCGCGTCGTGAAACCCTCGTCGATGAGCCGCTGCGAGTGCAAATCGACCAGGCGCGGATGCTTGCGAATCGCCTCGTACATCAGCGGTTGCGTAACCGCGGGTTCATCGGCCTCGTTATGGCCGTAGCGACGATAGCAGACCATGTCGATGACGACATCGCGCTGGAAGGTCTCGCGGTACTTGACCGCGATTTCGGCGATAAACACGCAGGCTTCCGGATCGTCTCCGTTGACATGGAATATCGGCGCCTGCACCATGCGCGCCACCTCGGTGCAGTAAAGCGAAGACCGCATGTCGCGCGGGTTGCTGGTGGTAAAGCCGATCTGGTTATTGACGATGATATGGATCGTGCCGCCGGTGCGATAGCCGCGCGTCTGGCACATGTTGAACGTTTCCATGACCACGCCCTGCCCGGCAAAGGCCGAATCGCCGTGAATTATGACCGGCAGAACATCGTTGGTATTACGATCGTCGAAACGGCGTTGACGAGCGCGCACCGAGCCCTCGACCACCGGGTCCACGATTTCCAGGTGCGACGGGTTGAAAGCCAGCGCCAGGTGCATCGGCCCGGAGTCGGTATATATATCCGACGAAAAACCCTGGTGATACTTGACGTCGTAGTTATAGCGCTCGTCCCAGTCGATATTACCCTCGAACTCGTCGAACAGGTCACTCGGCATTTTACCGAATATGTTGGTCAACACGTTGAGGCGCCCACGATGCGCCATGCCGATGACAACCTCGCGAGTCTTGGTAACCCCGGCCTGTTGCACCACGCGGTCGATAATCGGAATCAGCGACTCTCCGCCTTCCAGCGAAAATCGCTTCTGGCCGATGTATCGTGTATGCAGATATTTTTCGAGGTTTTCGGAGGCAATAATCCGGTCAAGGATACGGTTACGGCGTCCTTCCCTGAAGTCGGGGGTGGCCAGCGAGGTTTCTATCTGCACCTGGATCCAGCGCTTTTGCGCCCGATCCTCGATATGCATGTATTCCGAGCCCACCGTGCCGCAATAGGTTTTGTCGAGGCGTTCGATAATATCGCGCAGCGACGCATCCTCGACGCCAAACAGCGATCCGGTATTGAACAGGGTGTCGAGATCGGCTTCGCTGAGGTTATTACCGGCGAGGGTCATTTCCTTGATCTCGGGAATGGGATTCATGCTGAGCGGGTCGAGGCGCGCTTTCTGATGCCCCTTGACGCGGTAGGCGTTGATCAACTGCAGCACGCGCACCTGCTTGGCGTCATGTTCGTGCAAATCGGCGCTGGCGATACCGGTACCGGACCGCTTGTGCAGGACCGCAAATTTCATTTGTTGCTGGATCTGGAGGTGATCCTGGTCCGGTGTGAGTTCGCCGTTTTTCAGATCGGCAAACCAGTTGCGCCAGTTTTCGTCGACGTCGGCCTCGTTTTTCAGGTAACGCGAGTACAGCTCTTCGATGAATGCAGCGTTGCTCCCGTGAAGGTAACTCTGTTGCTGCATTTTTTTCATGCTCATGTATGTCTACCTGTCGACTGATTCCCGGGTGGTTATCGTGAACACCGCTTGCTTCATGATAGCCGCTGTTTCCATTTTAACCGCTAATAATACTGCAACATGGTGCTACGAAGAAACAGAACAGGTGACAATATCACCAGATGTACCGATTCCCTTCGGCACAAGGGTGTTTTTAATACAGCCCGCGCTGTTAGAATACGCGCATTCTCAACCTGGATCAGCCTGATGGCGCAATACATTTTTACCATGAACGGGGTCGGCAAGGTAGTGCCCCCGCAAACCGAAATCCTGAAAAACATTTCGCTCAATTTCTTTCCGGGCGCGAAAATAGGCGTACTCGGCTACAACGGCGCAGGCAAGTCGACCCTGTTGCGGATCATGGCCGGCGTCGATAGCGAATACAACGGCGAGGCGCGACCGCAGCCGGGAATCAAGATCGGTTACCTGCCACAGGAACCAGTGCTCGACCACGGCCTCGACGTGCGCGGCAATGTCGAGTTGGGAGTCGCCGAGGCAAAGTCGCTGCTGGACCAGTTCAACGAGGTAAACATGAAATTCGCCGAACCCATGTCCGACGACGAAATGAACGAACTGTTGACGCACCAGGCAGAGCTGCAGGAAAAGATCGAGGCCGCCGGCGCCTGGGATCTGGATCGCAAGCTGAACGTCGCGGCCGACGCGCTGCGCCTGCCGCCCTGGGAGGCGGCGGTCGAGCAGCTTTCGGGAGGCGAAAAACGCCGCGTGGCACTATGCCGCCTGCTGTTGTCGAATCCGGACATGCTGATCCTGGACGAACCCACCAACCATCTCGATGCCGAATCGGTAGCCTGGCTGGAGCGTTTCCTGCAGGATTTTCCCGGCACCGTCGTGGCGGTTACCCATGATCGCTACTTCCTCGATAATGTCGCCGGCTGGATCCTGGAACTCGACCGCGGTCACGGCATCCCGTGGGAAGGCAATTACTCGTCCTGGCTGGAGCAGAAAGAAAAGCGGCTGCAGCACGAGGAGCGCTCCGAAAAAGCGCGGTTGAAGTCGATGCAGGCCGAACTCGAATGGGTACACGCCAACCCCAAGGGTCGGCAGTCGAAGAGCAAGGCCCGTCTGAAGCGCTTCGAGGAATTGTCTTCGCAGGAATACCAGAAGCGCTCCGAGATCCAGGAGCTTTATATTCCGCCCGGACCGCGTCTTGGCGATGTTGTCGTCGAAATCGAAGGCGGCAGAAAGTCTTTCGGTGACAAGCTGCTCTACCAGGATCTCGAATTCAAGCTTCCGCGAGGCGGTATCGTCGGCATCATCGGCCCGAACGGCGCGGGGAAGACCACGCTGTTTCGCATCATGGTCGGTCAGGACAGCCTGGACGAGGGTTCGATCAAGATCGGGGATACCGTCAAGATCGCCTATGTCGATCAGTCGCGCGACGACCTCGACGGCAGCAAAACGGTCTGGGAGGAACTGTCGGACGGACTCGACAGCATCGTGGTCGGCAACTACGAGATCCCGTCGCGCGCCTACGTATCGCGCTTCAACTTCCGCGGCGGCGCGCAGCAGAAATTCGTCAAGGACCTTTCCGGCGGCGAGCGCAACCGTTTGCATCTCGCCAAGCTGCTGAAAAGCGGAGGCAACCTGCTGCTGCTCGACGAACCCACCAACGACCTCGACGTAGAGACCCTGCGCGCGCTCGAAGAAGCCATTCTCGACTTTCCGGGCTGCGTGGTCGTGATCTCCCACGACCGCTGGTTCCTGGATCGCATCGCGACTCACATCATCGCCTTCGAGGGCAATAGCGAGGTTTATACCTACGAAGGCAATTATTCCGAGTACGAGACGCATCGCAGGCAGCGCCTCGGCCAGGATGCGGACCAGCCGCATCGCATCCGTTTCAAGAAGCTGGAAGTCTGATGGCAGAGATCGACAAGCTGTTCAAGCGTCTCGACATGCTGCTCGACCGGATCGAAAAAATCATACCCGGGCAAACCGAGCAGAGAACCGAGGCGGGTTACAGCGCCTACCGCTGGTCGGCGCAGGGCATGGACGGAATATCGCTATTCGACCGGGTCAACAGGGCCGAGCTGCTGCACCTGGAGCGCCAGCAGAACCTGTTGTTCAGAAATACGAGCCAGTTTCTGGACGATAAACCGGCCAACAACGCCCTGCTGTGGGGCGCGCGCGGAACCGGCAAGTCTTCGTTGATCAAGGCTCAGCTTGCCGAGTTTCAGGATCGCGGGCTGTGCATCGTCGAAATACCAAAATTCGCGACCGGCGAGCTGTTTGAAATTATCCGTACCCTGGCCAATGACGGGCGCAAGTTTATCGTCTACCTGGACGACCTGTCTTTCGAGGCCAACGATGACTCCTACAAGGCCCTCAAGGCCTGCCTCGAGGGATCGTTACAGCCGCAGCCGGAGAACGTCATCATCTACGCCACCTCGAATCGCCGGCACCTGATGCCGGAATCGATGCAGGACAACCTCGACAGCAGGATGGTCGACGGCCAGCTGCATCCGAGCGACAGCATCGAGGAGAAAATTTCGCTGTCGGACCGCTTCGGGCTGTGGCTGTCATTTCATCCGTTTACCCAGGATCAGTACCTGGCAGTTGTCGACCAGGCGCTGCGGGCGCGGGACATGGAAATGAACGAGGAAGCGCGCATCGAAGCGATTCGGTTCGCTACCCAGCGCGGCTCGCGCAGCGGCCGCATCGCGGTTCAGTTCGCGGCCTACTGGGAATCCCTGCAATAATTCCGGGGACACAATGCTTGATTAGCGCATGATGAACGGATTCGCCATCGGTTCGGTGGAAGTGTTGATCCAGACGGTCTTGGTGCGCGTGTAGTCGTAAATCGTGTCGATGCCGGCTTCGCGGCCCGACCCGCTGTTCTTGAAACCGCCGAACGGCGCTATCGGGGAAATGACCCGGTAAGTGTTCACCCAGACGATGCCGGACTCGATTGCGTCCGAAACCCGCAACGCGCGCGCGACGTTCGACGTAAACACGCCCGAGCCAAGTCCGAAATCGGAACTGTTGGCCATCTCGATCGCTTCTTCCTCGGTATCGAAACTCAGCGCCGACAGAATCGGGCCAAACATTTCCTCGCGCACGGTACGGATATCCTGGTGCGGGCAGTCGAGTATCGTCGGGCTGTAGTACCACCCGCAAGCGAAACCGTCGGGGCGCTTGCCGCCAAACAGCAGCTTCGCCCCTTCCCTGATCGCGTCGTCTACCGACGCGGAAATGTGCTCGAGTTGCGCCCTGGTGCACAATGGCCCGACCTGGGTATCGTCGGCCAGCGGATCACCGATGCAGATCTGGCCGGCGCGCGCGACCAGCTTTTCCAGTATCTGTTCACGAATCGACGACTGGATGAAAACGCGCGAGCCGGCGACACAGCTCTGCCCGGTAGCACCGAAGTTTCCGGCGATGATGCCGTTTACCGCACCCTCGATATCGGCGTCGTCGAACACCAGGATCGGCGACTTGCCACCCAGCTCCAGCGATACCACGGCAAAGTTTTCGGCAGTGTTGCGCACGATATGGCGCGCCGTTTCAGGACCCCCGGTAAAGGCAACCCGCGCGACGTCGGGATGGCTGGTCAACAGGCGCCCGCAGGGCTCTCCGTAGCCGGTGATGACATTGACCACCCCCGGCGGAAAGCCGGCCTGTTCGACGATCCTGGCAAATTCGAACATCGGCGCCGGGGCCGCCTCGGAAGCCTTCAGTACAACGGTGTTACCGGCCGCGAGCGCGGGCCCGAGCTTGGTTGCGGTCAGAAACATCTGCGCATTCCACGGCACCACCGCGGCGACCACGCCGATCGGGACGCGCCTGGTAAAGACATGCATATCGGGTTTGTCGATCGGCAGGGTCGCACCCTGGATCTTGTCGGCCAGGCCGGCATAGTAGTAGTAATAGTCCGAGACGTAGCCGGTCTGCGCGCGTGTCTCCTTGGCCAGCTTGCCGCTGTCGATGGTTTCGATTTCACCGAGCATTTGCACGTTCTCGGCAATCAGGTCGCCGAGTCGACGTAGCATTTTGCCGCGTTGGGTGGCGTTCATTTCGGCCCAGGGGCCCGTCTTCAGGGCGCGGCTGGCGGCGGCCACGGCCCGGTTGACCTCGGTATCGCCGGCCACCGCAGCGGTAGCCCAGACCTGGCCGGTAGCCGGATTTACCGACTCCAGTTGTGCCCCGTCGGCGGCGTCGCACCATTCTCCGTCGATATACATCTGGTAATGCTTCATGCTAAAGCCCGAGTCACGCAACAGCTTCGAAGCCTAGCGCTAATTTGTCGTCGATAAAAGCGAAATTCGGCGAAGAGGTATAATATCGCACCATCAATTATTACCGTGGAAACCTGCCATGAACGCCGAAGATTCCACCGCCAATGCGAACGCGGCCCTGGCGATAGCAAAACACATCGAAGCCATACGGCGCGCCGTCGTCGATCACAATTATGCCTACGATAGCCAGGGCCTGCTGGACCAACGACTCGGATTCATGGCAAAAAACTGCTCGATGGTACTGGACGTCGGGCGCTCTTCCCGCGAGCGCTTCGAACTGTTCGAACGTGACCGAATCGAGACCGTGGACATCAATAACGGTGATCCGCCCATCGATATCATCGACGATATCTGCGCTCCTACCCGGCTGGACCAGGGCCGCTACGACGGGATCGTATGCCTGTCGGTGCTGGAACACGTTTACGATCCCTTCGCCGCGATGCGCGAAATACACCGATTATTGCAGCCACGGGGATATCTCTTGCTGCATCTGCCGTTCCTGTTTCGCTATCACGCGCCACCGGACCTGAGATTTGCCGACTGCTATCGTTTCTCACGTGACGGGATCGCCTGGCTGCTGCGGGATTTTTCCGAGGTAAACCTGTACTCCATCCGCGGACCCTATTCGTCGATTTTCAACCTGCACAGGTTCTGGAAAAAGAATATCGAAAGGCGATTCGGCATGAAGCCTTCGCGCTGGGTTGACCGGGTCGGGCAGCGCCTGTGCAGACGCCCGACCAGCGAATTACAGGTGTCCGGGTAC
>JAOTTY010000417.1 GCA_029864185.1 Gammaproteobacteria bacterium
TTATCGGGACAACGACGTTAGCGGCACGGTCTCGTACCTCGTATCCGTATTCGACAATAACAATAGCGCGTTGGGCTGGGAAAATGCCTTTACCACCGGAGCGAATTCCGGCCAGGTGGCGCTGGAACCAGACAACGAGATGCAGCAAATCTCGGCGATCGGCCAGTACCGCGGGTTCGAAAATCTGTTCCTGAACGGCTCGATTTCATATGCCAGACTGACGCAGAACGAGTCTTTCCTGACCTACACCGTCAACAGTATCCTATCGCCGCCGCCATTGCCGAGGAACTCGCTCGATGCCAGGGTCGACATCGCCAGGATCAGCACTAACGCAAACTGGACCATAAGCGATAAAACGCGCGCGAAACTGTCTTACGAGTACCTGGAACATGTCAACGATACGGATCGCGCAACCTATACCTACGTGATCGCCGATAACGCCGTAACGGGCATACCTCGTGCCAACTTTCCCTACGACTTCCGCACCCAGAAGCTGAAGGCCGAAGCATCCTACCAACTCGAACGGGATGACAGGGTTTCCGGAGGTATCGAATACGGTATCTTTGATCGAACCTACCAGGAAGTAGACCATGCAACCGAAACCCTGGTCTGGGCCAGGTACGCGAACAGGGTATCGATGAAAGTCAACTACAGCCTTAAGATCGAGTCAGGGTCGCGCAGCGCCGACAGTTACGAAGTGCTTGCCGAAGTCAGCCCGCCTGAAAATCCGCAATTACGCAAGTACAACCTGGCCGACAGGGATACGCTTGGCGCTTCATTCGATATCGATTTCAACGCGCGCGACGATTTATTCATTATCGTCAGCCTGGATCGGTCCAGCGCCGATTACTCCAACTCTGTGGTGGGCCTGACAGAAAGCGACGATCTTTCTATCGGCATCGATGCACAGTACCGTGTCAGCGACGAAATATCGGTTACCGGCTACCTGCAGCGGGCCTCGATTTCGTCCAGCCAGGCGGGCAGCACGACCGCGAGCGATCCCAGCTGGTTCGCCGAAAACGAGGACAGCGTTAATACGCTGGGTTTTGGCATCAGTTACAATCCAATGGACGAAGCCTTCGAGTACGGCGTCGATTACATGCGTAGCGATGCAACCGGTCGTTTTTCATTTTCGGATGCGTCGATAACGCCGTTTCCTGACCTGAAAAGCACCCTGGATAACATCACTTTCTATGCAGATTTCCAGCACTCCGAGAATCTGACTTACAGGGCAAGTTACGCCTACGAAGTGTATCAGGAAAAAAACTGGAACCTGGATGGCGTCATCCCGGGAACCATCGATAACGTATTGAATCTCGGAGAGACCTCGCCCGATTATAAAATTGGCGTAGCCTGGTTCACCCTTAAATACAGGTTCTAGAAAATCAATCGATCCGGATTTCGCGGCCGCGGCTTCGGCCTCGAAGAGCCGGAAAGAAAAAAAACGAGATCGCGGTCTGCGGGCACCATTGTTCACGAAAATCCTGTATTATTCTGACCTTTACGAAACCTGCGATCAGGTTGATTAACCTGTGACACTAGGAGTACCCGATGCTGACTATCGTTAAAAGATATTCGCTGTGCCTATGCCTGATGCTCGTCGTGCCGGGCAGTTACGCAGCGCATGGTGCCGGCCCCGATGTGGGCGTCGAAGAGATCCAGGTCGGGGAGGGGATCGAGGCTCTGCCGTTCTCGGTCGTCGACGTGCATTACACGGGCAGGCTCGAGGATGGCAAAGTGTTCGACTCGAGCATCGAGCGCGGCAAGCCGTTTCGTTTTACGCTCGGTTCGGGCCAGGTGATTCCGGGATGGGATATCGGTATCCGCGGTATGAGACCAGGCGGTAAGCGGGCCCTGAAAATTCCCCCGGAACTGGCCTACGGTAAGCAGGGAGCCGGCGGCGTCATCCCGCCAGACGCAACCCTGACCTTCGATGTCGAGCTACTTGCGGTGCAGCCGCCCCCTTTCGCAAGCATCAGCACCGCGCAGCTCGCGGCGAAACTCGAAAATGGTATCAAGTTGATCGACGTTCGCCGTCCGGACGAGTGGCAGCAGACGGGTGTCGTCGACGGCAGTATCGAGTCCACCGCGTTTGACGCCGAGGGGCGGTTCCTGAAGTCGTTCGTGGAGATGCTCGAAAAAACGGTGCAGCCGGAAGAAGAGTTTGCCCTGATCTGCCGTACCGGCAATCGTACCGCGGCGCTGTCCAACTGGCTCGCGACGCGCGGCGGTTATCCGAATGTCCTGAACGTACAGGACGGTATAACCCAGTGGATAAGGGAGAAGCGTCCCGTCGGCAAGTCGGGTAGCTGAATCCTGGTTTGTCGCGCCGGGGCATTCCGGCGCCACGAACTCCCTGGAGCCTGGCTGCATTTGCAGTCAGAGTCCCGGTCGATAACAGGCGCCCCCCCCGGTCTGTCCTGCT
>JAOTTY010000176.1 GCA_029864185.1 Gammaproteobacteria bacterium
CGGCTGCGCAGGCAGTTCTTGGCGACCAGGTCATTTTCCTGCGAAGCAGGATTATCGACGATATGTGATACCGTAATCGTTAAATCGATTCCTGCCACCGTAACCGGGTTTCCGCGAGCGGTCGCCTGGCACCCTGTCGGTTCGCTATAATCGGTTTTTTTGCCAGGAATGACCCGGTGCTGCAGATATCCCGCAACCTTGCGATCCCCGACGACGAAATCGAGCTGTCGGCGATTCGCGCGCAGGGCGCCGGCGGCCAGAACGTCAACAAGGTCGCCTCGGCAATCCACCTGCGCTTCGATATCAACGCCTCCTCGCTGCCCGAAGTCCACAAGGAACGCCTGCTGGCCCTGCGCGACCGGCGCATCAGCAAGGACGGCGTGATCATCATCAAGGCGCAGCAATTTCGCACCCAGGAAAAAAATAGGCTGGCGGCGCTCGAGCGCCTGCGCGATATCATCGTCGCGGCCATGCATCAGCCCAGGGCGAGAAAGCCGACCCGACCGACGCAGGGTTCGCAGCAAAGACGTCTCGAGAGCAAGACCCGTCGGGGCAGGACCAAGCTGCTGCGGGGTCGGATCGAAGAATAGCCCGGGTCGGGGCGGGAGCCGCGCCAATCCCGTGTTTCCCTCTCTCTGGCCCCGTTATGTTACCGGCAGTATCAATGCAGATGATGCAGGACAAGAAACTGCTAGACAAAGAAACAGGACTGTTTATTCTCTCAACGCTTCGATCAATCGCGTGTTGTGAACCGCATCGGGTTTTATCGATGGGTTCGGAAACCACTCTTGACAAAATAAGGAGGCGACCATGCCCAAAGTCTATTTTGGCACCAATCGAAAACCCAATCGCAAGAAATCCCCTGACGATTTTGGCACGGGCTTCAGCGAAGACGGCCTCGCCAACCTGCGCTTCGGCATGTCCGAAGTAACCGGAAACAACCTGGACAAGTTCGACCTCTACGTCGCGCCCGAGCGCCTGAAGATAGATTACGAGCGCAAGGTCAAGGGCGCCAGCGGATCGGTGCTCGGCAGTCAGAATGTCTTTCAGCGGGTGCGTGACAAGATGATCCAGCACGCGCGCGATACGGTGGTATTCGTTCACGGTTACAACGTCAGCTTCCGCGAGGCGTTGACCAGCGCAGCCCGTCTCAAGCAAAATTTTTCCACCGATGCGGGCGGGCCGGGTATCAACGTCGTGCTGTTCTCCTGGCCGTCGGATGGATCGATGATGCCTTACATCGCCTACGGCAACGATCGGCAGGACGCCGCGGCCTCGGGTCCGGCATTCGCGCGCGGTTTGCTCAAGCTCGCCGATTTCCTGCGCGGCTCGACCCCGGCCGAGGCCTGCAACCAGCGGTTGCACCTGGTAGCCCACTCGATGGGCAACTATGTCCTGCGGCACACGGTGCAGGAATACGTGAAACAATCCTCGGGGCGGCCGGCGCGCTTGTTCGACGAGGTGTTTTTGATGGCCGCGGACGAAGATAACGACGCCTTCGAATACGATCACAAGCTCAAGCCGCTGCCGATGCTGGCGAAGCGCGTGAACGTCTATTTCAACAACAACGACCGGGCGATGGCGGTTTCGGACAAGACCAAGGGCAATCCCGACCGGCTCGGCGACGACGGGCCGCGCCTGCCGCGCGGCATCCCGGGAAAGGTCAGCCTGGTCGACGTCACGCCGGTGGTGGATGGTCTCGTACAGCACTCCTATTTCCTGGATACCCCGCAAGTCGTGGCGGACATGCGCGCGGTGCTCGCCGGCCAGCCGTCCGATGCGATCGAGCGGCGCCATTACGTTCAGGAAACCAACCGCTATCGGCTGACGAAGCGAGAGCGGTGAAGCCGACGGCCAGACGCCGCGGCCGGTGTCAGAGAATCACCCTGCGACGGCACCCCGGTTGTCGGCGATGGCGATAATATGCTGGCTGAAGGCGTCGTCTTCGCCGACCAGCATCGCCGGCAACGCGTTGCGAAAGTCTTCCTTGCGGCACCAGTCCTGCATGTCGTCTTCCCAGGATAACCAGCGACGCTTCGCGTCGCCGCTCAGGTTGTCGTCGTAGAGGATGATATAAGCCTTTTCGAACAGCGAGACCAGCATTCTGAAAATGATATCGCGGCGTTCCAGCTGTTCCTCGGAAAGATTCGCCGGCGACTGCGCGCGCCGCAGCAGCAACAGGTCGGAATTGTCCAGCACCAGCTTCAGGAAATCGTCGTACTCGGCCGATAGCTGGCGGTGAATCTCGTTTTCCTCGTTGGCGTTGCGGCGCCGCTGCTCGTAAACGAATACCAGGATTGCCGTCGGAAAACCCAGAATCGTGACCACATAACTCAAGGCCTCAAGCCAGAACATCGCCGTCCCCGCAAATTAAGATATGGCTTAATGTATCACGCGGTTGCCCGGCCCGGGTATCGTCATGCTGTCCGGCCTTAATCGCGACCTGCCTGCAGGCAGGGTCAGATCAGGGCACAATTAACTCCGGGGGTCGGCGTGCCGCTAGTCGGTCAACCCCGAAATCGCCGGGTCGAGCCGCATTACGGTGCCCAGTAAACGTCGAGCGGAACCCTGTTCTGGTGGATAAATATGCTGACTGGCAACTCCGCAGTTGTTCCTGACTCACAGGCACGCTGATAAACTTCCCATTTATCGCTGCCGGTGATCAGCAGAATCAGCTTCCGGCTTTGCAGGATGCTCCACGGCGTCATCGTCATGCGATCGATATTGTTTCCGGTAACTGCGGACCTGACGGCGTGGATTGCGGCGCAGTAATGACTCGATGCAAGTGCCGCATCGAGGCCCTGAGCGCCGGGGAATAATGAGGCGGTATGTCCATCCGGCCCCATGCCCAGTATGCAGATACTGTACGGTGACGGCAGTGCGGCATAGCGTTTATTGCACTCTGACTCGCCGTCGAATGGAGATGCCGCATCGGTCTTCATACCGACGAGGGAGGCCTGCGCTGCCCGAGCGATCAGCAGGTTTTCGCGCAGGAGCCGCTCGTTACTGGCTTCCTGATCGGGATCCAACCAGCGCTCGTCGACCAGGGCAACGCTGACTTTTGCCCAATCCAGTTCTGCCGAGGACAGTTTCCTGTAAAGCGGAACGGGAGTCGATCCACCGGACAGCAGCAAGGTTGCCCAGGATTGCCGGGCGAGCGTTTGCTGCAGGTCCCGGGTAATAGCCTGTTCCAGGGACGCGATCATTTCCTCGCTATCATCGAACTTGTAGTCGCTTGTCGTCATCAACGCGGGGTTTGGTTAGCCAGCACCCGTAAAATGTAGCAAAACTACAATTTTATCGCAAATATATCGCATGCTTTTGGTGAGGGCTTCAAACCCTAGGTTGAATTAATAAAGAAATCTACAGTAGAAACAATAGCTAATCGCGTATTGGGTAATGCCGTATAATTTTCTGCGCGGCAGCTATTTCAAAAAATGTAAGAATACTAGATAATTAAGTCTTGGAAAAACAGCGCACCTTAACCGGAGAACAAACTTGAATACAGTTAGTCCCTTCGATCTGGTCATATTCGGGGGTACTGGCGACCTCGCAGCACGCAAACTGATTCCGGCGCTGTATCACCGCCATTGTGCCGAGCAGTTACCACAGCAGGCGCGTATTATTGCACTCGGGCGCAGGAATCTGTCGCGTGACGCCTACCTCGAGAAAATCTTCGAAAAAAGCCGTGCTCAGATTTCCAATAATTATTTCAAAAAACGGCAGTGGAAGGCTTTCACCTCAAGGATTGAATATCAGCAACTCGATGCAGCCTCAGATGCCGACTTTGCGAACCTTGCCGAGTATTTGCGGGATGCGCAGGAGCGGGTGCGAATATTCTACCTGTCAACCTCTCCCGACCTGTTTTCCGGCATCTGCGAGCGTCTCGCCCACAGCAAGCTGGTCAAGCCGAATTCTCGCGTGGTGCTGGAAAAGCCGCTGGGCCGGGACCTGCACAGCGCGGACCTGATCAACGCCTGCGTCGAGTCGGTGTTCAGCGAAAAGCAGATCTACCGTATCGACCATTACCTCGGCAAGGAAGCGGTGCAAAACCTGATGGCGCTGCGTTTCGGCAACTCGATATTCGAACCCCTGTGGAGCCACGGCAAGATCAGGGACGTGCAGATTACCCTGGCCGAGCAGATCGGCGTCGAGGGGCGCGGCGAGTTTTACGATAAGACCGGTACGCTGCGCGACATGGTGCAAAACCACCTGATGCAACTGCTGTGCATCGTTGCGATGGAACCACCGATCAGTATGGACGCCGACAACGTACGCGACGAAAAGCTCAAGGTCATCCGCTCGCTGCAGCGGTTTTCACCGAAGGATGTGCTTGCCAACACGGTGCGCGGACAGTATCGCGCCGGTAAGGTCGATGGCGGCAAGGTTCCGGGTTATCTCGACGAACCCGGAATCGCCGCCGACAGCCGCACCGAAACTTTCGTCGCGCTGCGCGCGAGGATCAACAACTGGCGCTGGTCGGGTGTGCCGTTTTTCCTGCGCACCGGTAAGCGCATGCACGAGCAGGTCGGCGAAGTGGTCATCAATTTCTATTCCCTGCCGCACGCCATTTTTCCGGTTGCGGAGGGCAGCAACGGCACCAACCGGCTCTACATCAGGCTGCAGCCGCAGGAGAGCATCGAGTTGCACCTGATGGCGAAACAGGCCGGCGACCGCAATATCCTGAAGCCGGTCAAGCTCGACCTCGACCTGACGGGACAGAACGAAAGGCATCTCGACGCCTACGAGCGCCTGCTGATGGACGTGGTGCGCGGCAACCAGACCCTGTTCGTGCGGCGCGACGAGCTCAACGCGGCCTGGCAGTGGGTCGAACCGATCATGAAGGTCTGGGAGTCGTCGGAGGAAGCGCCGGATTACTACGACGCGGGAACGTCAGGTCCCGAAAGCGCGCGCAACCTGATCGCCAGGAACCGGGTGCGCTGGATCGAGGACGTCTAGTCACGATGCTGCGCGAAATCGAAAAGGCGTCGGCAGAGATGACGCGCGCGGAAAGGAAAGTCGCGCGCGTAGTGCTCACCGGTCCCTACCGGATACTGCGCAAGTCGATTCGCTCGCTGGCGAGCGAAGCGGGCGTCAGCGAGCCGACCGTGATGCGTTTTTGCCGCGCGCTGAGCTGCAAGGGCTTCCAGGATTTCAAGCTGCAGCTCGCGCAGGACCTCGCCACCGGCGCGCACTTCAGCGAAACCAGTCTCGCGGTCGACGAGGCCGCACCGGACCTGATTACCAAGGTGATCGACGGCGGCATAGCGTCGTTGATCAAGGTCAGGGACTCGTTGCCGGCGGACGCGGTGCAGGCGGCGATCGCGATGCTTGCGGCGGCGGATCGCATCGAATTTTACGGACTGGGCGGATCCGGCATCGTTGCCCTGGATGCCCAGCACAAGTTTTTCCGCCTCGGCGTTCCGGTGGTTGCCTATTCCGATCCCACGGTGCACTCGGTCTCGGCCTCGCTGCTCGAGCCGGGATGCGTCATCGTCGCGATTTCGCAAAGCGGTGTGACGCAGGACATTATAGACAGCGCCGAGTTGGGTCTTGCTGCCGGTGCCCGGGTGATCGCGATTACCGCAGCGGATTCGGCGCTCGCGATGCTGGCAACGATCTGCCTGCCTGTTAATCCATTCGAGGATCAAGACCTGTACGCTCCGATTAAGTCGCGGCTCGCGCACCTCGCGATCATCGACGTGCTTGCGGTTGGGGTGGCACTTAGCCGTGGGCCCGCGTTTCAAAATACGTTCCGACAATTGAAACCAGCGCAACCGAGGTCCGTAGATGGCCTGCGCTAGCGAAAAACAAAACTACCGCCTGCCTGGCGATGCGCAGCAGCCGGCACGTGCTGAAAGTCCGTAGGAGATAGATTGCGATGAAGGCGAGGCAGTACAATCTGGTAGCGGACATAGGCGGTACCAATGCTCGTTTTGCCCTGGTTGACGATTTGAAACCAGGGCTGCTCGAGACGCGCAGCCTGCGCGTAGCAGATTTCCCGTCTCTCGTTTACGCGGCCCGGGCTTACCTTGAACAGGTCGGCCTTGGTAATCCTTACCGGGCGGCGATATCGGTCGCTGCCCCGGTTACTGGCGACCAGTTGAACATGACCAACCATACCTGGAATTTCAGCGTGCGCGAGGTCCGAGAGGCGCTCGGATTGCATCACCTCAAAGTCCTTAACGATTACACCGCGCTGGCGTTGGCGCTGCCTTTCTTCACCAAAAATCAGAGTTTCAAGGTAGGTTCCGGTTCGGGCCTTAACAGGCATCCCATCGCTGTCCTTGGACCGGGTACCGGGCTCGGTGTATCCGCTGTATTTCCAACCGGGAATCGCTGGGTGCCGCTCGAAGGCGAGGGCGGACATGTCTCGTACGGCCCGGTCAATGCGCGCGAGCACGAGATCGTCGAAGTCTTGCGCGAGAAGCTGAATCATGTATCGGCCGAGTCGCTGGTATCAGGCCCCGGTTTATCAGCGATATACGCAGCGATCACGAGACTCGACGGTGGCGCGGCGGAGAGGTTGAGCCCTGTCGAAGTGACCGACCTCGCGCTCGAGGGTGGCTCCGCGCTCGCGACCGAGGCGCTGTCCGTTTTTTGCGGCATCCTCGGCACGGTTGCGGGGAACCTCGCGCTGACAGTGGGCGCCAGGGGCGGGGTTTACATCGGTGGTGGCATTGTGCCGAAGTTTCTGGACTATTTTACCGTTTCCGTTTTCCGGGAACGCTTCGAGCAGCATGGCAGGTTGACGCCTTACCTGCGCAGCATATCGACCTGCGTGATTACCGCCAGTAATCCGGCCCTTGGTGGTGCTGCGGTCGCGCTGGGCAGGGATTACGAGAATCTCGGAGTGGTCAGCCGTAATTCATGATTAACAGATAAAGGCAACAAGTCAGGCACCGCCAAAGAGGATTACCAGCTTTGCTTCACCGCGTGAGCCAGTCGTCGTCCTCGTTGACGACGATCAGGCTGGGCCCGTGATGTTTCATCGCGTCGTGCATCGCGTGCTGGAATTCGGCGTTGTTCGCGACCGAACATCCAGGGCAGCCGAACGCCTCGGCGAGCTTGATGAAATCGGGCGCCCTGGGGTTGACCCCGATCTCGGGAATGCCGCGCTTGATCATGCCGTCGCGAATCATCGCGTAGCTGTGGTTATGCCAGATGATAACCGGGATGGTGAGCTTTTCTTCGACCGCGGTGGCGAGTTCGTTGACGGTGAACATGAAGCCGCCGTCGCCGACCAGCGCGACCGCGCTGCGATCGGGCAGCGCGAGCTTGCTACCGATCGCGCCGGGCAGGGCGCAGCCGAGCGTGCCGAAACCGGCCGGATAAAACCAGGTGCGCGGCAGGTAGGTTTTCATCGCCGCGGTGCCGGTGTAGACCAGTTGCGTGATATCGCCGAACACGATGGCGTCGTTGGGCAGCACGTTGCGTAACGCGTTCAGCAGGCGGACGTGCTGTTTCTCCGCATCGCTAAAATCGAGGGCCTGTTGCTTGCGCACCGTATCGAGTTCGGCGACCGTATCGCGTGCGGCGGTGCCGATGTCGCGTCCGTCAAGCGCCACCAGCAGTTGCGCGCAGGCGGCGCGCGCGTCGCCGAGCACCGCGAGGTCCGCCGGGAAGGCGTCGCGAAAGCGCGCCGGATCGATGTCGACCCGAATCAGCTTACCGTTGATCTTCAGGTCGTAGATGAAGCTGTCGGCTTCGGCGAGTTCGGTGCCGATCGCGAGCACGAGGTCGGCTTCGGCCAGGTAACGCTGCACCGCGGGGCTGATGATGCCGCCGCCGAGGCTCAGCCGGTTGGCGTCGGAAACGATGCCCTTGCCGGCGTTCGAAGCGATTACGCCGACGTTGAGACACTCGGCCAGCCGGGTGGCCTCGGCGGACGCCAGCTGCGCGCCGCCGCCGACAACCATGACGGTGCGCGCCGCCGCCGCCAGCATATCGGCCGCGGCGTTGATCTCGTAGGGTACCGGCACGGGCAGTCTTGCGCTGGTCCGCGGTTGCCAGTCCTCGCTGACGGGCTTTTCCATGACGTCGAGCGGAATCGCGATGTGCACCGGACGCGGTCGCTGCGAGCGAAACACGTCGTAGGCCTGCGCGACCAGCCCGGGCAGTTCCGCTGGATCGAGCACCATTTCGCTGAACGCGGTAAGCGGGCGCGTGATCGCGCACAGGTCGGTAGTCTCGTGCAGCCGCCCCCAGCCCTTGCCCAGCGAAGCGCTGTCGTTCGCGCTGGAGATGACCAGCATCGGTATCGAGTCGGCGTAAGCCTGGCCGATGCCGGTCGCGGCGTTGGTAACCCCGGGGCCGGTGATCAGCGTACAAACGCCGGGTTCGCCGGTGACACGGGCGTAGCCGTCGGCCATGAGGCTCGCGCCCTGCTCGTTGCGCGGGGTTATCGCGTGCAGCCCGCTTTTTTCGATGCCGCGGTAAAGTTCGAGCGTGTGCTCTCCGGGGATGCCGAAAACGGTGGTGACCCCATAGGCTTCGAGTAGCTGCATGAGTGCCTCGCCGCAGGTCCTGGTCATTGCAGTTGCTCCGCCGCCGTCGTTTCGGGGTACCGATCCTACGTTTTATTGTAGAGGCTCGTCAATCGACTTCATCGCGACTAGAATGAATTCCATGCTCGCGAATCACTCGGAACTGCTGCAACGGCTCGAAACCATCGTCGGCGCGGCCGGCATTCTGAGCGGCAACGCGCTGGCCGGCCGCAGCGCCGGCATCTGGTCGGGAGCGGCGCTCGAGGCGCTGGCGCTGGTGCGACCGAAGACCACCGAGGAGCTGTCCCGGGTGATGCGCCTGTGCCACGCGGCGGGGCAGGTGGTGGTGCCCGCGGGCGGTATGACCGGGCTTGCCGGCGGTCACCATTCGACCAGTTCGGATATCCTGCTCTCCACCGAACGCATGAACCGCATCGAATCCTTGGATGCGCACGCGCGCACGATGGTAGTGGAAGCCGGCGCGATCCTGCAGACCGTGCAGCAGCGTGCCGCCGAGGATGGTCTCATGTTCGCGCTCGATCTGGGCGCGCGTGCCTCCTGCACCATCGGCGGCAATATCGCCACCAACGCCGGCGGTGTGCGTGTGCTGCGCTACGGCATGATGCGCGAACAGCTGCTCGGGCTCGAAGTGGTGCTCGCCGATGGCAGCGTGGTGTCGTCGATGTTCGACCTGCTCAAGAACAACGCCGGTTACGACCTGCGGCAGATGTTCGTCGGCTCCGAGGGTACGCTGGGCGTCATCACGCGCGCCGTGCTGCGGTTACACGAAGCGCCGCGCGCGATCGAAACCGCGCTGCTGGCGGTGCCGACCTGGGACCAGGTGATGGAACTGCTGCGCTATTTCGACGCCGCGCTGCCCGGTGCACTGGCCGCCTTCGAAGTGCTGTGGCGCGATTACTACGAACTCAATACAGGCCCCTTCTCCAGCATCGATGCACCGCTCGAAACCGCCTCGCCGTTCTACGTGTTGATGGACGTATTCGTCGCCGACGTCGACGCTGGGCATGCAAAGCTCGAGCGGTTGCTGACGACCCGCCTGGAACAGGGCCAGATCGCCGACGGCGCACTCGCGACCTCTGAGTTCGAGCTCG
>JAOTTY010000177.1 GCA_029864185.1 Gammaproteobacteria bacterium
GGTATCACAGGCAACGAAATACCTGCCCGCCGAGTTCAGTCACGGTGCCGGCGGCGTGCTGGAGAGCATCGATATTCTCGATGCCGACGTCGACGCCTTCGTCGCCCGGCTCGATGAGTCGCTGTCCTGCGTCATGGCCAACAGCGTGGTGTTTTTTTCGCAGCAGGCAACCGAACTCGAGCGCGGCGAAATCGCCAGGTTTCGCCAAATGCCGGGGCGCTCCTCGGCGGTCTGAAGCCTCGGCAAGTTTAACCAGTAGCGCTCACAGGTAGCGCGACGGGTCGTAGGCCTTTGTCGCAAAGGGTTGCGGTTCGGCGCCGACGAAGTTGGCGATCAATACCCCCGTAATCGGCCCCATGGTCAGTCCCATATGCGAATGCGCGAAGGCCAGCCACAGATTTTGGTGACGCGGTGCGGGTCCGATCAGCGGCAGCGTATCCGGGACCGTGGGTCGCCTTCCCATCCACGGATCGCGCGTCAGGATCCGCTCGATCGGAAATGCCTCGCGCGCCCTTGGTAATACGCGCACCAGCTGGCGCGGATCGGGACGAGTCTCGCACCGAACGAGATTGCTGCCGGTGGTAATACGCAAACCCATCTCCATCGGCGCCATGACGTAACTGGCGTCGACATCGAAGATCGGACGGGACAGCCGCCTGCCCTCCGCGGGAGCGGCGATCGCGTGGTAGCCACGCTCGATCGCGAGCGGATTGGCGTAGCCCAGCTGCCCGATCAACCCGGGCGTCCAGGCGCCCATGCAAACGACCAGCCGTTCGGCGCTTACGACGCCGGGGCTGCCGCTCAACTCCCAGCCGCCGCCGGACTGCCGTATGGACCTGATCTCGGCCTGTTTTACCTGGCCGCCGGCCGCGACGAACATTTGCGCATAAGCCTTGCATAGTTTTTCGGGGTCACGGATAGAAATCGACTCGTCGATCAACACGCCCTGCACGAATACCGGATTCAGGTCCGGCTCGAGATCCTGTACCTGCGCGGCATCGACCAGGGTATGCCTGACGCCGCAGCGCTCGAGCAGTTCCCGCTCCAGTTGGTCGCGCAGGAAGCTGCGACGGTCGCGATATAGTTTCAGTCCACCGCCACGATTTGCCAGGGACTGCAGGCCCGCCTCGTCTATCCACTGCCTGTGAAGGTCCATCGACGCCTGCGTCAACAGGGCCATCGCAGCGCCGTCGACCAGGTAGGTTGCGCGCCTGCAGCGCCGCAGGAATCGCCCCAGCCACGGCAGCAGCGCCGGCAGGTGCGGGTAATGCAATAGCAGATCCGTATCGAGATTCAACGCCAACCGATGCAGGCGGGTTAGCAGGGCGGGATCCGCAAGCGGGGTAATATTACTCAGGCTCAGGATACCGGCATTACCGGACGAGGCCTCCTCGCCGGGGCCGCGACGATCCATCAGCGTCACCCGGTAGCCGCGTTTCTGCAGCTCGAGCGCGCAGCTGATACCGACGATGCCGGCGCCGAGCACCAATACAGGTTGATTCATCGGTCGGCCATCTATCCCTTGCGTTCGGTGGCTACCTGCGAACGGTGACTGCGCGGCGAGCTACCGAAATGCTTGCGGTAACAGGCGGTGAAATACGACTGGGTTTCAAAGCCGGTGGCGATCGAAATATCGAGCACGCTGCGGTTGGTGTTGAGCAGCAGCTGCTTGGCGTACATCAGGCGCAACGACAGGTAGTACTGACTCGGGGTGACGTTGCGGTACTTGTGAAACAGCCGTTCGATCTGGCGCAGCGACAGGTTGCATTTTTTGGCGATCGACGGTAGCGAAAGCGGCAGCTCGATATTGTTTTCCATCAGGTTGATAACATCGATCAGCTTCGGCGCGCTCATCGCCAGGTCGATTCGATCGGCCATCTGCTGCGAATCGATTTCGGTACGAATCCGGTCATGTTGAAACTGCTGCGAAATCTGCTGCGCGAGCTGGCGACCGTGCCGGTTTTCGATCAGCTTGAGCATCATGTCGAGCGCCGCGGTGCCGCCGGAACAGGTAAAGCGCCGCGCGTCGATTTCGTAAAGCGTAAACGCCACGTCCAGCTGTGGGTAGAGTTCCTTGAATACCGGTATATTTTCCCAGTGAATCGTGCAGCGACAATGATCCAGCAGGCCCGCGCGCGCGAGCAGAAAACTGCCGGAGCTTGCCGAGCCGAGGTTGACACCCCGCTTGTCGAGGGCCCTGAGCTGTCTCAGGGTGGCGGCGTCATCGAAATACTGGGCCGTGTTCGGCGCGACGATGATCAGGGTCTCGAGCTGCTTTGCCAGCGCTAGCGGGCGCGTGGGAACGGTGATGCCACAAGACGCCGCCACCGGTTTTTCCCCGGGTGCAAAGTACTGCCATTCGAACAGGCGCCTGCCCGACAGGCGATTGGCCGCGCGCATCGAGTCGACGACACAACTGAACGGAATAATCGGATAACCTTCGATCAATAAAATGCCGATTACTACGGTATCGTCGTTAATATTCCCGCCCTCGGAAAATGGGTGTTGCCTTGCGATCACATTTTAGCGAATTTACCCCTATCCACAAATCTGGGCAATGCAGGAGGAGAAACAATATGGCGCTGGCAAATAGTTCAGGGTCGCGCGCAGGTTAGCCCGTAAAATCTCAAAAAAACATACTCTACCGCTTGATCCAACAAAAGTGACCGGGTCACCAGGAGTCAACAATGAGTGAAGCAACACCAGCCGCCAGGGGTCGACGCGGTCGCGGGGGACGAGACGCGCGCCGCAGTGCGGCCGCGCCGGTAGTCGAAAGCACGCCTTTTATCACCCGCAAGATACCTGTTTTCGAGGTGCTCGGCGAAGAAGGCCTGCAGCTCATCGAAAACAATGCCGATACCATTCTCGAGGAAATCGGTATCGAGTTTCGCGACATGCCCGAGGCGCTGGATATCCTGAAGCAGGGTGGCGCCGAGATCGACGGCGTTACCGTGCGTTTCCCGCGAGGTCTGTGTCGTTCCATTATCCAGGCCTCGGCGCCAGCCGAGTATACCCAGTTCGCCCGCAACCCGGCGCGCAGCGTGCAGATCGGGGGCAACAACACGGTCTTCGTACCGGCCTACGGCAGCCCCTTCGTTTTCGACCTCGACAAGGGCCGGCGTTACGCGACCCTCGAGGATTTCCAGAATTTCGTCAAACTGACCTATGCATCACCGTCATTGCATCATTCCGGCGGTACCATATGTGAACCGGTCGATATCCCGGTCAACAAGCGCCATCTCGACATGGTTTATTCGCATATCAAGTATTCCGACAAGCCGTTCATGGGCTCGGTGACCGCGCCCGAGCGCGCGCAGGATACCATCGAGATGATCAAGATCATCGCCGGAGAAAACTATATCGACCCGGAAACCGGGCGCCCGCGCACCTATGCCACCAGCCTGATCAACGCCAATTCGCCGATGACTTTCGACGACACCATGCTCGGCGCAGCCAAGGTTTACGCCGAGAATAACCAGGCCACGATCATCACGCCGTTCATCCTGGCGGGCGCGATGTCGCCGGTCACCGTAGCCGGCACCGCGGCGCAGACGCTGGCCGAGGCCCTGGCCGGCATGACCTTCGTACAGCTCGTCAACCCGGGCGCACCGATGATTTTCGGCAGCTTCGCGAGCTCGATGTCGATGCAGTCGGGCGCCCCGACCTTCGGCACGCCGGAACCGGCGCTGGTGCTTTACACGATGGCGGCATTGGCGCGCCGGCTGGGGGTGCCGTTTCGCTCCGGCGGCGGTCTTTGCGGTTCCAAGCTGCCGGACGCCCAGGCGGCTTACGAGGCGGCGAGCACGCTCTACCCGGCGGTCATGGCCGGCGTCAATTTCGTGCTGCATACCGCGGGCTGGATGGAAGGCGGACTGTCGATGGGTTACGAAAAATTTATCATGGACGCCGACCAGGCGGCGATGATGGCCATCCTGATGGGCGGCGTCGACCTGTCGGAAAACGGCCAGGCCATGGATGCCATTCGCGAGGTCGGACCCGGCGTGCACTTTCTCGGCTGCAATCATACCCAGCGCAACTTCAAGACGGCGTTCTACCGCTCGCCGATTACCGACAACAACAGCTACGAGCAGTGGCAATCGGAAGGCAGCCTCGATCACGCGCAGCGCTGCAACAAGCGTTTCAAGACACTGCTCGCCGAGTACCAGCCACCACCGCTCGATCCGGGCATCGACGAAGCCCTGGTCGATTACATGAAGCAGCGCAAGGATTCGATGCCCGACTCGATGGTATAAGAAATCGGATGCCGCAGGCGTCCCACCTCAAAAACGTCATCCCCGCGCAAGTAGGGATCTCGCATCGAACTGCGCCGCCGGCTGGCTGGCCTCCCGGCCCGAGTCATTCACCTGCCTGTTTTGTCAGATGCCAGCGGTATTCACCCGCCTGAATATACCCGATTAAGCCTCCCCTAAAGCGGCTTAGGTCGCTACACTTGCCGCATGGATGTGACATTGAAAATTGCCAGGGGCGCTCCACCGCTTTCCCCCTCTCCGTGGCGCTTCGCGCTCTATTTTTATCTCAAGTCGCGTTACACCTTACTTGGAATTTTCGTCTTCGAGGCGGCACAGGCGGCCTGCACCATCCTGCTGCCCTACGCGATCAAGGAGATCATCGATGCGGTAACGCTGGCAAACCAGACTGGCAGTAATGTCTTTGCTGCCGCCGAGAACGCGCTGATCCTGTTTGCCGTACTGAACCTCGGGATCGTGTTGTTCAGCCGCGCCAGCGGCGCGATGCTGGTGATGACCGGTCCCTTCCTGCGCGCCGAAATTCGCAAATCGCTGTTCAGCTACCTGCAGCATCACTCGCACCGCTACTTTATTTCCCATTTCGCGGGTTCGCTGGCGAGCCGTATCGCCGAGGTATCGATGAGCAGCATGCATGCGCTGTGGACGATCACTTTCGATTTCTACCCGTTGATCATCAAGTCGGTGGTGGCATTGATCGTCCTGTTCGGTGCCAGCGGCGAGTTGGCCCTGGTGTTAACCCTGTGGCTGGGAATTTACATCTACGTGTCCTATTTGCTGGCGCGGCGCTGCCGAGTTTATGCGAAGGACTTCGCCGAGGCGCGCTCTCTGGTAACCGGCAAGATAGTCGACTCCGTGACCAACGTGATGAACGCCAAGATGTTCGCGCGCCGCCGTTACGAGGAGGACTACCTGACGGACTACCTGAATCACGAGGTCGATCACGCCCTGCGCACCTACTGGTACATGGAGAAACTGCGCTGGTTCCAGTTTACCGCGGCCCTGGTGCTGATGGTTGCAATGGTAGGATATGCGCTGAAAATCTGGTCGGACGGAAACATGACGGTCGGCGAATTCTCGATGGTCGCCGGGCTGACGATTTTACTGATCGAGGCGGCACGCGGGCTGAGCCGCAGTTTTCTCGAATTCTTCGAGTACCTCGGTAACATCAGCGACGGCGTGTCGATTTTCGTGCAATCACACGAAATCATCGACAAGCCCGATGCGCCCAGGTTAACCGTGGACAGGGGTGTGATCACTTTTTGCGATGTCTGCTTTATTTACAAGGAAGGAATGCAGGTTTTCGATCACCTGAACGTAACCATAGAGGCGAAGCAGCAGGTCGGCCTGGTGGGTTTTTCAGGTTCCGGCAAATCCACGTTCGTAAACCTGATACTGCGTCTGTTCGAGCCTCATGCGGGGGCCATCCTGATAGATGGACAGAATATACTGGACGTCACCCAGGACAGCCTGCGCGAAAACATATCGATGATCCCGCAGGACCCGCAGCTGTTTCACCGATCGCTGATGGAGAATATCCGCTATGGACGGCTCGATGCCAGCGATGAGGAGGTGATCGAGGCGGCCAAAAAAGCGTATGCCCACGAGTTTATCCTCGAGACCGAACAGCGGTATGCGTCGCTGGTGGGCGAGCGTGGAGTAAAGCTTTCCGGGGGACAGCGCCAACGCATCGCCATCGCCCGCGCAATCCTGAAAAACTCGCCGATCCTGATCCTCGATGAAGCGACCTCGTCGCTCGACTCCGTAACCGAGAAAAAAATCCAGCTCGGCCTCGAGAACCTGATGAAAGGCAGAACCGTTGTCGTGGTCGCGCATCGGCTTTCGACCATCTCGCACATGGATCGCATTCTCGTGTTCGATCAGGGCAGGATAATCGAAGACGGCAGCCATGAGCAGCTGCTGCGGCGTAAAGGCCACTACGCGCACCTGTGGAACATGCAGGCGGGCGGCTTTCTGCCGGAGAAAGAAGAGAGCTGAACCGACGCTTTCCGGTCTCATCGCTTCGGCAGTAGCCCCTGGGCGTCCGCGATTATCGACCGTAATCCATGCGTCCTACCGATACCTGAAATCATAAGATCCCCGCTTGCGCGGGGATGACTCCAACACAGGCAGCGCTCGCTACAATTCTGCACGGCTCTCCGGCTTTTCAGACGATCCTGATTCGTTGGCGGTAAAGCGCATCGTAATAATGGGATGCCAATCGTTTAAACCGAATTCATGGTCAAACCGGGTATGGCCTTCAATACCGGAGCGGCGATAACGTAACGATCGTTGCGGCGGTCTTCGAGGTAATAAAAAGCCTCGTTGCAGGGATCATGAAAACAGGTCATATCACCTCGGTTTCCCATTGCCCACTCGAGGGCCGTGGACGCGGGGGGCGTTGCCGAGATTGCATATATCCTGCTCAACGCCGACGCATACAAAAATATCGTGCAATGGCCAGATTTAGCGACTAGTATTTTGACGATTGGTCACATTGTGATCAAATTCATCATGCGTTTCGCCAGACCAGCCCTATGAGCGACGAAAAAACCGCTTCAAAACCCGAGCATTTCGGTTTTTTGCAAGTCCCCAACTATTCGATGATCGCATTTTCCTCGGCCATCGAACCGCTACGCATGGCCAATCGTGACGCCGGCAGAGAGCTTTACCGCTGGAGCGTTTACAGCATCGACGGGTTGCCGGAAAAAGCCAGCAACGGACTGGAAATTACGCCTGACGCCAGCATCGAGAACGCTACCGATATATCCATCCTGTTCGTCTGCGGCGGCACGGATATTGCCAACGTCTGGTCGAAACAGCTGCAATTCGCGCTGCGGCGTATCGCCAAGCGCAGCAACGTGATACTCGGGGCGCTGTGCACCGGCAGCTATCTGCTGGCACGGGCCGGGTTGCTCGACGGCTATCGCTGCACCATCCACTGGGAAAATATCGCCAGCCTGCGCGAGGAGTTTCCCGAAGTGATGGTGTCCGACGACCTGTTCCTGTTCGACCGCGACCGCATTACCTGCGCCGGCGGTCAGTCGTCGATGGACATGATGCTGAAGTTGATCGAAAACCGTCACGGTAACAAGCTGGTGACGCATATTTCCGAGCAATTCATGTGCGAACGCATCCGCAGCTCGGACGATCGGCAGCGAATCCCGCTGCACCTGGCATTGGGATCGAACCAGCCGAAGCTGACCGAGGCGGTTACCCTGATGGAAGCCAATATCGAGGAACCGATCAGCCTCGATGAACTGTCGAGCTATGTCGGCATTTCCCGGCGCCAGCTCGAACGACTATTCCAGAAGCATCTGAATTGCGTGCCGACACGCTACTACCTGAATTTACGTCTCAACCGTGCGCGTCTGTTGTTGCTGCAGACCAGCAAATCGATCGTCGACATCGCGCTCGCCTGCGGTTTCATTTCGGCGCCGCATTTCAGCAAGTGCTACCGCGACCTGTTCGGCATTCCGCCACGCGACGAGCGCCGTAAACTGCAGGCGAAGTCGGCGGGGGAACAGGCCGATTACGCGGGTTAGACGGCGCCCGCAGGATTTTCTGCGAGACAGTACCAGCGGCTAGGCGCGACCGCGGCGGCGACGTTTGCGACGACTGCGGTCCGCGGAATCGGCTTTCTCCGTCCTGGGTTTGGGCTCGGGAAATTTGACCACCTTGCCCAGTTCCAGGTACGGATCGGTCTTGTGCGGAATCGCCATCGCCTGGATAAAATATTCCTGGAACTTCGGCTCCAGCGCGGTTTCGATCTTTTCCACCTTGGGCAGGATTTCCCCGATCTCCAGCCGCGATGGAAAGTTCAGCAACGCGATACGCGCACCGGTGCCGGCGGCGTTGCCGACCGAGCCGACCTTTTCCAGGTTGCAGTCGGGTATCAGCCCGAGCACCATCGCGTACTTGACGTCGATGTGGCTGCCGAACGCACCCGCGAGGCCGATGCGATCGACCCTGTCGATGCCCATGTGATCGATCAGCAGGCGCACGCCCGCGTGCAGCGCAGCCTTGGCCAGCTGAATCGCGCGCACGTCGTTTTGCGTAATGCGAATCGAGCGCTCGCCCTCGTGCAATACATAGGACCAGGTGCGACCTTCCTGCACGATGCGCGAACTCTCCCTGCCGGCTACCGGGCCGATCACGCCATCGCTGTCGATGACGCCGGAAAGGTACATTTCCGCGACGACCTCGATTATGCCGGAGCCGCAGATACCGCTGACGCCGACCTTCGCGTTCTTTTCGGTAAACCCGGGATCGTTCGACCAGGCCTCGCAGCCAATCACCCGAAAGCTCGGTTCCAGCGTCTGCGGGTCGATGCGCACGCGCTCGATGGCCCCGGGCGCGGCGCGCTGACCCGAAGTGATCTGCGCGCCCTCGAAGGCCGGACCGGTCGGGCTCGACGCCGCCATCAGGCGATGCCGATTGCCCAGCACGATCTCGGCGTTGGTGCCGATGTCGACCAGCAGCACGTATTCGTCGGCCAGGTCCGGACGTTCCGACAGGATGACGCCCGCGGTATCGGCGCCGATATGCCCGGCGATGCAGGGCAGCGTACATACCCGCGCCTCGGGGTGCAGGCGAATATCCAGTTCGGAGGCGCGCAGCACCTGGGTTTGATCGGTGGCCAGCGTGAACGGTGCGCCGCCCAGCGGCGTAGGGTCGATGCCGAGAAACAGGTGGTGCATGATCGGGTTCGCGACCACCGTCATATCGAGGATATCCTCGAGCTGTATGCCGGCCGATTTGGCCGCACGCCTGGCGAGTTGATTGAAGGCTTCCCGCACCACCTGCGTCATCGCCGTATCGCCGCCCGCGTTCATCATCACGTAGGAGACGCGGCTCATCAGGTCCTCGCCGAAGCGAATCTGCGGGTTCATCGTGTCGGCGGTGGCGACGACTTCACCGGTGATCATGTTGCATAGCTGCGCCGCGATCGTGGTCGACCCGAGATCCACCGCAAGCCCGTAGACTACTTCTTTTACGCCCGGCCACACCGCGATGATTTGCTGAAACTGGTAAACCGCGACGGTAACCTGGCGGCCCGCCTTTGCCAGCGCCGGTTGCAACAGCCGCAGCTGCGTCATTTCGCAATCCAGGAGCGGCAGTTCGTGTGTGCTCGCTAGCGCCTGCTGCAGGCGGCGCTTGTCGGAGATCGGCGCGTGCATATCGGGCTCCGGCAGGGTAACGGTATAAAGGTGCAGCGCCGGCTGTACCTGGATATCGTAGGCGGTCACCGCCTTGGCGATATGCTGCTTGTGCTGCTGGCTTTCCTCGGGTACGTCGACCACGAGGTCGCCGAGTAT
>JAOTTY010000418.1 GCA_029864185.1 Gammaproteobacteria bacterium
AAGGTCGCAAAGGTTTTGAGGCGCTGTTCCTGCTCCTCTTCCTGTCCCATGCTGGCCCACACGTCGGTGACGACGAGATCTGCCGCCGTCGCGGCGTCCTGCGCATTGGCGCAAAGACGGATACGCCCACCCCCGCTCTCGAGCAGCCCGGCATCGGGTTCGTGGCCGGCGGGGCAGGCGATGTTGAGCCGGAAATCGAAACGGATGGCCGCGTTTATGTAGGAATGGCACATGTTATTACCGTCCCCGATCCAGGCCACGCTGGCGCCGGCGATTTCGCCGCGCTGCTCGAACCAGGTCTGCATATCGGCAAGCAACTGGCAGGGGTGTAACAGGTCGCTGAGACCATTGATTACAGGTACCTGCGAATTTTGCGCGAGCGTTTCTATGCGCTCGTGCCCGAAGGTACGGATCAGGATACCGTCGACCATGCTCGATATGACCCGGGCGCTGTCCTCGATCGGTTCGCCCCGTCCCAGGTGGCTGTCGCGCGGTGACATAAATATCGCGTGCCCTCCCAGCTGGTACATCCCGGCCTCGAAAGATACCCGGGTTCGGGTGGACGACTTTTCAAAAATCATCGCCAGCAGCTTTCCGACCAGGGGGGTATGCGCGATTCCTTTTTTGAGCTTTTGCTTGACGTCTATCGCATGCGCTATCAACGCCCGCAACTCGTCGCTGTTAAAGTCCAGGAGGCTCAGGAAATGGCGCGTAGGCATAAGTTTATAAGGTAAAATGGTTGATGCAGTCGACCAGCCGATCGGCAAGTTGTGCGGTTTGTTTTTCGTCGATGATCAGCGGCGGCAGCAGCCTGATTACCTTCTCGGCGGTCACGTTGATCAGCAATCCCTGCTGCAACGCCCGGGACACCAGCTCCTGGCAGGGGGATTTCATCTCCACCGCAAGCAACAGGCCGAGATGACGTATCCCGGCGACCTGTTGGTTGCCTGCCAGTCCCTGCCGCAGCGCGTCGTATAACTGCTGTCCGCGTTGCGCCGCGTTATCGGCGATGCTGTGTTCGAGCATGCTTTCGAGCACGGTAAAGGCGGCCCTGCTGGCGAGTGGATTACCGCCGAAAGTCGAGCCATGTTTACCGGGCTGGAATACGTCGGCGGCGACACCGCTGCATAGACAGGCGCCCACCGGAACGCCGTTGCCGAGCGCCTTGGCCAGCGTCATGACATCGGGCACTACTGCCTCGTGCTGGCAGGCAAACAGTTTGCCGCTGCGCGCCATGCCAGTCTGTACCTCGTCCAGCATCAGCAACCAGTTTTGCTGATCGCATATTCGGCGCAGTGCCTGCAGGTAACCGCGACCCGGAATCACGATTCCCGCCTCGCCCTGCACCGGTTCCACCAGAATCGCGACCACGTTACGGTTGTTTGCGGCGATCGCCTCTATGGCGTCGATATCGTCGTAAGGTGCCCGCAGGAACCCCGACACCAGCGGCTCGAATCCGGCCTGCACCTTGCGACTGCCGGTGGCGCTCAGCGTAGCCATGGTCCGCCCGTGAAAACCGTGTTGCATGACCACGATATGCGGGTTGTCGATGTCATGCTGATGACCGTAAAGGCGCGCAAGCTTGATTGCGGCTTCGTTGGCCTCGGCTCCCGAATTGGCAAAGAAAACCCGATCCATGCCGGCGCTCCGGCACAGCAGGTCGGCCAGCTTCTGCTGCCAGCTTATCGAATACAGGTTCGAGGTATGCAGCAAGGTAGCCGCCTGTTCCTGGATCGCCGCGGTGAGCGGGGGATAGTTGTGTCCGAGGTTGGTTACCGAGATACCGCAGAGCGCATCGAAGTATTGTTTGCCGGCATTATCCCACAGGTAGCAACCGTCGCCATGAGTAAAACTCACCGGCAGCGACTGGTAGGCATGAACGAGATGGTCAGGCATCGGTATTTGGCGTGAAAAAAGCGATCAAACATACAGTGATTTTCGGCAATTTCAAGTTTTTTAACCGAAAAAAAAGCCCCGCCATGGCGGGGCTTCGACAATCGCAACGGTTCCTTGCTAGAAGGGGTAGCCGCCGTGTGCGTAGGCGGTCATCGACAACAGCATCGGAATCGACAGCGCGGTATTGGTACGCGATGCCATCAACGCGACGGTCTTGGCCTTCGCGATGACTGCCGGCTCGTGGGATTTGCCGTCGAGGCCGAGAATCTTTTTCTGGTTCGGCCAGATCAGCACCCAGACGTTGAACAGCATGATGGTGCCCAGCCAGGCGCCAACGCCGATCACTGCCGCCCCTTCCTGAAAAGTAAATGCGGCGCCCAGGATTCCGTAACTGGCCAACAGTGCTGCACCCGACAGCCAGGTTACCACCGCTGCCCAGCGAAACCAGAGCAGGGCGGTCGGCGCCAGGTACTTGTTGATCGCGGCCGGCCCTGGGCCTCCGCCCTCGGCTTC
>JAOTTY010000178.1 GCA_029864185.1 Gammaproteobacteria bacterium
TCCGCCTTTTACAGAGATTCCTTAAATTACACGGGAACCCGCGATGATAATAGAATGCGGATTAAATTTAACCTACTTTCGGAAACAGGCTCTTGATCCCGGCATTTTTACTGACGCGCCAGTGGTTTGACGACCAGGACGGCGTTCGCCTGGACTTTTGGCTGACCGGCGCGCAGGGTCCGCTGAAGGTTTCCATCCACCGGCGGCAGGCGCTTTTCTTTATCCGCCAGAGCGATGCCGCTGCGGTGGCGGGTCTGCTCGACCGGCCGCGCGGGCTATCGGTCAAGCCGCTTGCGCTGAAAACTTTCTCCGGGGACGCGGTCAGCGCGGTTTACTTCGATTCGCAGCAGCAGCTTTACCGCGCCCGCGACGCTTTGAAACAGGCCGGTATTTCCTGTTACGAGGCCGATATCCGTCCTACCGATAGATTCCTGTGCGAGCGATTCATTACCGCCTCGGTCGACGTCGACGCGGATTCGGCTGGCGGGGTGTTGCACGACATACGCCTGCAGCCGGGAGGCTTTGTTCCGCGGCTCGAGGTCATGTCGCTCGATATCGAGACCGACTTCGAGACCGATGCGCTGTTTTCGATCGCCTTTGTCACGTCCGCGACCAGCCGGATCTTGATGATAGGCGAAGGCGAGGACGGCGATCAGATCGAGTACGTCGCCGACGAGAAGGCGCTGCTGCGGCGCTTTGTCGACTGGGTGCAGCGCATCGACCCCGACGTGTTTATCGGTTGGAACGTGATCAACTTCGATCTGAGGATGCTGCAGAAAAAGTCCCAGGCGCTGGGCCAGGCGCTCACCATCGGGCGCATGGACACGCTGCCGGTATGGCGCCAGTCGCAGGCGGACGGTAGCCAGCATTTCGTGCTGATTCCTGGTCGGGTAGTGCTCGATGGCATCGACACGCTGAAATCCGCGACCTACAACTTTTCCAGTTTCGCGCTCGAATCGGTCGCCCAGGAACTGCTCGGCAGGGGCAAACTGATACCTGACAGGACCCACTCCGACCCGTTATACAAGGCGCGAGAAATCAGGCGGCAGTTTCACCAGGAGAAGGAGACGCTGGCCGCGTACAACCTCGAGGACTGCCAGCTGGTCTGGGATATATTTGCGCATACGGATCTGATCGACTTTTCGATCGAGCGCGCCAGGCTGACGGGACTGGAAATGGATCGCCCCGGCGGTTCGGTGGCCGCCTTCGACAACCTCTACCTGCCACGGCTGCATCGCAAGGGCTACATCGCCCCGAATATCGGCGACTACCAGGGAGCGCTGAGCGCGCCGGGTGGATATGTCATGGATTCCACACCCGGCCTGCGGGGGTCGGTGCTGGTGCTCGACTATAAAAGTCTGTATCCAAGCATTATCCGTACCTTTCGCGTCGATCCTTACGCGCGTATCGCGGCGCAACAGGCGGCGCAGCAGGAGGTGATACCGGGCTACGACGGCGCGAGCTTTCACAAGCACGAGCATATACTGCCGCAGATTATCGAAAGCCTGTGGGCGGCCCGCGACCAGGCCAAGCGCGATGGCAATGCGGCCCTGTCGCAGGCCATCAAGATCATCATGAACTCGTTTTACGGGGTGCTCGGCACTCCCGGCTGCCGGCTGCACGATTCGCGCCTGACCAGTTCGATTACCAGGCGTGGCCACGACATCATCATCCAGACGGTGGAGCTGATCGAAGCGGAAGGTTTCGATGTCATCTACGGCGATACAGATTCCGTGTTCGTGTCGCTACACGGAGAGCGAGACAACCACTCGGCCGCCGCGATCGGCAACCGCCTGGTCGCTATCATCAACCGCTACTGGCGCGAGCGGCTACAACGCGAATACGGCATCGAGTCGTGCCTGGAAATGGAGTTCGAAACTCACTTCAGGCAGTTTTTCATGCCGACCATGCGCGGATCGGAACAGGGCAGCAAGAAGCGTTATGCCGGCCTCATCGACGACGAGTGCGGCGGGCGGCGCATTGTATACAAGGGACTCGAAACCGTGCGTACCGACTGGACCGAGCTCGCGCGGCAATTCCAGCAGAAGCTCTACCGGCTCATCTTCGACGGCGAGGAGTATAGCGATTACATCCGCCAGGTCGTCGCCGACCTGCACGCGGGCCGGCTCGATGACCAGCTCGTGTACCGCAAGCGCTTGCGCAAGAAGCTATCCGATTATCGCAAGAACATACCGCCGCATGCGCAGGCGGCGATCAAGGCGGAAGCTGAATTCAGGCAGCGGCAGCAGCCGTCGCGCTATCGCAACAAGAGCTGGATCGAATACGTCATGACAGTCGGCGGCGCGCAAACCCTGGAATGCCAGCATGACCGTCTCGACTACGAGCATTACGTCGACAGGCAGCTGACGCCGATCGCCGATACGATACTGAACGCGATCGGATCTTCGATGAACGCCGTGATTGATCAGCAACAGGCGCTGTTTTAGGCGAAGCACGTCTGGCGCCGGGCCAGGGTGCCGCACCGCCAGCGCGGCAGCGGCAATATGTGGGGTCGATCAGGGCCGAGCGGCGTCAGGATTTGTCCTTGCGCGGCTGCAGCTCGTCGTAGTGCGGCAGCGCGCCGACTGCTTCGCGCCAGGGCGCGCGATCCTTCCAGAATATATTCTGCGTCGGCCGGATGCCGGGATCCTCGTCGAGGGTGCCCGCTGGAATAATAACCGCAGCGCCACTTTGCGACAGCCAGGGCAGCGACGATCCGCAGCGTTTGCAGAAGCAGGTAGCGAAATGTCTGGCGTCGGGGTGCTCGAAGCGACCGACCTGGTCCTCGCCGCTGAGCCACTCGAACTGTTTCGGATCGACCAGAATATTGGATGCGAACGCGCTTCCGGTAAACTTGCGGCAACGCGAGCAGTGGCAGTACTGGAAGATGTACTCGGGTCGTCGAAACTGGTAGGTAACCGCCTGGCACAGGCAGCTGCCCTTGATGCTGTTGTTCATTTGTCTTTCCTCCGCTGTGTCCAGTTTAGCCCGGGCTTCCGCCGGGCAGCAAATCGGGCGCGAGCTCGGCGATTATCTCGCGTAGAGTATCGTCGGCCAGGTTTTGTTCCAAAAGTTTCGGTTCGGTTACCGCGAAGCTGCCCGAGCGTATCGCCAGGAACGGGGTCCCGGTGGCGATGTCGACGAATTCGATCAGGCCGATCCGGGCGATGCACTGGCGCAGAAAGCCGAGGTTCTTCGCAACTGCCAGCTCGGGTGGTGGCGCCGCCACCTGCTCGGGGCTGGTCGCGAGTTCGTTGATGCGCTGGAAGCGCTCGATATCGATCAGCGAGCGCGGCCGGTATATCTGCATCGACCCCTGGGTGCCTCGCGCTATCAGTTCGGGATAAGTCCCCTTCGGCACGCTGTTATCGAGGAACTCGAAAAAATAGCGCGGTCTGTTGTTGGAAAGCCATTTGAACAACAGCTTTGGCATGCCCGCGTAGGCCTCGACGCAATGCCCGAGAAAATCGTCCACGGCCTTGTAGCGCCCGCGCACCAGGCCGCGTTCCCAGCCGCGTTCGACGGTTGCCTCGGGCGGCGTAACGATGAAGTACATGTACATGGTATCGATGTAGCGCACGTAGGTTTTGTGTAGAACGCTGGTGATCTTTTCGCTGGCAAAGCTGTCGAAGCGGAAGCGATCCACCATCAGATGCGGAATGGAACGCCGCTTGTCCGCCTTGGCGCGAATGTAATGATCCAGCTTGGTGTCGATGATATTGACCTCGTGGCTGGTAAACCTGCCGGCGTACTTGTAACTCTCCCCCAGCGCCTCGTAGTCGAGCAGCAGGCGCCGCCAGATGTCAGGGCTGATGGTACCGTATCCATGATCCTCGATACCCAGCTCGGACATCATCTGGCTCAGCATGGGCCGCAACGAACTCTTGCCGGCGGCGGAAGCGCCCTTGAGGCTGATCAGTATCGGTCTGTCGGCATCGGCTATCGGGTCGTAGCCCTCGGCGTCGATCGCATCCGTCATCAGCTCGCCGACCTGCCTGCCGATTTCACGACTGCCCAGGTAGTTGCAGGCGTGGCGCACACAGATGCTGGTCAGATATTGCGGGTCGTTGCCGATGAAACCGCGCGTGGTCGCGATCGATCCGAGCACCCGGTAAAGGCTGCGGTACACCGCGGCCGCCAGTTCGTCGTCCGCGCCGAGCCCGCTCTGCTTGTAACCCGTGATCAACTCGAATTCGCGCTCCTGCCGGCTCATCGGCGTCGTTACCCGCTTCGGCTGCGCGCCGCGCAGGCGCGACCATAACGACGCTTTCGTTTTTTGCATCGTCGCCGGTTGCAGCAGCGCGCGTTCGAGTTCCTGCCGGGTCATGTCCTCGATGCGGGTGCGCATGGTGTCGAAACGGTGCTCGATCTGCATCAGGCGCGGGATCACGTACCTGCTGAAGACATGGCGCGCTATCTTGCGGAAGTTAATGCCTAGATCTTCCTCGTGCTCGCCCTCGAGGACCACGATATCGGCGGTAACGCGGACAATCAGTTCGTGTAAAACCAGCCGGTGCGGTCTGAATGCGATCAGTTCCTCGGGGCTCAGGCCGGTTTCCACGGCGAGTTCGTTGACCTCTTCCAGCCGGGTGAAGACATTGGCCGGGTCGTATATCGTCTCGAGCTCGCGGTATGCCGGCGGTATTTCCGACTCGATACCCGGGTTCCACGCCGACCATTGTGACGATTGCATTCTATTCGCCCCGGTTATGAAGCAGCGGCTCGGCGAGCCAGCAGTGTCCCATGCGTGATTGCCATTTCAAATCGGGGGAGCATAACCCGATTCGAGCTGCCATTTTTGAAATTATTGCATCCGCTACCTGCATTTCGACGCGCCGCAACCGGCTGGACACAGCTACCGGTGCAGGGTATCGACCCGGCGCAGCATTGCGGCATAGGCCAGCGGTTCGAGATGCGGATTAATTCAGGGACCAGTTACGCAACACCCCAATGTCAACCAGGTATCCCCTGAACTCCAGGACCACCCCGGTTGGCGTGATTTCGTGCAAAAAAAGTTCGTTCGTGATCTGCTGGCCTTCGATAATCTGTCTACCGCCATCGACAAATATATAGCTCGATGCGGGATTGCTCGAGTAAAGATGCCCGGTAAAGGCGACCGACGGTAAGTCCCGGCGTACATCGGCGGGGAGTTCATTGAGCCGATATATCTCGCGGGATGACTCCTTATCGGCGTTATCTGTGCTCGGGGGGATAATTTCGGATTCTGTCGAGCTTTTTGAATCCAGCGTGGTTTCCGGTTCCATGCGAACCAACTCGGTATCCCCGGCATCCCTGGTCCCGGCTATTTGACGAGGCGGTAACAAACCTGGTTCATCTGCCGGTTCGGTGGCCGTTTCGAGGGTTCGATCATTTGACTCGACCTGTAACCCATCGAGCCTGAGCGAGCTGCTGCTCCGCGGAGGAAGATCCGCGGAGGCGGTTGCAACAGCAACCTCCTTCGACGGCATACTGTCCGAATCCTCGATCTCGACAACCTCGTTTCTTGTGCCTTTGGTCGGTTCGGGCATATTGCCTGGTTCGACAGCCTGATCGGCAGGCCGCCCCACGGTCTCACCGCCCGGTAACGAAAGTCGATCGAATAGAGAGGTATCGGATTGCAGCCAGATTGTGAGCAGGATCGCGTTCAGCAACAAAGCCCCGGCTAGCAGGTAAGGCCATACCAGCGGCGATCGCTGCGAACCATGGACCTGCAATGCCAGGTTTCGTGCACTGGGAACTTCCTGCTGCTGGCGCTCCTGCTCGGATTTTGCAATCGCATCGAGAATAAACGACATCCTAACCTTCTCCTCGGCTATTGAGCTTGGGAATGGTTGCGTCGTTGAGCGAATTCAAATGGATTAACGTTTGTCGACCTGCAATTCCGTCGGCGACCAGTCCGCGACTGCGCTGGAATATCTTTACCGCCTCGACAACGTCGGCATCATAGATGTCTTTTACCGGCAAAGATTCGATACCCGAGGCGACCAGGTTTTTTGTCAACCAGGTGATTCCCGGGCCACGATGTCCTGGTCGAAAGAGAGACAAGCCCTGCGGCGTGAGGCGCCACAGTAGCTGATAATTGCCTTGCCAGCGCGCTTCCAGATCGTTCACGGTCACGGTTTCAATGCCGTGATCGAACGCCAGCCTTGCCAGATCACCTTCGAGTGAAAGTATTGTTGCGTGGTATTGCCGGCCCTCGTCATCCAGCAATGTCAAAATTGCGGGCCGGTTGTTGCTGGCCAGGGCGCCTAGATTGCCGATTCCGTAATAGCAGCGTAGCCCCCAGGCGGGCGCTTGCGCACAAGGGTCGGCAGTTTTTTCGGTTATCGATTTATCCCATTCCCTGAACAGTGCCGACTGAGCGGCTGCCAGCGTATTGTCCACGGCAGATATTGCTACCGGCCACTCCGGAAGTACATATCCCGATTCCAGTTTTGCCTGAGTTTCCTTCTCCGGCATCGCCATCTGAGGCGTCCCCGTACCTGTGGACATCGATGCGTCGGCAGCCCTGTATTCCTGCAGATCATTCAGTTGCAGCGACACCAGCGTATTTAGTTCCTGTTCGCTCGTGTAAAACAATGCGGCAATGGCGGCAGCGCTGACCAGTAACGAGGTTGCCAGGATGGCTCCCCGTGAAAACTGTCGCTGTCGATGCGATTGCCCCTGAACTTCCCTGGCCGCTTCGTCGAGTATCGCGGAACTTACGCTATGCCTCGACTTGACGTAGGCTCCCAGCATTGCGCGATCACAAAGGATGTTGATCAATCTGGGAATACCCTGCGTTCTGGCGTAGATTTTATTGGCTATTCGTTCCGAAAACACGGCTTTGCGGCAACCGGCCACCGCCAGGCGATGCGATATGTATGCCTGGATTTCGTCGCGATCGAGCGGTTGTAGCCGGTATCGAGCCGTAATCCGCTGTTCCACCTGCTTGAGTTCCGGGCGTGACAGCAGGGTTTCCAGCTCGGGTTGACCGATCAGAATGATACGCATTAATTTGCGTTCGTTGGTCTCGAGATTGGTCAGCAAGCGCAATTGTTCGAGCACATCGACGCTGAGATTCTGTGCTTCGTCGATGATGACCACGGTGTTTCGTCCCAGGGCATGCTGTTCGAGCAGATATCGGTTTATTGCATCGACGAAGGTCTTGACGCTGCTCTCGATATTCGGATAGGGAACGCCAAGTTCGTCACAGATGCCACTGAGTAGCTCGTTGACGGTGACCTTGGGGTTGAGGATGAAGGCAACGTTAGACTGCTCCGGCAATTGCTCGATGAGGCAGCGGCATACGGTGGTTTTACCGGTACCTACTTCACCGCTCAGCATGACGAAGCCGCTATCATGGCGGATGCCGTACAGTAAATGTGCCAGCGCCTCCCGATGCTGGGCACTCATATACAGGAAGCGTGGATTAGCCGCTATCGAAAATGGCTCTTCAGTTAATTCGAAATGCCTGGTAAACATGTCTGCCGATTTTGGGAACTGCCGGGATTATATCCGCTACCGCCTGCAGAGAATACATTCTCTCGCTAATGACGGGTATTGTTGTCGAATAGTCCAGCGCGACGGTTGAGGCCAGTTTTGCCTTTGCCGTGCGGTACGAATTCGAGTATATCAATTACCCGGTTGAAATCTGGTGGTAGCCACCTGGCGCATAATCTGACAGTCGTAAGCAGCGCAAAAAGAAGCAGCCCCGGGCGCCGGATCCAGTCTGTTATCGTAAAAATCGTGGTTTATTTTCGGGCTCGATGAACCGAGATGTCGGTAAATCTGCTCCCGAGTCACACGGCTCCAGCTAACCCGCGCCCGATTTTTCGACCTTCATTTATATAATTGCTGCTGCGCTTATCTTATAATCGGGCGCCATATTGGAATCACCGATCACCAAGAGGCGCTGTGGAATACCTGGACTCGGTTTGGCAAATTGGCATTATCGCACTGGTCGCCGGAGCGCTGATCGGCGCGCTGGCTTATCGGCTGTTTGCACCATCGGTAAAAGAGGCTGGTAAGATAAAGACCGAGCTGGACGATGCCAGGGAGGAGTTGAACGGTTACAAGGCCAGTGTCAATCAGCATTTCGGCAAGACCGCGGAACTGGTGAACGAATTGACGCAAAATTATGTCAGGGTTTACCAGCACCTGGCGGAGGGCGCGCAAACCCTGGGCGATAGCAGAACCTTCAACAATCTGCTGGAACAACACCAGGGCAGGGTATCGATAGCCGTTGACGAGGAAACAGATACCTCGGCCCAGCCCACCGACGGCCCGGTCGTCGAGCAGGCGGTGACGCAGGCGAAATCTGAAGAAACGATAGACGAGCATGCCGAGCCATTCACGGATTTGAATGCCGATGCAACTGATTCTGCAGTTTCGGATTCCGACACCGTCGCAACCAGGGCTGCGGGACCATCCGGCAAAACCGGCGACGCGGCCGCAGCCGTGGAACCGGTCCTCAATGTCGATGCGCTCGAGCAAGCCGCCGCAGACCCTGCCGTCGAAACCCGCGTGGGCGCTAAAAGCACCGTTTCCGGGAGCGCAGAAAAAGTCGAAGTAAGAACCACCACGCATTGAGGCCTGACCTCACGGGGACCCGGCAGGCATTGCCGCGGGACTCGTTGGTAGATGCCGGATTTGCGCTGACAGCTATCCGTTTTCGCGTTGACTCAGGTTGGCCGCTAATCGGCGATGCCGGGCCCAAACCCGTAAGCGGGCCTGGCTCGGGCGACCACTCGATTTAGCTGGGCCCTTCGCGCTTGCGGCGCAGACAGCAGCTACTTCTTTTTGTCTAGCAACGACGCGAGGTCCGCAAACGGTTTATAGGTAGTTTCCGCCTGTGGCGCTGCCGATGAAGAATCACCGTAAACCGCGTCGGTGTGGCGAGAATGCTCGTTATCATGGCAATAGACGCACAGCAGCTCCCAGTTGCTGCCATCGGCCGGATTATTGTCGTGATCGTGGTCGCGGTGGTGCACGGTCAACTGCTGCAGGTTTTTCTCGTCGAACTCGCGGGCACATCGGCCGCATACCCAGGGATACATTTTCAGCGCCCTGCTGCGGTAGCCCTGCTCTCGCTCTTCACGGGCGGCGCGAGCCTCCGAAACAACCCGGTCGAGCTTGTCGGTGGAATTATTCGATGCCATTGTCGCTACCAGATAAGCATGTTGCCGTATTTTGCTTGCGCGTCAATAATACCCCTGTATCGAAGATAAATGCCACAGAGTTGTCGAAGGCTGTTGCCCGGCAAACCCCTCGCAATAGGCGTCAGTAAGCAATCGTTCCCACGCAAACTAGCGCTGTGACACCCGTTGTTCCTCAGGTAAGCCGGCCTCCGGTAGCGGCAACGCCGTCATTGCGTACTTGTAGTCGGAAAGGTTGCGGTTTTGCGTATTATCCCGATAATTCCTGCTATGTTTTCGACTGACAGGGGGGGGGACACGACCATGTTATTACGCTCCGGATTTTTCGCACTGATTACGGTTTTAGCCTTTTTTAACCCCGTCATCGCGGGCGACGCTGCCGCGGATGACAAGAATGCCCTGGCAAGCTTCATG
>JAOTTY010000419.1 GCA_029864185.1 Gammaproteobacteria bacterium
CGATACTGAATGGCAACAGATAGCTGCCCGACGTGGTCTTCAGCTGGCCGGTGACGATGGTGCCGAGCATCCCACCGAGACTGTCGATACCAATAACGATGCCGAGAATCTTGCCCAGTGAGCGCTGACCGAAACTCTCGACGCACACGAGTTGGATCATCGTGAAACTGCCGCCATAACCAAGCCCGAATACAAAGGTAAAAGCCATCAATTGATAAACATTGGCCGTCAGGCCCAGTTCTCCGCTAAGGACATCGAAAACCAGCAGGCATCCGATCAGCAACAGGACACTGGTTACGAACAGGACATGTCGCTTTTGAAATCGATCACTTATTGCACCGAACAGGAATTTGCCGGCTATGCTGAAGCCGAAGATCATCGAATAAAGAGTGGTCGCCTGCTGTGGCAACATTCCGGTCTCCAGTTCAAAAAAAATGGTGACCTGACTGTTGATTCCCTGGAATGTGTACCATAAACATGCAGAGCCTATTGCGAGTACGTAAAGCGTTCTCGATCTGAGCGCGGCCCCGAACGAAACACCGTCGGGATGAGTTTCAGAAACGTTGGCGGGCAATGCATCTGCACCGTCCGGGAACTGGCCGACATCAGAGGGGCGCTCTTTTAGTAGAAAGAACCCGGGCAGGACTGCCAGTATCCAGAATGCCACCGATAAGGATCCGAAACCCCAGCGCCAGCCGTACCCAGGATCGTTGACCAGCGGCGAAATCAGATTTGGGAGTAACAGGCCGCTGAAGCTCGACATTGCGACCAGCAGCCCGATCACCGCCCCGCGTCGGGTAATAAACCAGTTTGACAGCAATACGACATTGACCAACAGTCCGCCGAGCACCATTCCAAATGCCAGTCCGGTATGCAAAACGTAGAGTTGCTGTACAGACTGCGCGAACGGATACAGCGTGAAACAGATGGCCATGATGACCAACCCGATGCGTATGATGCGCAGCGGCCCGCAGCGATCGATTAGCGCCCCGGCAATCGGCGCCAATAAGGCGCTCAAGCCGAACATGAGCGCGACGGTTACGCTAACCTCCCCCTCTGTCGCCGCAAAAGTTTCCATGAACCGCGGAAACAGGTTTTGCGGGACGAAAATCGCCATGCCATTGGTAAAGAAATAGATTAGCAGGCATGCACCAGCCATCAACCACCCGTAGAAAACGCGAGACGGGGCGGGTTTATTCACCGTTTATCGGTGCCCCATCGGCATCGATCAGTCGTATTTCATCGAATCCGAGCTCACGCAACCCCGGCTCGATCTTTTCCCGATCACCGACTACCACCCACGCAATATCGTTTGGCCGTATATATGTTTCGGCGGCCTCTAATACCTGAGGGACATTGAGGCTGTTGACCCGGTCGGCAAAAACGGACCAGTAATCATCAGGAAGCTGGAAGCGAACAATTTGGCTGATCGAACCGAGTACATCGGCAGCGGCTTCCCAGCGTCCCGGCAGGGAGAGCGTGTTGCTGTCTTTGACGATGGATAGCTCTGCTTCGGTGGGCGGTCGTTCGCCCGTGATTTGATAGATCTCGTTAAATAACTCTTCGAGAGACTGCCTGGTTTTGTCCGTTTGAACCGGCGCATAGGCGAGCAACGGCCGCTGTCCTCGTGCGTCGACGATGAGGCTATACGCCCCATAGGACCAGCCCTTATCTTCGCGAAGATTCATGTTGATACGAGACGAAGACAGGCCACCCAAAATGTCGTTCATGGCCTGAATTGCAATTTCATCCGGGTTTGCTTTCGGTGGCAGCAGTTGGCCGGCAAATATCACCGATTGATCCGAATCCGGCCGGTCGACGAGATGAATGACTCTGGCCGGGGTGGGTTTTGGCATCGACAGGTCTTTGGTGGGTACTTCACCCTCCGTCCACTGGCCGAATAAATCCTGCAACTCCGGCATCAATGTCAACCTGGTGATGTCGCCGACCACGACCAAAGTTGCATTATTGGGTTTAAACCAGGTGTCGTGAAACTCAACGAGGTCCGCACGACTTATTCCATTGATCGAGGCCGCCGTGCCGCTGCCGGTTAACGGTTGTCCATACGGATGCTTTTGTCCGTACATCAGGCGGGGTAGCGCTCTCAATGCCATCGAGATTGGCCTGGTCTGTTCCTGGCGAATTCTGGCCAAGGCATTGCGGCGCAGCCTTTCGAGTTCGTTCTCTGGAAACGACGGACTTAGAATGGCATCGGCATATATCTCCAGTGATGCTTCAAGTTTTTCGCTAAGTGCCGACAAACGGACATACGAACTATCCAGATTCGAACCTGCTGACAGGCGAGCGCCCTGCATGGCCAACGCATCGTTTATTTCCAGCGCAGATCTATTGCTCGTGCCTTCGTCAAGCATGGCCATGGCCAGCGTCGCAACACCCGGT
>JAOTTY010000420.1 GCA_029864185.1 Gammaproteobacteria bacterium
CTCTACCTCGTCGACCTGCGCCGCCGGAGCCGCAGCCTCCGTCGCGTCGACCTGCACCGCTGGAGCCGCAGCCTCTACCTCGTCGGCTACCGATTCCGCGATGGTCGTCTCAACTTCCGCTTCATCGACGTCGCCTGCGGCGGCCTTTGCCTGCTCGGGCTCGGCCGCGGGTTTCTCGTCGGTGACCTGCTTGTCCACCTTCGTGGTGCTCTTCCTGGCGCTTACCTTGACCGAGGGTTTGGCCTCGATTTCGGCTGCCTCGCCCTCGATTTCGATCAACTCGTCGCCGCCGTCCGCACCGGTAACGATGCTCTGCTTGCCTTCGATGATCGCGTCCGCTACCAGTCTCGCGTAGAGCTTGATGGCCCGCATGGAATCGTCGTTGCCCGGCACGATGTAGTCGATATGATCGGGCGAATTATTGGTATCGACGATACCAACCACCGGGATTCCGAGCTTGGCGGCTTCCTGCACGGCAATCTTTTCGTAGCCGACATCGATCACGAACAGTACGTCCGGCAGCCCGCCCATTTCCTTGATACCGCCCAGCGTCTTTTCCAGCTTCTCCTGTTCGCGCGACAATTGCAGGATTTCTTTCTTGCTGATTTTTTCGTAGTTATTGGTTTCAGCCATCTCTTCGAGTTCTTTGAGACGCTTGATCGAGGCACGCACGGTGCGGAAGTTGGTCAACATTCCACCCAGCCAACGGTGGTTGACGAAGGGCATTCCGCAACGCCGGGCTTCCTCGCTGATCGCGTCGCTGGCGGCACGCTTGGTACCGACGAACATGATCTTGCCCTTCTTGGACGCGATCTTGCCGAGATAGTTAACCGCGTCCCGGCAGAGGGGCATGGTTTCCTCGAGATTTATGATGTGGATCTTGTTGCGCTCGCCAAAAATGAAGGGCGCCATCTTAGGGTTCCAGAAGCGGGTTTGGTGACCGAAATGAACGCCCGCTTCCAACATTTCACGCATGGTGACGTTAGACATGGTATCTCCAGATGTCTGTCGAACAGCCTTGTCATAGGCCGTTCCGGGTTAAGCCTCCACATACCCGACCCTTACGACCTGCTCTCTGGTAAAATGCAGGCACCCATAAGCGCGTTGCGGCATGTGTGTGTCGTTAAAACACCGGGATCTGGTCCGATGTTCGGTTTATTCCCTGCGGCGGTTGCCGAGGGCGCGCGCTTTATACCATAATCCCGTATCCTCAACAACCGGCCGGCAGTTTTTTTTATGGGTGTAACGATCAAATCCGCGCAGGAAATCGAACGAATGCGTATTGCCGGGCGTCTGGCCGCCGACGTCCTATGCATGATCGAACCCCATGTCGAACCGGGCGTTACGACCCAGGAACTCAACGATATCTGCCACGATTTCATGGTAAATCAGCAGCTGGTGGTCCCGGCCCCGCTGAATTACAGGGGCTTTCCACGCTCGATCTGCACCTCGGTAAACCACGTAGTCTGCCACGGTATTCCCGCCGACAAGAAACTGAAGAACGGCGATATCATCAATATCGATATCACCGTAATCAAGGATGGATACCATGGCGACACCAGCCGCATGTTCCACGTGGGTAAACCAACCATCCAGGGGCAGCGTATCTGCAGCATCGCTTACGACTGCATGAAGATTGGTATCGAGAAGATCAAACCCGGTGTTCGCCTCGGCGATATCGGCTACGCTATCCAGCAGTATGCCGAAAAAAACAATTGCAGCGTGGTGCGGGAATACTGCGGTCACGGCATCGGCAGGGTGTTTCACGAGGATCCGCAGATTCTGCATTACGGTAAACCCGGCACCGGGCTGATGCTGGAACCAGGCATGACCTTCACCGTGGAACCGATGATCAACCTCGGCCGGCGGCAGGTGAAACTGTTACCCGACGAGTGGACAGTTGTAACCAAGGACCACAGCCTGTCGGCGCAATGGGAACACACCAACCTGGTAACCGAAACCGGTTTCGAGGTTTTAACGCTGCATCCCGAGTTTGGGTTCTGACAAAGCCGTGACCGATCTGATCGAACAATTCCTGGCGCAGGCCGGCGCTGCCGGTAAGCCAGAGTCCGGACCGGTAGCGGCCGCTCTGAAAGCGGCGCGCGCACAAATCAATCACGAGTTCGACCGGGGAGTTCCTGCCGAACAGCTGATTCACGATACCTCGAAACTGATCGATCGCGTGCTCGAATGGTGTTTTTTGCACTTTATCGGCGACCGGGAGCACTGCGACTGCTCGCTGGTCGCGGTCGGCGGTTACGGTCGGTCGGAGCTGTTACCCGGTTCAGATATCGACCTGATGATTTTACTCGAGAAAAACGCCACCAAGGACCAGCAGCAGCGTATTTCGGCATTCCTGACCTTCCTGTGGGATATCGGTCTGGAGGTCGGGCACAGCG
>JAOTTY010000421.1 GCA_029864185.1 Gammaproteobacteria bacterium
GTCTTGGTACGCGTTTTTGCGATCATCTTTTTTACGACGGCGCTGGGCGGTCTGATTTTTCAAAGTACCACCTTCGCGTTACCGAAAATTTTTGCCGAACGCCTGGTTGAAATAGCGGGCACCGCAACCGCGGTCGGCTGGTATGCCTTCCTGGTGTTTTCGCTGGCCGCACTGGCGCAGCTGTTGATCGGCTTTCTGGTCGACCGTCACTCGATTCGACTCGTGTTCGCGACCGTGGCGATGCTGCAGGCCGTGTTCTTCTTCATCATGACCCAGCTCAGCGGATTCGCGGCGTTGCTGGTCGGGGTGGCGTTCATGTTCGCCGTATTCGGTCAGATTCCGATCAACGACGTGCTGGTAGGGCGCATGGCGCGCAGCGAATGGCGCAGCCGGGCCTACGCGCTGCGCTACGTCGTGACCTTTTCGGTCATGGCCTCCGCGGTACCGCTGATCGCCTGGGTGCACGGCAGCTGGGGTTTCGAGCGGCTGTTTCAAATCCTCGGCGTTGCCGCGGCGAGCATTTTTGCCGCCACGCTGCTGCTGCCCGGCGCGGACAGGAAGTTGCGGCGGTCGGATTGAGCATGGGTACGGCTATTGAGCACAGGGCGATAATCCTGCAATCCGATGGCCATCGCACGGCTGCGAAGCGATCCAAATTGATATTTGGGTCGTACCGGGGTGGTATGGGGTATAATATCGTCTGCCGCTGACGCATTAAACCCGGCCAATTACTGCGGCTGGCGACAGCGCAGCGCTTCTTCAACCGCACACTAACCTTTGGTCGACAGAATGAAAGACAGGAAAGAGATACTGATACTAGGCGCCTCTTACGGCTCGCTGCTGGGCGCAAAACTCGCCCTGGCCGGGCACCGGGTGCACCTGATATGCCTGCCGCAGGAAGCCGCGCTAATCAACCAGAACGGGGTGCTGGTGCGCATGCCCGTGCGCGGCCGTGCCGAAGCGGTGTTGATCGATTCGAAAAACCTGCCGGGAGAGGTTACCGCGGGGGGGCCGCAAGGGGTCGACGTGGAACGCTTCGACCTGGTCGCGCTGGCGATGCAGGAACCGCAGTATCGGCTCGATGAAATTCGTGCGCTGCTGCAGAAAATTGGGAGCGCCGGCAAGCCGTGCATGTCGATCATGAACATGCCGCCCCTGCCCTATCTCAGGAGAATACCGGGTCTGGATTGCGATACCCTGCGCGAGTGTTACGCCGACGCCAGCGTATGGGACATTCTCGATCCTTCGCTGGTGACCTTGTGCAGCCCGGATCCGCAGGCCTTTCGTCCCCCGGGGGAACCGGTCAACCTGCTGCAGGTTACCCTGCCTACCAACTTCAAGGCCGCGCGCTTCGAGCGTGACGAGCATACCGACCTGCTGCGCCGGCTCGAACAGGACATCATCGACGCCAGGCTGAGGGTCGACGGCGAAGAGATCGAACTCCCCGTCAAGCTCCGGGTGCACGATTCCATCTTCGTACCCATGGCGAAATGGAGCATGCTGCTGACCGGCAACTATCGCTGCATTCAACGAGATCGGGTAGTCTCGATCAGGGACGCGGTACACGGTGATATTGCCGAGTCGAAGCGAATCTACGACTGGGTGGCGGAGCTGTGTATTGCCCTGGGCGCAGATAGGGACGACCTGGTGCCGTTCGAAAAGTATGCGAAGGCAGCCGAGGGCCTGGCAAAGCCGTCTTCGGCCGCGCGCGCGCTCGACAGTGGCGTAGTTTTTATCGAGCGCGTCGACCTGCTGGTGAAAAAGGTTGCGCTGCAGCAAGGATTGCAAGACAGCGCGATCGACCAGATCGTCGACAACGTCGAGTTCCGGCTGGCGCAAAACCGTACCCTCAAAGCAAGCTAGGTTCGCAGCATCATCCCCCGGGTGGTCTGTCGAAGCAGACCGCCCGAGAACCCACCATTACCGACCCGCGAACCGTCTGCTTTTCAGCTGGCCAGAAAAAAAGCAAACAATAACAGCAGCAAAGTGACCGCCTGCATGCCTACCCGGGCGGCCATTAGTTGTGTTCCGTGTTTCTCGTCGAATTCGCCGCCGTGAGACATGGACCAGAGACCGGTGGCCATCACGGCGATGGTCGTTACTAGTGCCGCGATAATTACCATATTTAAGAGACTCATAATATTTACCTCCGCATCGGAAGTATCGATTCTAATACCTTAGTAGTCCAGTTAATATTGATGAGCGTCAATGCGCCGCCGTTACATCTACCGCAAGGTGTATGCTGTTTCAGCATTTGTAGCGGGAGGATATACCGATGAGGTTGTTAAACGTTCTAATTGCGCTGGCTCCGTTGCTGCTGGTGTCTGCGGGTAAGGCCGTTGCCGATGAACATGCGTTGTTTACCACGCAGACCCTGACCCCCGAAACCGCGCTA
>JAOTTY010000422.1 GCA_029864185.1 Gammaproteobacteria bacterium
CATCGACTTCATTCGCTGGTTATACGACGGAACATTGTCGGGGCTCGACGCCGCGGCGCAGCAGGAAGCGCTGAAGCAGTTTGTCATCGACGGCTCCAGTATCTTTGTCAAGTTTTGCTACACCGGGCTGTTCGCCGCGGTGCTGCTGGTTGTTTTGCTGCTCAGCGTGCGCGCCTTGAATTCGCCCTGGGGCCGCATGATGCGCGCAATTCGCGACAACGAAATCGCGGCCGGCGCGATGGGCAAGGACGTCACGCGACGACACCTGGAGATATTCGTTATCGGCTCTGCGGTTATCGGCATCGCCGGGGCCATGCTGACAACCCTGGACGGGCAGTTTACCCCGACTTCCTACCAGCCGTTGCGCTATACCTTTCTGATCTGGGTCATGGTCATCGTCGGCGGTTCGGGCAACAACATGGGCTCGGTGCTCGGCGGATTCCTGATCTGGCTGGTGTGGATAGAGGCCGAACCAGTCGGCGTCTGGCTGATGCAGGTCGGCACCGGCTGGCTCGATGAAGGCAATATCTTACGCCTCCACCTGATCGAAAACGCCCAGCACATGCGGCTGTTTTTCATGGGGCTGGTATTGTTGCTGGTGCTTCGCTTCAGCCCGGGCGGTATCCTGCCAGAAGTGGTCGGCAGGCGAAAATAAAACCCGGCGCAGTCGCCGGCACCGGGTTTTATCGTGTTAGCGGCCTAGTGAATCTTGATCGTATTCCACTTGCCGTTTCCGATTTCGAGCTCCTTGTAGGCGCCGAAGACTTCGCCAACGTCGTTGAACTCGACATTGGTGGCACCCTGGTAATCGACGTCACCGCCCGCGGCAATTATTTTCAACGCCTTGTCCAGTTCCCCGGGGCCGACTTTCTTGCCCGGCGCGTTCGCTACCATCATCATCTTCGACTGCAGCGCGGCGCGGTCCGCCGAACCGGCCGCCTGCATCGCCAGAACGATCAGGGCCGCGGCGTCATAGGACTCCGGAACGAAGGGCCCGTCACCGACGATGCCGTTTGCCTTCGCGTATTCCATGAAGGTGTCGGCGCCCTCGGCACCGCCCGGCAGCGTCGCGATCGAGCCGTCGAGCGCGGCACCGATCGCTGCGATCAACGAATCTCCGACCATGCCATCGGCCATGACGTAACTGTCGAACGCGTCGGCATCGACAGACGCCTGGATAATGCCCCTACCGCCCTGATCGACATACCCGAACACCGCCAGGTGTTTGGAGCCGGACGCAGACAAGGCACCGACCTCGGCCGAGTAATCGGCCTTGCCGTCCTCGTGCGCGGCGCTGATAGAAATCCTGCCGCCCTGAGCCCTGAAGGCAGCGGCAAACGAATCGGCGAGACCCTTGCCGTAGTCATTGTTGGTATAGGTAACCGCGACCTCGTCGATGCCGCGGCTTTGCAGGACCTTGGCCAACACCTGGCCCTGGCGGGCGTCGGACGGGGCGGTACGAAAGAAGAACCCGTTGTCGTCGATGGTCGACAGTGCCGGCGACGTGGCCGACGGCGATACCATGACCACGCCGTTGGGTATCGCGACGTTGTTGGCGATTGCGGTGGTGACACCCGAGCAGTCGGCGCCCATGATGGCGGACACGCCATCTGCGGTGATCAGGCGTTCGGCAACGGACGACGCCGCGGCGGCATCGATGCAGGTCGAATCGCCACGTACGCTGACCAGGGTTTGTCCACCCAGGAAAGCGCCCGACTTCGAGGCCTCCGACAGCGCCAGTTCGGCCCCGGATGCCATCCCCGGGGTCAGCGATTCGATTGGTCCGGTAAAGCCGAGAATGACCCCGACTTTGACGTCATCAGCAACCGCGAGGGCCGAGGCGACCAGCATGGTTGCGGCTAAAAGAAACTTTTTCATTTGACACTCTCTCAGTATTGTTTTGATTTTATACAGGTTGTGAAATCGCTAGGATATCCCGCCCAGACCGCGCAATACTATCACTGTTTTTTACGCCATGCATATCGCCCGGGGCCCCTACTGCAGTAAATTGCAGCGTTTTTAACTGGCCTTTCTGGCCGATTTCAGGCATTTTTCACTGTTTTTGCGAGCCTCGATCCCGCCATGCCGATGGATGCCACCAGTTCCAGCGAAAACCTGCCTTCCAGTTGGCGTAGCTTTCCGATTAAACAGCAGCCCGAGTACCCCGACAAGGATCATCTGCGCCGCGTCGAAAAGCAATTGATGGCGTTACCGCCGCTGGTCTTCGCACAGGAAATCCGCGACCTCAAGCAAAACCTCGCGCAGGTAGCACAGGGCAAGGGATTTCTGCTGCAGGGCGGCGACTGCGCCGAATCCTTTGCCGAATTCAGCGCCAATAAAATCCGCGACACCTTCAAGGTATTGATGCAGATGGCGATCGTGCTGACCTTT
>JAOTTY010000179.1 GCA_029864185.1 Gammaproteobacteria bacterium
GCCGCGCGTCGCGCCATGACGCGCCATATCAAGCGTGGCGGCAAGATCTGGATTCGCGTATTCCCGGATGTGCCGGTTTCCAAGAAGCCGCTGGAAGTGCGCATGGGCAAGGGCAAGGGCAACGTCGAGTACTGGGTTTGCAAGATACAGCCGGGACGTGTGCTCTACGAAATGGAAGGGGTCAACGAGGGCATCGCGCGCGAGGCCTTTCGCCTGGCCGCGGCCAAGCTTCCGTTCAAGACAGTATTTGTTTCCAGGACCGTAATGTAATGAACGTGTCAGAACTACGTGGTAAGACAGAACAGGAACTGCGCGAGGAATTGCTCGCACTGCGTCGCGAGCAGTTCAACCTGCGCATGCAGCGTGGCGTGAATCCCGAGTCGGTGCGCAATAACCAGGTTACCGAGGTGCGCAAGAATATTGCGCGCGTCAAAACCGTAATGAACGAAAACCGTGGTGGTAAAACGTCATGAATGAAAAAGTCCTAAGAATCCAGACCGGTTCGGTGGTCAGCGACAAGATGGACAAGTCGGCCGTGGTTATGATCGAACGCCGGGTCAAGCACCCGATTTACGGCAAGTTCATGAAAAAGTCGACCAAGTTCCACATTCATGACGAAAACAACGAATGCGCGATCGGCGACACCGTGCAGATCACCGAATGCAGGCCGATTTCCAAGACCAAGTCCTGGAAGCTGGTCAAGATCGTCGAAAAAGCCAACTAGGGTTTGCGGGTAAAAAACTATGATTCAAATGCAGACAGTATTGAATGCCGCCGATAACAGCGGCGCGCGCAAGGTCCAGTGCATCAAGGTGCTCGGCGGCTCCAAGCGCCGCTACGCCGCGATTGGCGACATTATCAAGGTCAGCATCAAGGATGCAATCCCGCGCGGCAAGGTCAAGAAGGGCGAGGTTTACAACGCGGTCGTCGTGCGTACCGCGCAGGGCGTGCGCCGCCCCGACGGTTCGGCGATCAAGTTCGACGGCAACGCCGCGGTTATTCTGAATAATAACCTGCAGCCCATAGGCACGCGTATTTTTGGCCCGGTAACCCGTGAACTTCGCAGCGAGAAATTCATGAAGATTATCTCGCTGGCGCCGGAAGTGCTTTAAGTTTCAGGATACGAGCAATGCAAAAGATTAAAAAAGGTGACGAAGTCATTGTGATCGCGGGCCGCAGCAAGGGCCAGCGCGGCAATGTACTGAAGCGTCTCGACGACGGCCGCCTGCTGGTGGAAAACGTCAACATGGTGAAGAAGCACGTCAAGGGCAACCCGCGTAGCGGCGAAACGGGCGGCATCGTCGACCAGGAATCGCCAATCCAGGTTTCCAACGTGATGCTGTTCAACCCGCACACGCAGAAGGGCGACCGGGTCGGTTTCAAAACCCTTGAAGATGACCGCAAGGTGCGTTACTTCAAGTCCAACGGCGAAGTCGTGGACATTTAGGAGTAGGCAATGACCAGATTAGAGCAATTTTACCGCGACACCGTCACCAAAGACCTGCAGGAAAAGTTTTCCTACAAGTCGCCGATGGAAATTCCGCGCATCACCAAGATCACGCTGAACATGGGTGTCGGCGAGGCGTCGCAGGACAAGAAGGTTATCGAGCATGCGGTCGAAGACCTGTCGCTGATCTCCGGGCAGAAGCCGGTGGTTACCGTCGCCAAGAAGGCGATCGCCGGGTTCAAGATCCGCGAGGGCATGACCATCGGCTGCAAGGTAACCTTGCGCCGCGACAAGATGTACGAGTTTCTCGATCGCCTGATCAACTTTTCGATTCCGCGGATTCGTGACTTTCGAGGCTTGAGCGCCAGGGCTTTCGACGGGCAGGGTAATTACAACCTCGGTATGAGCGAGCAGATTTCGTTCCCCGAGATCGACTATGACAAGATCGACAAGCTGCGTGGTCTGAATATCAGCATCACCACCAGCGCGCGAACCGATGAAGAAGGCCGCGCCCTGCTGGCCGCCTTCCAATTTCCTTTCAGAGGTTAGACGAGTTTAGATTATGGCAAAGAATTCCATGGTACAGCGCGAACTGAAGCGCAGCCGCCTGGTGGCGAAATACGCCAGGAAGCGCAGCGAGCTGAAGGCAATTATCAAAAATGCCGACGCGGACTACGACGAAAAAATGGCGGCCGTCGAAAAGTTGCAGAAGATGCCGCGCGATTCCGCCGCGGTGCGTCGGCAAAATCGCTGTCGCGTCACCGGAAGACCCCATGGCGTTTACCGTAAATTTGGCCTGTGCCGCAACAAGATCCGTGAAGCCGCGATGCGCGGCGATATTCCGGGTCTGGTCAAGGCAAGCTGGTAAGAGGAAAGAGATGAGCTTACAAGATCCGATCGCAGATATGCTGACCCGCGTGCGTAACGCACAAAAGGCGAACAAGGTCAGCGTAGAAATGCCCGCATCGAAGCAAAAAGCCAGAATCGCGGCCGTGCTTAAAGACGAGGGTTATATCAGTGATTACAAGATTTCTGACGATAACCTCAGGAAAATGATTATCGAGCTGAAATATTACCAGGGCAAACCGGTAATCGAGGAAATGCGGCGCATCTCCCGTCCCGGTCTGCGTATCTTTAAATCGAAAGATGATCTGCCATCGATCAACGGCGGTCTGGGTATTGCCATTATTTCAACCTCGAAAGGGGTAATGACGGACGCCCAGGCCAGAGCGGCCGGTTTCGGCGGTGAAGTCATCTGTTCGGTGGTTTAGGTAAATCGAAATGTCCAGAATAGCGAAAAAACCAATCGAGTTACCAAAAGGCGTAGAGTTCAGCGTCAACGGGCGCGAGGTATCCGCGAAGGGTCCGAAAGGCCGGCTGACCGTTACCCTGCACGATGCCGTCGAGTTGACGCAGCAGGAGAACCTGTTGACGCTCGCGCCGAAAGACGACCGGCAATCGTCGCTCGCCGTCACCGGCACCATGCGCGCGGTGGTCAACAATATCGTCGAAGGCGTCACCAACGGTTTCGAGAAAAAAATGCAGCTGGTCGGCGTCGGTTATCGCGCCCAGGCCCAGGGCAGGCAATTGAGCCTCTCGCTGGGGCTTTCTCACCCGGTGAATTACCAGGTGCCGGAAGGCATCGAAGTCGAAACCCCGGCGGCCACCGAGATCGTCGTTCGTGGTTGCGACAAGCAGCAGGTGGGCCAGGTGTGTGCGGAAATTCGCGCCTACCGGCCGCCAGAGCCCTACAAGGGCAAGGGTATCAAGTATGCTGACGAGCAGATCGTCCGCAAAGAAGCGAAGAAGAAGTAGGCACTATGGACAAGAAACAATCCCGAATCAGGCGTTCACGCCGCGCGCGTGCCAAGATAGCATCGCTGGGTGTCGATCGCCTGTGCGTGCATCGCACCCCGCGCCATACCTATGCGCAGGTATTCTCCGGCGAAACCGGCAAGGTGGTCGCCTCGGCGTCGACCCTGTCGGCCGACGTCAAGAAGGAAGTAAAGTACACGGGGAATGTCGACGCGGCGGCAGCCGTGGGCAAGATCATCGCCGAAAAGGCGAAAGCGGCCGGCATCGAAACGGTAGCGTTCGATCGCTCGGGTTTTAAGTATCACGGCAGGGTCAAGGCATTGGCCGACTCCGCGCGTGAACATGGTTTGAAATTTTAAGCGCGGCTCTCCGGGAGACTCGAATGGCAGAACCCAGAAATACACAGGCTGGCGACGATTTAATGGAAAAACTGGTCGCGGTTAATCGCGTGGCCAAGGTTGTCAAGGGCGGGCGTCAGTTCGGCTTTACCGCGCTGACCGTGGTCGGTGACGGCAACGGCAGGGTCGGATTCGGCTACGGCAAGGCCCGCGAGGTGCCGCTTGCCATCCAGAAGGCGATGGAAAAGGCTCGTTCCAGCATGATTACGGTTTCGATCAGGAACGGAACCCTCCAGTATCCCCTGAACGCCCGTCATGGAGCGGCCAAGGTGTACATGCAGCCTGCTTCCGAGGGTACCGGCGTAATCGCCGGCGGCGCGATGCGCGCGGTCTTCGAGGCCGTCGGCGTGCATAACGTGCTGGCCAAGTGCAACGGTTCGCGCAACCCGATCAATCTGGTGCGTGCGACCATCAACGGTCTGAAAGCCATGAAAGCGCCCGAAGAGATTGCCGCCAAGCGTGGCAAGACCGTCGAAGAAATAACAGGTTAGCGTGATGTCGGAAGAAGAGAAGACGGTTAAGAAAGCAGCCAGGAAGACCGCGGTCAAAAAAGCGGCGACCAAGAAGGCAGCGACCAAGAAGGCGGCGACCAAGAAGGCGGCAACGAAAAAGGCCGTCACCAGGGAAGCTGCGCCCGCGGCCGTGGAACAGGCGGTGGTCGAAAAGGCGGCACCCAGGAAGGTCGCGGCACCAAAGACCGAAAGCGGTGTCAAACGCCTGAGTGTAACGCTGGTGCGCAGCAAGCACGGTCGCCTCAAGTCGCACAAGGCCTGCGTGGCCGGCCTGGGGCTGCGTCGCATGCATCAAACCGTGCAGGTGATCGATACCCCGGAAAATCGTGGCATGATCAACAAGGTCCAGTACCTGCTGAACGTCGAGGAAGCATAATGTACCTGAATAGCATAAAGCCCGCCAAAGGCTCCACCAGGGCGTCCAAGCGCGTTGGCCGGGGTATCGGCTCCGGCACCGGTAAAACCGCGGGCCGAGGCCACAAGGGCCAGAAATCGCGTACCGGCGGCAGCGTGCGTGCCGGATTCGAGGGCGGCCAGATGCCGCTGCAGATGCGCCTGCCCAAGTTCGGATTTACCTCGCGCAAATCCCGTTTTTCCGCCGAGGTTCGCCTCGGCGAAATCGAAACCTCGGGTCTGGACGATGTCAACCTGAAAGCCTTGTGCGCGGCCGGCCTGGTACCCGCGCGGACGCGTAAGGCAAAAATCATCCTGTCGGGCGAATTAAAGCGCAAGGTCAGTGTCGATGCCAGCGTTGCGGTCACCCGGGGTGCCCGTGCAGCGATCGAAGCGGCTGGCGGCAAGGTAGCATAGGCGAGTCATGGCCCGTCCTTCCGCACAACAGCTTGCCAGCAGCCTCTCGGGCGGTTCCCTGAGCGAACTGCGCAAGCGCATCTTTTTCGTGATCATCGCGCTGGTCATATTCCGTATCGGCACCTTCATTCCGGTGCCCGGAATCGATATCAACGTGATGCGCGAAATCTTCGAACAGCAGCGTACCGGTATCCTCGGCATGTTCAACATGTTCTCCGGCGGCGCGCTGGAGCGCATGTCGATTTTCGCGCTGGGCGTCATGCCTTACATATCGGCGTCCATTATCATGCAGTTGCTCACCGTCGCGGTGCCGCAGCTGGAGCAGTTGAAGAAGGAAGGCGAATCGGGCCGCCGCAAGATTACCCAGTACACGCGTTACGGTACGGTGGCGCTGGCAACCTTTCAGTCCATCGGTATTTCGGTTGCGCTGTCTGGTCAGAGTGGTGGCGGGGGCGCGGCCCTGGTCGTTAATCCCGGGCCCTCCTTCGTGTTCACCGCGGCGGTAACCCTGGTCACCGGAACCATGTTCCTGATGTGGCTGGGTGAGCAGATTACCGAACGCGGCATCGGCAACGGTATTTCGATCCTGATATTCGCCGGTATCGTCGCCGGACTGCCGTCGGCGATCGGCGGCACCTTCGAGCTGGTGCGCACCGGTGAACTGAATTCGCTGGTCATCCTGGCGCTGTTCGTCGGCGTGCTGGCGGTGACTTACTTCGTCGTCTTCGTCGAGCGCGGGCAGCGTCGGATTACGGTTAATTACGCCAAGCGTCAGCAGGGCCGCAAGATGTACGCGGCGCAGAGCAGCCACCTGCCGCTGAAGCTCAACATGGCCGGCGTCATCCCGCCGATTTTCGCGTCGAGCATCATCCTGTTCCCGGCCACGCTGGGCAGCTGGTTCGGCCAGGCCGAGGGGATGCGCTGGCTGCAGGATTTGTCGGCAACCCTGTCTCCCGGACAGCCGCTGTACGTGATGTTTTACGCCGCGGCGATCATATTCTTTTGCTTTTTCTATACCGCGCTGGTGTTTAACTCCAAGGATACCGCGGAGAACCTGAAAAAGTCCGGTGCTTTCATACCGGGGATTCGTCCGGGTAACCAGACCGCGAACTATATCGACGGCGTCATGTCGCGCCTGACCCTGGTCGGAGCCATGTACATCACCGCGGTATGTTTGCTGCCGGAGTTTCTGATCCTGTTCTGGAACGTGCCGTTCTATTTTGGCGGCACGTCGTTATTGATCATTGTGGTCGTGGTGATGGACTTCATGTCGCAGGTGCAGGCGCACCTGATGAGCCACCAGTACGACGGGTTGATGAAGAAGTCGAATTTTAAGGGGTATGGCGGCGCCGGCGTGGTGCGCTAGGTCCCGGGATTAAGGTTAAGGTCATGAAAGTAAGAGCCTCCGTGAAAAAGATGTGCAAGAACTGCAAGGTGATTCGTCGCAACGGTTCGGTGCGCGTAATTTGTAAAGACCCGCGGCACAAGCAGCGTCAGGGTTAGTTATGATCGATTTATTGAATTTTGGGCGGCTGACAGCTAGAATCTGCGCCCATTTTGGCCGAACGGCCTAGGAGACAGGGTTCATATGGCTCGTATTGCAGGTGTAAATATACCGGATCACAAGCACACAGTGATTGCTTTGCAGTCGATTTTCGGCATCGGACCGACGCGTTCGGCCGAAATCTGTAGCGCGACCGGTATCGACCCACAGACCAAGGTGCGCGAGCTCTCCGAGGAGCAGCTCGAGCAGATTCGCGCCAGGATCGACGGCTATACCACCGAGGGCGATCTGCGCCGTGAAATATCGATGAATATCAAGCGTTTGATGGATCTCGGCACCAATCGCGGTATTCGCCACCGTCGCGGATTACCGGTGCGCGGGCAGCGCACCAAGACCAATGCGCGCACCCGCAAGGGCCCGCGTCGTCCGCTGAAGCGATAAGCCAGGATTAACAGGTAAACTAATGGTTGAAAAATCTCGTACCAAGAAGAAAGCAAAACGCGTCGTATCGGACGGCGTGGCGCATATCCATGCGACCTTCAACAATACCATCGTGACCATCAGCGATCGTCAGGGTAACGCCTTGACCTGGGCGACGGCCGGTGGGTCGGGCTTTCGCGGCTCGCGCAAATCGACCCCGTTCGCGGCGCAGGTAGCGGCCGAGCGCGCGGGGCAGGCGGCGCAGGAAATGGGGATGAAAAATCTCGAGGTCATGGTCAAGGGCCCGGGGCCCGGACGTGATTCGGCGGTGCGCGCGTTGAACGCGATCGGTTTCAAGATTTCGCGCATCGACGACGTCACGCCGATTCCGCACAACGGCTGTCGCCCTCCGAAAAAGCGTCGCGTTTAGGCAGGAACTGAAATGGCAAAATATATCGGACCCAAATGTAAATTGATGCGTCGTGAAGGCGCGGACCTGAGTCTCAAATCGTCGCGTCGGGCGGTCGACACCAAGTGCAAGATCGACAACCCTCCCGGCATGCACGGCGCCGGCACGCGCAAGCCTCGCCAGTCGGATTATGGCCTGCAGCTGCGCGAAAAGCAGAAGCTGCGCCGTATCTACGGCATTCTCGAGCGTCAGTTCCGCAACTACTACAAGGAGGCCTCGCGCCTCAAGGGCTCCACCGGCGAAAACCTGCTGCAGTTGCTGGAAGCCAGGCTGGACAACGTGGTGTACCGCATGGGCTTCGGTTCGACGCGGGCGGAGGCGAGGCAGCTGGTCAACCACAAGGCGATCCAGGTCAACGGCCAGACCGTCAATATTCCCTCGTACACGGTAAGCCCCGCGGACGTGGTCAGCGTGCGCGAGAAGTCACGCAAGCAGGCGCGTATCGCCGAGGCCATGGCGCTAGCCGAGCAAATCGGGGTCCCTGGCTGGTTAGACGTAAACTCGACCAAGTTCGAGGGAATCTTCAAGGCGCTGCCTGAGCGCAGCGATCTGCCGCCGGATATCAACGAGCAGCTCGTAGTTGAACTTTACTCCAAATAATTAGCGGGTTATTTATGTCTAAAATGTACTCAGATTTACTGAAACCGAAGCATGTCAAGGTCGAAGAACAGCATACCTATCATGCACGCGTTTCTATCGAACCGCTGGAACGCGGCTTCGGCCACACGCTCGGTAACGCGTTAAGAAGGATCCTGTTGTCGTCGGTGCGCGGCTGCGCCATCGTCGACTGTCGCATCGAAGGCGTGCTGCATGAATACACCACCATCGACGGTGTCCAGGAGGACGTGATCGACATCCTGCTCAACCTGAAGGGTGTGGGCATCATCATGCACAGCAAGGACGAGGCGACACTGACTATTTCCAAGAAGGGTCCGGGCGTCGTCACCGCGGGCGACATCCAGCTCGATCACGATATCGAAATCGTCGATCCGGATTACGTTATCGCAACCCTGACCAAGGCCATCAATTTCGACATGTCGCTGCACATCATGAAGGGCCGCGGTTACCAGCCGGCCAATACGCGCCAGATTTCGGAAGAAGACGCGGCGCTCGGTCACCTGCAGCTGGACGCGTCGTTTTCACCGGTGCGCAAGATCGCCTATAGCGTCGAGTCGGCGCGTGTCGAGCAGCGCACCGACCTGGACAAGCTGATCATCGATATCGAAACCAATGGTACCATCGATCCCGAGGAGGCGATCCGCATCGCCGGCAGCATCCTCAAGGATCAGCTGTCGGTATTCGTCAACCTCGAGGGTTCCGAGGAAGAAGCCGAGAGCGAGCCGGAATCGCACATCGATCCGATTCTGCTGCGCCCGGTGGACGATCTCGAGCTGACGGTCCGATCGGCCAACTGCCTGAAGGCGGAGAATATCTACTATATCGGCGACCTGATTCAGCGCACCGAAGTCGAATTGCTGAAGACCCCGAATCTGGGCAAGAAGTCCCTGACCGAGATCAAGGACGTGCTGGCTTCGTATAGCCTGTCACTGGGCATGCGTCTCGAGAACTGGCCGCCTGCCAGTATCGACAACGACAAGCTGGCGAGTTAACAAGAGGATTACACGATGCGTCATCGCAATAGCGGGCGACAGCTCAACCGCAACAGCCCCCATCGCAAGGCGATGTTCAGAAACATGGCAGCTTCATTGTTCGATCATGAAGTAATCCGTACTACCTTGCCGAAGGCCAAGGAATTGCGGCGCGTCGCCGAGCCCCTGATCACGCTGGCCAAGGAAGACAGCGTCGCCAACCGGCGCATGGCGTTCAGTCGCCTGCGTGACAAGGCCGCCGTCGGCAAGTTATTCGTCGATCTGGGCCCGCGTTACAAGGAACGCCCGGGTGGTTACATGCGTATCCTGAAGTGCGGCTATCGTCCCGGCGACAAGGCGCCGATGGCTTATGTGGAGCTGGTCGACCGTCCCGACGCGGAATACGACGACGAGTAGCGCGAGTTTCGTTTCATAGGGACAAGAAGCCAGCGAAAGCTGGCTTTTTTTATTGCAGATTCGAGGCCAGGGCCAGCATT
>JAOTTY010000005.1 GCA_029864185.1 Gammaproteobacteria bacterium
TTTAGCTGCCGCCACGCGGCACCGTTGACCGTGATCACGCACAAACCCCCGGGCGCCGCGCAAGCGATGACGTGGTGCAGGTCGGAAATCCCGGGGACGCCGAAAGCGAACAGGCCGACGCAGATCAGCGCGTCGTAGAGTGTTTCGAGTGGCTTCGGCGTGGTGAAATCGTGCTGCCACAGGGCCCGGTAAACTTGTCGCTGTTCGGCGCGAGCGAGCATGTCACGCGAGAAATCGGCGCCGTCGACTCGCTCGTAACCGCTCGCGCGCAGGTACTCGCCGACGAGACCGGTGCCGCAGGCCACGTCGAGCACGCTACCCCTGCGATCTTCGAAGTTCGCGACAAATATGTCGCCGGCGGCGCGGTAGGCGACGTAGTCGAGGTCGTCGACCAGGTCGGTTTCGTAGCTGTCCGCCCAGTCGTCGTAGTGCCGTTGCTTGTCCTGTCGGCGGCCGTAGGTCTTTGCCAGGCGCGAATCGAACCGGTCGAGATCGATGTGCTTGTCGCTCATGTTGTGCTCCACTGGCAGGATCAGGCGTCAGGTTTAGCACATATCGGGCATACCATCCATGGTGGCAGCCGAAAAACGCTGGTGCCGGTAACAGACTCCGCCATGGACTGTGTCCGCAACTGTGATTATTCTTGGCCGCAAGGTTTCTCGACGACATCGCTGAAGTCGCGAAGCCAGTCTGGCAGGCCTGTGGAGGAGAAGCATGAAACCGGTCGTGGTCGTACAGGGTGTGGAAAAGGTCGACGAAGTACCGGGGCTGGACGCGTTGAGCGATCAGGCTCGATTCCGGTTTGCGACGACGGTGGACGAATTGCGCGGTGCGTTACCGGGCGCCGAGGTCCTGCTCGGCTGGAACTTTCGCGCCGACAACCTGCGCGCCGCGTGGGGCAGCGCCCGCGACCTGCGCTGGATCCACTGGGGCGGTGCCGGCGTCGACGCCGCGATGTTTCCCGAGCTGGTGAGCAGCGCTGTCGAACTGACGAACGCGCGTGGCGTTTTCGATCAGCCGATGGCGGAATGGACGCTTGGCGTCATCCTCTGTTTCGCCAAGCAGTTCCCGCAAACCCTCGAATACCAGGCAAAGGCCGAATGGAATTACCGGCTTTCCGAAACCATCAACGGCAAACGGGCGCTGGTGGTCGGTGTCGGATCGATCGGCCGCGCGGTGGGCCGGCTGCTGCAGGCGGCGGGCATGCGGGTCGACGCCATCGGCCGCAGCGCGCGCGACGGTGCCCCGGATTTCGGCCAGATTCATGCGATCGGCGACCTGCACGCGCAGCTGCCAGAAGCCGATTACGTCATCCTGGTTACCCCGTTGACCGCAGATACCCGTAACCTGTTCGGCGCCGCCGAGTTTGCCGCGATGGGCAGCCATGCGCGATTCATCAACATCGGACGAGGAGCGCTCGTCGTCGAGGACGACCTGCTGCGGGCGCTGCAAGATGGCCAGATCGCGGGCGCTGCACTCGACGTATTCGTCGAAGAGCCGTTGCCGGCGGACAGCCCGTTCTGGCATGCGCCGAACTGTATCGTGTCGCCGCACATTTCCGGTGACTATGTTGGCTTCGAGGATGCGATTGCGCGTCAGTTTATCGATAACTGGAAACGCTACCTGGCAGGCGAGCCACTCGCCAATATCGTCGACAAGCAGCTCGGTTTCGCCGCGGCGGAGAGCGCCTGAACGCGCGTCGTATCCACTCGAAGCGCCGCAGGGTTAGGCCGAGAATCCGGTAGCGAACGCTATTTGCCCCTGTCAATCGTCTTGATATATGCCTGGCCGGCCTGAGCAAGCTCGATATCGATTTCCACGCCGCCGACACCGATTTCGGCGGGGTGATCGACGCCGGCCATTCGATGGCCGATTCGGCGCACCCGGCGGGCATCATCATCAACGTGGTGCGCGACCCGAACGACGGTTGGGAGCTCGGCGGTGCCAGGAATGCCGGGCGCTGGTGGTGCGCCTGGACAGGTAGAGCGCCAGGAGCTGTATCGAAAAGGGGTGGTTTTACTACCTCTTTTTTTATCGGCGCGCGATAATTGCCATTCGAATTCAACCCGTCGACGAATAAACGACAGGATATTGAACAGGATTATGGAGCAGGCTCCCCGCACCAACGCGGCATCCTCAGGGCTCGAAGTCGAGCGCAGGGTGCTCAAATCGCTGATGCGGCGCAGCGACCGGCCCGGTTTGATCTGGTTAGCCAAATGGTTGCTGTTGTTGGCCGTTTCGGGCTATGCGCTGCACCTGTCTAGCGGCAGCCTGTGGGTCGTGCCGGCGATGATCTGGTACGGATTCGTGCTGATGCTGCCGATGTATTCGCTGTCGCACGAATGCGCGCACGGCACCGCGTTTCGTACCCGCTGGCTGAACGAACTGATGTTCTGGCTGTCGTCGCTGGTTTACATCGAGGAGCCGCTGCACCGGCGCTACGCGCACGCTACCCATCATACCTATACCTCTATCGACGGGCTCGACGGTCAGATGGTCTTTGCCAACGCCTATACCTTCCCGGTCTGGCTCAAGGAGGTGAGCGGGCTCGGCCAGTACCTGTACGAGTTTCCATTGTTATTCCGTAACGCGATCGGGCGGTTCAGCGACGAGGTGCGCCGATATACGCCCGCGAATGAACTGCCGCGCCTGAAAAGGAACGCGCGGGCGTTCCTGCTGATCTACATCGGCGGCAGTCTCGCCGCGTGGGTCTTCGAGGCGCACTGGGTGTGGTGGTATATCGTCATTCCACGGCTGGTCGGCGGGCCGCTGATGATCGCCGTGACCCTGATTCAGCACGCCGAATCCGACGTCGGTGTTTACGACCTGAAACGGTCGACCCGGTCGGTGCGCACCAATCCGCTCGGCGAATTCCTGTACCTCAACATGAACTACCATATCGAGCACCATGCCCACTCGGGGGTGCCTTTTTTTGCGCTGCCGCAACTGAATCGCCAGTTGCGCGACAGTCTGCCCGAACCCGATCCGGGCATTATTCGCACCAATCTGGAGGTGCTCTGGGTTGTGGTCAAGCGATCACTGGGTCTCGATCCGCGCGCTCCGAGCATTCGCCAGGGTGTTTCGATGTTATCGCGTCAGCTAAATTAGCCCGGCTAAAACGGGGCCATGCGAGCCGGGATTGTTATCGCGAGGGATTAGTTGCGATAGCAGTCGGGCAGGGCGTAGCGATGCCCCAGGAACTCCCCGAATACCTCGGCCACCTGTGGATGATTGACGGGTTCGCCGGTATCGTCGATCAGCAGGTTCTGTTCGGATACGTAGGCCTCGTAGGCCGTGGTTTCGTTTTCGGCAAGCAGGTGGTAAAAGGGCTGGTCCTTGCGTGGACGCACCGCCTCGGGGATTGCGAGCCACCATTCCTCGTCGTTACTGAACTCGGGATCGACATCGACGATGACGCCGCGGAACTCGTAGATACGGTGCCTGACTACCTGCCCGATCGCGAACTGTGTGCTGGTTACGCTCATGATACGGATATAGTTGCAAATACAATTAAATCAAACACTTTTTGACGGCCCTTCGAACTGCTTCACAGAGCCGTCTACTTCAAACCGATCAGCGCGCGCGCCTCGTCGGGGCCGACAACCCGGGCGCCGAGACGCTCGATAATCTCGCCGGCGCGTTCCACCAGCATGCCGTTGCTGGCGAGCACGCCGCGATCGAGGTAGATATTGTCCTCGAGACCCACACGCACGTTACCGCCGAGTAGCACCGCCTGCGCCACCATCGGCATTTGCATGCGCGAGATACCGAATCCGGCCCAGATCGAGTCCGCCGGCAGCGCCTGTTTCATCGCCGCCATGGTTGCGGTATCGGCTCCGGCTCCCCAGGGGATGCCGAGGCACAGCTGGAACATCGGCGGCGCATCGATGAGGCCGTCCTGGATCAGGTCGCGCGCGAGCCGGATCTGGCCGAGATCGAAGACCTCCAGCTCCGGCTTGACGCGGTACTCCTGGACAATCTTCGCCATGGTGCGCAGGTACGGCGGGGTGTTGATATAGGTATAGTTGCAGCCGAAGTTCATCGTGCCGCAATCGAGGCTGCAGATGTCGGGTTTGCACTCGATCACGTGCGCGAGCCGCTCCTCGGGCCCGATCATGTCGGTTCCGGGACCCGGTAACGACGGATCGTCGGCGCTCGGTACCCAGTCGCCCCCCATACCGGCGGTCAGATTGACGATAACATCGGTATCGCTGGCGCGAATCAGGTCGACCGTTTCCCTGAACAGCGCCGGATCGCGCGATCCCTGGCCGGTTTCCGGATCGCGCACGTGCACGTGGACCACCGCGGCCCCGGCCTCGGCCGCCTCGATCGCGGCGTCGGCGATCTGCCTCGGCGTAATCGGCACCAGCTTGCTGCGGCTGGTGGTGTCGCCGGCACCGGTGACGGCGCAGGTAATGATGACGTCGTAATTCATGCGGAAGTCTCTCCCCGTTTATCTGCCTTTTGTAGCTGTCTGCGTTTCAGCTCGGCGATTTCGACCAGGCCGTCGGTCATTTTCTGCTCAGGGTCGCGAAATCCTGGTCCCGGGTCATGTCGATACACCCGTCGACCAACGCCTTTCCGAGTTCCGCGGTAAGCTCCGGCGCGATCAGCCGGGGTCGCGCAGCTGGCCTGGATATCGGTCATCGACAGGCCCGAGGCGTTCGACGCGATGACGACGCTGACGTCGACGATGTCGCCCAGCGTCTGGTACAGTCCCTGTCTCAGTTCGAGCACCTTGGGTACGCTTTGGGATCGACACGGGCCTGATGATATAAATTCCATTATTGAACGATGCTTCGGGATTTTGTTATCACCTTACTGTTGATGCTGATTCTTTTGTTTCCATTTTTCAAAACCCTCGAGGCCACAACAATGAACCAGGTAGTCGGTTGCCTCAAAACTCCCGGCCTCGTCTATCGGAACCTCATTCAGGCAATTATCGCAGGTAACATATTCAGGCTCTTCAGGGTCAGTTTTTTCAGGTATAACAACAATTTCCTTCGCCATTACCAAAAAATCATTATCAGTCTTCTTTTCGCCGGTTTCATTGATCCCCGGCAATAAGCGGTAGTTAAGCACGAGTACTTGATCGGAACTGCATATCTATTCGTTGTATTACAAACCCTGGAGAAGGCCTCATCTTGGATTGTTGCGAGACGTTAGTTCGAAGAAGGGGTGTATTTTTCCATTATGCTGACGCCGAGAAGCGTTTATTAAGTTTCGAAAAACGATCCCTGCCGGTAACCGGCATAGGCCATGACTAAATATATTGCGTTTCCGTTTGCGCCCTCTTGTATAATTTTACTGTCATTTTTTTCTCTCTGAAATCGAAAAATTATGAGAACAATTATCGTTGCGCTGATCACGGGAAGCTTATTCTTCAATAATGTCTGGGCTGATCACGAGGCTGATCATCGCTATAACATCCGGGGTTACGTGCTCGATGCTGATCGGAAGGGTATCCATAATTTAACGGTTCAGGCGTTTGCGGATGGCGTGGTACTGGGCACTGGCAAGACCGGCGCCGATGGGTACTACTCGTTGCATTTACACCTGCACAATTCGGATTATCACCGAATCCTAAAACTTCGGGCAGGATCGCAGGAAGCCGAGGTCAGAGTCACGTTCGATCGTGAGGACGATACTTCTGCACGAATACACGAGGCAAATTTTGTCGGGGGTGAACTGATCGAAGGCGATCTCGGTCGCTTTCGTATTCCGGCATGGAGCTATGTTGTCGGAGGCCTGCTGTTGTTCCTGACGGTCCTGGTTTTCCTCGAGAAACGCCGTAAAAAGAAAATCAGGCTGGCGAAGTTCGGCACATCCGAAATGCATACCCAGTCAGGACACAGGGCGAAAAAGTCACGCCGCAGGAAGCATTAGACCTTGGCTGAAATGATCTGGTCTCTAGTCTCTGGCCGAGCCGATACTGATCGAGTCTGCGCGGATATTGCGGCGACAAGTCCGTCCGGATAATAATGGGGCGCAGCCTGGTGCGTAAAAAAACGAATCTTCCGCAAAAAATATGCCCGGTCTGCAAGCTTAGCTTTACCAGGCGGACGCGTTGTCGCAACAACTGGTACAGCGTCAAGTACTGTTCGAGGTGTTGTGCCTCGGCAGGGATCTAAGCACTTGAAATCACTGCAGCGCAATGTTCAGCTCTACCCCTGGTTTCGGGCCGCGTCCGACGGTCACGCCTGGATCACGGTGTTTTTCCTGTATATGAGTCAGCGACTGCCGCTGGACCAGGTGATCGAACTATCCGCGGTTTATTACCTGTCGGTTTTCGCACTCGAGGTGCCGTCGGGATATTTTTCCGACCGCATCGGCCGGCGTAGCACGCTGCTGCTCTCCGCGACCTCGCTAATTCTGTCCTACTGCTGTTTCATCGTCGGAGCGGGTTTCTGGTGGTTCGCCGCCGGCCAGTTTTTGCTGGCCACCGGGATCGCGATGCAGTCGGGCACGGATACCGCGTTCCTTTACGATACCCTTAAAGCGCAGGGACGCGAAAGCGAATATGCGCAGCGCGAAGCGAACGCCGAACAGTGGGGCATGATCATGCTCGCGGTCGCGACGCTGTCGGGTGGATTACTGGGACTCGTCGATTTAAGGTTGGCCTACGTGTTTTCGCTGTGCAGCGCCGTTACCATGGCATTGCTGGCCTGGCGTTTCGTCGAACCGGTCCATGCCGACGAGGCCGGCAGGCTGCCGCAAAGTTTTACCACGGTTTTACTCGGCTGTTTCGCGCGCCTGCGCGAACCGGTGCTCGGGTGGATATTTGCGATCGTTATCCTGCTGTACGCGATGGCGCATATCGTGTTCGAGTTTTATCAGCCCTACATCAGCCTGCTGGATCTGCCCGTGTTCGAGGCGTCCGCTTACGCGCCGCTGATTTCGGGCCTCGTGATTTCGGTTTCGATGTTCGGCGGTGCCCTCGGCGCCCGGGCCAGTGTCGCCTGGGAGGCCAGGCTCGGGCTGGTCGGATTGCTCGCGGTCGCGATGTTTATCCAGCTGGGAATCGTCGCGGCAATGGCTATCGCGATCAACCCGGTCGTGCTGGTGCTCGTCTGCGCGCGCAATTTTCCGATGTCGCTGGTGATCGCGCCGGTCAGATCGGCGATCGCGCCGCGTATCACGCGCGCGCAGCGTGCGACCTACCTGTCGCTGCAGGGATTGTCGGAACGGCTGGTGTTTGCATTGCTGCTGCTCGGACTGGCTTCCGGGATAGAGAAGGGCGTACCGGTGAACGCGCCGACGCTGCTGAGCCTGTTGACGTCGACCCTGTGGATTGGCCTCGTCACGGCCGCGGTCGCGTTCGTTTTCTCGGGCAGGGTTCGACATTTGCTGAAAACGACAGCCGCGGCCGGATGAAGCGAATCGCGGTTATTGGTGCGGGCATCGCCGGGTTGACCCTCGCGCGCGAGCTGCGCGGGCTGGCCGAAGTCGAGGTATTCGAAAAGTCGCGTGGCAGCGGCGGCCGCATGGCGACGCGGCGCGCCGACCCTTACCAGTTCGATCACGGCGCGCAGTTTTTCAGCGCCAGGTCGGAGAATTTCGAACGTTTCCTGGAACCATTAATCGATGCCGGGGACGTGGCCCGATGGGATGCCGATTTCGTCGAGATCGATTCGGGCGGGATCGTCTCGGAACGCTCGTGGCGAGACGGGCCGGCGCATTATGTCGCCGTGCCGGGGATGAGCGCGCTGTCGAAAAGAATGGCCGAGGGGCTCGCTGTCACGCTCGAGACCCAGATAACCCTGATCATCCGCGAAGGCCTGCGCTGGCGGCTGCTGGATCAGAACCAGGCCAGCCGGGGCGGGTTCGACTGGGTGATTAGCGCGATTCCGGCGCAGCAGGCGCGCGCATTGTTGCCAGAAACCTTTGCCCCTTACGCCGCCCTGGCGGGCAGGAGAATGCTCGGCTGCTACTCGTTGATGCTTGGTTTTGCGAAGCCGCTGGATATCGGCTGGCAGGCTGCATTCGTCGGCGGCGCCGATATTAGCTGGATATCGAACGACAACAGCAAGCCGGGCAGGCCGGACTCTTATACCCTGCTGGTGCACTCGACCAACCGCTGGGCCGAGGAAAATATCGAAGCCGAGGCGGACTGGGTCAGCGCGTATCTGCTCGCCGAACTGGCGCGGGTCATCCGTTACGACCTGCCGCCCGCTGACCACAGCGCGCTGCATCGCTGGCGCTACGCCAACATCGAAAAGCAGGCCGGCGCGCGTTACTATCTGGACCGGGAACAGCGGCTCGCCGCAATCGGCGACTGGTGTATCCAGGGTCGCGTCGAATCAGCCTACCAGAGCGCTTTCGAGCTGGCGCTGGAGCTGAATACGCTGATCTGACGCAGGCGTAATCAGCGCGACCTTCTCCGGCACTAGCCCTGGAGGGAGTTTTCCGTAATCGGCACCAGCGACAGCTCGACGCGGCGATTCTGGCTTCTGCCTGCCTCGGTAGAATTGTCTGCTATCGGATGGCTTTCGCCGAAGCCGACGGATTCTATACGTGCGGCAACGACGCCTTTTGCCAGCAGGTATTGCGCCACCGAATTAGCGCGGCGCTCCGACAAACCCTGGTTATATTCGTTCGAACCCCTGCTATCGGTGTGCCCGGCGACGACGATGATGGTCTGGTTGAATTCCTGTAATACGAGGATGACCGAATCCAGGACCTGATTGAAATCTGCGTTCAGATCATGTCCCGCGGTAACGAAGGTAATGTTGCCCGGCATGATCAGGTTGATGTTGTCGCCGTCGCGTTCTACGCTGACCCCGCTATCGCGCAGGGTTTTCCTCAGTTTCGCTTCCTGGCTGTCCATGTAGTAACCGATGCCGCCGCCGGCGACCGCGCCGATACCGGCTGCCTGTAGCATCTTCTTCTTGCGCTCCTTGCTGGGCTCGTCCTTGTTTCTCAAGTAGGCGATGACTGCGCCGACTCCGGCGCCGATGCCCGCGCCCTTCGCGGTGCTGGAAACTTTCTTCTCGCCGGTGTAAGCGTCGAAAGTCTCGCAACCCGAAAGCGCGCCGAGGCTTGCAACGATAAATATGATGAGTAGTTTTTTCATTATCTTTCCGGTTAATGTTGATGTTCGTTGTTGAGGCTGAAAGTCGAGTATAGACAATAAGACCGAATGGATAGTTAATAATATTTCACAACAAAAGCAGATGCGAGCGATCATTCGGAATCCGGAAGCTTATAAGGTTCCAGGCTGATCGATTTCAGGTTCATGCCCTCCATGACCAGCCGCCCCTGGTAGCGTTGATCGCCGGTCGACGCAAACTCGAACTGGTAGCTGCGCCGGAACACCAGCCGCCCAGCGGCGCGCACCGGCCAGAAACCGACGATGACCATGCTTTGATCGAGCAGCTGTAAACCCAGTTGACTGCAGTGCGTGGTCGCGAGGTCGCGGGCCCTGCCCTTGTACAGGCCGCTCTGCCACCAGTAGAGGGCGAGCATTGCGGCCAGTACCAGCCACAGCAGTTTATCGAGGCCGAACATCCCGGGTCATCCCATGGAGTAGCGGTCGGGAAGTTCCCAAGTCTCGCCGGCTAGGCCGCGGCGATGGTCTGGATGATCGATTTCATCTTGTCCGCGGCAATGTCGCTGCCGTTGTCGCGCTGCCATTCGATGTACTGCGAGCAGAAGGCGGCGACCTCGGCCTTGCCGTTCAGCGCGGCGAGGTCATCGCTGCTGCGCACGCCGAAGCCGACCGCGAGCGGCAGGTCGGTGTGCTTACGGATCCCGGCGATGTAATTCTCGAATTTTTCGCCCCATTGTGTTTCGTGCCCGGTGACCCCCATGCGCGAGACCACGTAAATCATGCCGCGCGACGCGCGCACGATTTTTTCGATGCGTTGCGGCGCGGTATTGGGCGTTACCATCAATATCGGCGCCAGCCCCAGTGCATCGAGTTTCGGCAGCCAGGGCTCGATTTCCTCGACCGGCCAGTCGGGCACGATCATGCCCCTGATGCCGGCCGCAGCGGCTTGTTCGAACAGTTCCTCGAGACCAAAGCGGTATAGCGGGTTCAGGTAGCTCATCAGGATAAAAGTCACCTCTGGGTGACGCACGCAGACCTTTGTCGCCAGGTCCAGCGTTGCCCTGACCGAGCCGCCGTGTTTGAGTGCCTCGTAGCAGGCGTTGACCAGCGTATGGCCATCCGCAACCGGATCGCTGAAAGGGACCTGCAGCTCGATCAGTTTCACACCGGCGTCGGCAAGCCCGGCGATCGCTTTTTCGTTTTCTTCGAGGCTGGGAAAGCCAACCACGGCATGCGACATGATTTGCAGTTTATCGAATTGTGCTGGGAACATGTTCAGTGTCCTCTGTTCTGGGCCAGTAACTCGGTCGAGCGGGCCGCTTCTCGCTGCAGGAACTCGGTCCATTCGCGCTGCGGAAAAGCGCGCGCGATGTTGAAGATGTCCTTGTCACCGCGCCCGCTCAGGTTGATGACGACATGCTGATCCGGCCGCATCTGCCTTGCGCGCTTGAAGCCGCCGGCAAGGCCGTGGGCCGATTCGAGCGCTGGGATGATGCCCTCGGTTTTCATCAGCAGGCTGAATGCCTCGGTTACCTCGTCGTCGGTGGCGGATTCCGGAATGACACGGCCCTGTTGCGACAGGTAGGCCAGTATCGGCGATACCCCGACGTAGTCGAGCCCGGCAGCGATGCTGTGCGTGTCGCCGAGCTGCCCGTCGGCGTTCTGCAGGAACAGGGTCTTGTATCCCTGCGCGATGCCGGTCTCGCCGGTGTTATGCGACAGGCGAACCGAGTGTTTGCCGTCTTCGAAACTGATGCCCCCGGCCTCGATTCCAACCAGGGTTACCTCGTGGTTGTCGAGAAACGCGCCGAAGGCGCCCATCGCGTTCGAGCCGCCGCCGACGCAGGCGACGATTTCGTCGGGCAGGCGCCCCATCTGGCGCATCGACTGCTCCTTGATTTCATCGCTGATTATACTCTGGAAGTATGATACCAGCTCCGGGAAGGGCGCCGGGCCACAGGCGGTGCCGAGCACGTAATGGGTTGTTTCGACAGTTGCCGCCCAGTCGCGCAGGGCCTCGTCCAGCGCTTCCTTGAGCGTTTTCGCGCCGGTCTCGACAGCGACGACGTTCGCGCCGAGCTGGCGCATCCAGAACACGTTGGAATACTGCCGTTCGATATCCTCGGCGCCCATGTAAATGGTTGCCTCGAGCCCGAGACGCGCCGCCATGATCGCGGTCGCAAGGCCGTGCTGACCGGCCCCGGTTTCGGCGATCACGCGCTTTTTTTCCATGCGCTGAACCAGCAGCCCCTGGCCCAGTACGTTATTGATTTTATGTGCGCCCGAATGGTTGAGGTCCTCACGCTTGAGCCAGATCTGCGCCCCGCCCAGCAGCGTCGACAGGCGCCGCAGCGGCGTCAACGGCGTGGGGCGCCCGCTGAACTCCTGGCACAGCGTGACATATTCCTGCCAGAAATCCGGATCGTCGCGCAGGCTGAAGAACAGGTCTTCGAGTTCGGTCAGGGCTGGCAGCAGTATTTCGGGGACGAAACGTCCGCCGAATTCACCAAAATAACCATTGTCGCTGCGAATCATCGTGGCCTCCGGGCACAGAATGCGCCGTTCTAAAGGTATTAACTAAACGGTTTAGTATAGTTTGCATAGAACTATGCATAAATCAACCCCGCCATGACGCCCGCATCGGAACAGAGCCAGATAGTGGGGTCGCTGAAAGCGGGATCTAGATGAAGAAGGACGAAGCCACGGTACCGACGATCAGCGTGAGACCAAAGCCGAGATGAAGTTGCGCCGAGAGTTGATCGGCGCAGGTGAGCCTGGCATCGTCCGGCCCGGTGCTTGCCAGCATGTTGCGCAGCGCTTCGAAGGCCGGTTTGAGGGTAAGCAGAACCAGTAAGGAGCCGAGAGGCAGCAGCTTTACCGCGGCAGACCCGACCACCGCGACATAGGCAAGAATAACGAGGGCCGCATAATAAAGCCTGGAAATCCTGAAGCCCATTACTCCGGCGACGGTGTAGGAATTAGCCCGCCTGTCGCGCACTATGTCTCGCGTATTGTTGGCGTGGAGTATACCGATAACGAGTAATGCCAGCGGCAGCGATGCCGGGAAAATGAACATCGTATCGGTGTTCCCGGTCAGACAATAATAGGAGCCGAACACCATCAGGGGTCCAAACAGCATACCGACGAACACATCGCCGAGGGCAATGTACTTATACCCCTTCGGCCCTCCGCAATAGCAATAGCCTCCGAGCAGTCCGATCCCGCCGAGCACCGCGGCAAACATTCCCCTGCTGATAACGAAGGAGATGCCGAGAAGGGTACCTAGCGCGAGCAGCAGGAGACCGGCCCGGTAAACCTGCACCGGCTGCAGGAGGCCCTGCACGAGCACTCCGCTGGATCCCCGGGTGTCTTGCGTATCGACGCCGTACTTGAAGTCGAAGTAATCGCTGATCAGGTTCGATCCTGCATGGTACAGCAATCCGCATGCAAGAATCAGGGGCAGGAAGAACCACTGGATGTGATCGACGATACCGATCTGTTGATTATGATAGGAAAGCGCGGCCCCCAGCAGCATCGGGGTGGTGGATGCGGTAAACGAGAACGGTCGCACCGCCTGTAGCCAGAGTTGCAGGCCGGCAGGTGCCGTGGAATCGGGCGTGGTCTTCTCTACCTGTCGCATGTTCCTGTTCCGTGTTCGAGGGACAGTCATCCAAGTGGCTATTTATACCGCTAAAGAATCATTGTTCTGGCCTGCATGCAGCGACAATCGAAGTCGGGTGCCATTGCTATAGTCTGAGCTTGCAATAAAAGTCACAGGATATCTTTCATTATGTCCTTAGGCGAAATGTTTACGGTGGATCTGGATTGTAAAATGCAGTCGCCGTTCAATCCCATTCCGCGCGCACGACGCGAATCCGGATAATGACAGAAACTAAACGGTTTAGTATAGTTTCGGTTATCCATTCGCATTGTCAGGACGGGCATGGCGCAGCAATCCAAGAAAGACCATATCGCAGCATCCGCACTCCCCCTGTTTCTGGAACATGGCTTCAAAGGCACCTCGATCGACATGGTGGTCCGGGCCAGCGGGGTGTCGAAGCCGACCGTTTACAATCATTTTCCGGACAAGTCGGCGTTGATACTGGCCGTATTGACTCGCTGGATTGAGCACCACAAGCCGCTGATTCAACAGCCAGGAAGCATGGCGGAGCTCGAATCGTTCATGCGCAGCCATTGGCTGACCGACGAAGCAGTGAGGATTTACGCGATCGTCATCGGTGAAGGCTGGCGCTTTCCGGAAGCCCGGCAGCTGTTCTGGGAGCAATTCGACCGGCTGTGGCGCGTCGCCTTCTGCTACCTCAGCGACCGATCACCGAATCTCGAGCGCTCGGACATCGATCGGCAACTGGATCGACACCTGATCGAACGACTCCGGACCCAATGAATGGAATGAGGTAACAGCCAGCAGCATTCCTGGTAGTGGATGTCGGCTACTCGATTATATCTGCTATTTTTCGGGTCTGCTGGCCGAGCCCGCGCATGACGACAGCGTCTCATCAGGTTACCGGGATCGGGTGGCCTCGGTTTCCGGACAGCAGCTGATCGAGGTCAACACGGCAGGGTTCCGGCCCCGGTTATTATCGAAGCCGGTTATCAAACGGAATAAATCATCCGGGCGAAAACATGCGAATCTGGCGACAGGCAGGCGCGATGGCGGCGCAGACCCCGCAACAGCGGAATCGATATGTCGATTTCCTGCGAGCGGTGTCGATTCTGATCGTCATCGTGGGACATTGGCTGATGACTACCGTCTATTACTACGACAGTTCGCTGACCACGGAGCACCTGTTTCAAATACAGCCATGGACGCAATGGCTGACTTGGATTTTCCAGGTGATGCCGATCTTCTTTATCGTCGGCGGCTTTTCCAACGCCGTATCGATCGAGAGCGCACGCCGTCGCGGAATCGGGTATGGCGCCTGGCTGTCGCTGCGGCTGAATCGGCTGGCGATACCGTTGCTCGCGTTAATGCTGGCCTGGGCCGCGATCGCGGCCATCATGTACGCACTCGATGTCAGCCCCGGGGTGATTCAGCTGGCCTCGCGTGCTTCGCTGATTCCGACCTGGTTTCTGGCTATCTATATCATGGTGGTCATTCTGGCGCCGGCGATGCACCGTGTCTGGCGGCGCCTCGGATTCCTGTCATTCTGGCTGCTGGTCGCGATCGCCATGCTGATGGATCTGGTTTTTTTTGGCGCGGACCTGCACTGGCCCAGCTGGAGCAGTTATTTCTGGGTTTGGCTCGCGATACACAACCTCGGCTTCGCGTGGCAGCAGGGTCGCCTGCCGAGCCCGTCGCGTCTGGTTATATATGCGGGGCTGGCGCTGGTTGTGCTATGGCTGCTCGTTTTTTACGGACCCTATCCGCTGGCGATGGTCGGATCTCCGGATCAGAATCTGTCCAATACCACGCCGCCAAAGATTACCCTGCTCGCGCTCGCAGTGTTTCAGTTCGGTTTGCTGATGGCGGTGGAGCGGCCGATGCGCCGCGCGCTGACGAACCTGCGCCTGTGGACGGCGACCGTGCTGGTGAACAGCATGATCATGACGATCTACCTCTGGCATCTCACCCTGATGATTGTCTTCATCGGCCTGCTTTACCGCACCGGCGGGACGGGGCTGGATTTCGAACCGGGCACGGCGATCTGGTGGATTACGCGACCCCTGTGGATTGCCATACTGGTGATCCTGCTGGTGCCCCTGGCACTGCTGCTGTCGCCGCTGGAACGGTTAGCGCGCAGAGCCGATGCGCCGGCCTTATCCCCGTTACGCCAGGTGTGCGGCGCAATGATGCTGTGCCTCGGCATCGCGCTGCTGGCGCTGTTCGGATTCGGCGGGGGTACACTGCCGGTCCAGGACGCTGCCTCCGTCGCGTTGATTGTCGTCGGTGCCGCCGTGGGCGGACTGCTGCCGGGATTCAGGTGAATCCAAAATTCCGGCATGCACGCGTTCGAGGCTAGGGAACCAAGGGTCCACGCTGAAAGCCCTGGTCGAAGAGACGTTAGCTGCCATTTCCGCGAAAGGGAACCCGGGTTGTCGGCGCAGCCACCGAGACGGCGCGAAGCGGCTGAAAACACCCTGGTATATTCCCGGGAAACTCAATCGAGAAATCGACCGAAGCTGCACAGGACCCTGGCAGTAACGGAACCGAATCCAGGACCCGGCTACAGGTTTACGACTTTTCTCTGAACGGTGGCCTGCTCGGCAGGTTTCACCGGCAACGTGAAAATAAAACTCGTGCCCTGGCGATTGCCTTCGGATTCGATCCCGATTTCTCCTCCATGGGCCTCGATGATCCTCCTTACCAGGGTCATGCCGATACCGGTGCCGTCGATCTCCGGATTCAGGCGCTCGAACAGATCGAAAATCCGTTCGTGATATTCCGGATCTATACCGATTCCATTGTCGTGGATCTCGCAGACAATTTTATCGCCATTTTCGGTCGCGCTTATCTCGATGCGAGGGGCAGGTTGGTCACCCATGAACTTGACCGCGTTCTCGATCAGGTTTTGAAAAACTTCCAGCAGCCGCAGCCGGTCACCCCAGTAGTCAGGCATATTGTCGGTTCTAACGATTTCGATACCACGTTCGCCGATCTCGCTTGCGACGTTTTCGATAGCCTGGTCGACAAGCCGGTCCAGCGAGCCGGATTCAGGTGGATTTACGATACGACCGATCTGGCTGAGTTCGAGCAGCCCGCTCAGCAGGTCTCCCATCGTGTCTGCTGCCTTGTTGATTTTCTGCAAATCGTTATTGATCCGGTCGACATCGTTGTCGTCGATATCCTTTTGCAACAGGCCGATAAATCCCTTGATCGTCACCAGCGGGGAACGTAAATCGTGTGATACGGTATAAACGAAACGCTCCAGCTCTGCGTTCCTCGTTTCCAGTTCGCGGGTGAGGATTTCCTGCTCCCTGCGAATCGTTTCCTGCTCCGTGACGTCTTCGCACAGGGACGATATTCCAATCGTTCTGCCCTGATCGTCCAGGATGGGAGTGTTGTACCATTCGCATACGATGGTTCTGCCATCTTTGGTCCTGTTTTCGTTAATATTGCGCGTTCCTCCTTTTTGCGCCTTGAGCGAATCCAGCACCTCAAATACTTCCTGTTTTTCATGGTCGGGGATCACCAGTTTCGATAAATCCTCGCCCAGTACCTCGTCGGCGCTGTAGCCAAATATTTTTTCCGCCGCCCGATTCCACTGCGTACAGCGATACTCGTTGTCCAGCGACATCGCGGCCAGCGGCGTGTACTGCAGGTGGCGAGACAGCCTCGCCTCGCTTTCCCTGAGCGCGGATTCGGTTTTGAAGCGGTTGTCGATATCGACCAGCAGCAATCCCAGAAAGGCGGTTGCCGGGGTGAAGGTGATAATCATCGGCAGGGCTACCGTGTCCATAACGCGCTGGACCACTTCCGCCGGTAACTGGGTAAACAGCGCTACCTCGATTACATGAACGACGAATCCAAATACCAGGAGCTGCCAGGGCCCGATCTTGACCCAGTCTTTGTGCTGGGCGTAGCGGTATGCCAGGCCAAGCGAGGTGCAGGCGACGATGACCGCGACGCCGACGTATACACCGCCGCCGCCGATCCAGATGCGGTAAACGGCGGCGATGACCGCGCTGATCGCCGCCACGATGGCGCCGCCGAACAGACCGGCCATGCTGAGGATGACCGAGCGCGGATCGAAGATGACGCCTGGTGTCACTTCTATCGGTAGCATCATGCCGACGACGCAGATCCCGCCGAACAGCAGACCCGAGAGGATATGCTCGACCGTCTTGTTCTTGCGCCAGAAGCGAACGATAAAACCCTGCAGCAGGCTCAGCGCGAGCAAAATCGATACGGCCTTGATCAGTTCAAGAATCATTGGAACCCCGGGTTATTCCAGCGAGAAAATAGTATAGATGATGGCGATCGAAATAAAGGCATTTACACTGGTTGGCAACGATCCCCGCCGGTGAGACCCATGGGCCGGTAACCGTCGGCGATTGTCGGCAAAGGGTATATCCACAACCACCACCGACAGCGACGCGCGCTGCGATGACCCTGACTGGTGACATGGTCGAAAACCGGGGGTGCGCAGACTTTCTCTCGCATCGATAGCCACGAAAACTGGCAGCTGATTCGTCGTAATCGTTATACTTGACGCTAACCCGAAATTCGAGGTTACCCTATTGAGCGATCAGGTTAAGGTGCGCAGCAAACTCGAACTCAGCGATGAGCGGGCAGTGATTCCCGTGGCGGAGATCATCGATCTGGTTAGCCTGATATTCGAAAACATCGGCTGTAGCCCGGAGATTTCCCGACAGGTGGCGGGGCATCTGGCCGATGCCAACCTGTGCGGCATGGAGTCACATGGACTGATGCGCACCCTGCAGTATGTCGAGCAATTCGAATCGGGCTACATGCGCCCCGACGTGGAACCCGAAATCACGACCACCGAACGCGGTGCGACGGTCGTCGACGGCAACGGCGGTATCGGCATTCCGGCGATGCGCCTTGCGAACGACGAGGGCTGCAGGCTGGCGCGGGAGCAGGGCGTCTCGGCGGTCGCGATTCGCAATGTCGGCCACACCGGCAGGCTCGGTGCGTTTACCGAGGCGGCTGCTTATCGTGGATTTCTGAGCATCTGTTTCGGCGGCGGCGGACGGGAGAAGTGGCGCCAGGTCGCTCCCTATGGCGGTCGCAAGGCGATGTTGCCGACCAACCCCTACAGTATCGCCGTGCCGGGCGGCGAACGCGGGCCAATGATGTTCGATTTCGCGACTTCGAAAATCGCCGGCGGCTGGATTTACGCGGCGCGCAGCGCCGGTGCGCGCCTGCCGGACAATGTTTTGATGAACAGCCAGGGTGTGGTGACGCGCGACCCCGAGGATTATTTTCGCGGCGGTGCGATCATGCCCTCCGGCGGCCACAAGGGCTACGCGCTGGCGCTAGCCGCCGAGATCGTTGCCGAGGCCATGCTGGGCCCTACCGAAACCGAGGGTAGCTGGCTGCTGTTGACGCTGGATACCTCGCGTTACCGGGAAGCAACGACGATGCAGCGCATCGCCGAGGAAATTCTCGACGAGCTGCGCAACTGCCCGCCGGCGCCGGGCTTCGAGCGCGTCGAAATTCCCGGTGAGCGCGAACGCGAGCACCGCGACAGGACCGTCGGCAGCGGTATCGCGCTGCCGCGGCAGACCTGGCAGCAGATCAGGGCGCTCGCCGAAAGACTCGGAAACGACAGACGCGCTACTTGAAATTCAGCGCGACATGGTAGTCGGGCGGCTCCATGATGTTGATCGACACCGGGCAATGGCGCATGCGACGCCTGATATAAGCGATCGATTCCCTGTCGGCGCTGCCCTCGCGTAGCACCGCGTCGATCGTTATCTTGACACGCTTTAGTTTCCAGTCGCCGTCCGCCCTCAATTCCATGGTTTCGTCGGCGCGTTCGAGTTGCAGGCCGCGTTCGGTGCTGTTGGCGTGGAAATAAGTATGCTGGCAGATGAAAAACGAGTAGACGAAAAGCAGAAAGCCGGGTGATTTGACGCCGAGTTTGAGCGGGATCCAGCCCTCGTCGGTCAGCAGTTCGACCTCGAGCCGAGCCAGCTTGTTTTCCTCTCCCCTGTAATTAAAGGATGCGCGTAAACTAAACCGATGCTCTGCCATGGTTGCTCCGTTACGGTTGTCGTCACTGCTTCCACGGGTCGCGGTCTTGCACGCAGTGACAGGGCTGACAGCATATCACGCGGCCTAAAAATTCAAATATCAATTCGGTTATATAAACGTCTTTCTGTCGATGCCGCCGTCGGGATTCCGGTCAGACGGTTTCGGCCGACCGGGCGTCGGTCACGGCAGGGCGGGGGTATTGTGCAACAATCCGTATCAGGTCCTCACCATAGAGGTCGAGCTTGCGTTCGCCGATGCCGGGTATCGCGGCGAGATGGTCGATGCTGTCAGGGCGCAGATCGCAGATCGCGTACAGCGTTTTATCGTGCAGGATGACGTAGGGCGGTACGCCCTGCTGCTGCGCCAGCTCGGTGCGATGAAGGCGCAGCGCCTCGAACAGGGCCGCGTCGGCATTGCGTAACTGCGGCTTGACCTTGCTGGCCGCCAGCTTTGCCGGTTTTATCGCTTTATGGAACTTGCGCAGTTTCAGTTGCTGTTCGCCTTGCAGCAGCGGCCGGGCTGACGGTGTCATCTTCAGCGCACCGTAATTGTCGATATCGCTGTCGAGGTATCCGAGCGCGATCAATTGCCGGAACAGGCTGCGCCATTCGTTGGTGTCGAGATTGCCGATGCCAAAAGTGCTGAGCCGATCGTGGCCATTTTGCAGGATGCGCTCCCGGGCATGGCCCATCAGCACGTCGATGACGTAGTTGACGCCGAAGCGCTGGCCGGTGCGGTATACACAGGATAACGCCATGCGCGCGGCCTCGGTCGCATCCCAGGTTTGCGGCGGCTCCACGCAGTTATCGCAATTACCGCAGGGCTTGTCCATCGATTCGCCGAAATACCCGAGCAGGGTCTGGCGCCGGCAGCCCGTCTGTTCGCACAGGCCCAGCATCGCTTCCATCTTGTGATAGAGCACGCGTTTGTACTGCTCGTCGGCATCGCTTTGCGCCATCATCTGGCGCAGCGAAATGATATCCTGCAGTCCGTACGCCATCCAGGCGTTCGCGGGATCGCCGTCGCGCCCGGCGCGGCCGGTTTCCTGGTAGTAGGCTTCGATATTTTTCGGCAGGCTCAGGTGCGCGACGAAGCGCACGTCGGGCTTGTCTATCCCCATGCCGAAGGCGATCGTCGCAACGATGATTACGCCTTCCTGCTGCAGAAAACTACGCTGGTTCTCGGCGCGCGTGTCCTTATCGAGACCGGCGTGATAGGGCAGCGCGACGCGCCCCTGCTGGCGCAGCCATGCGGCCGTTTCGTCGACCTTCTTGCGCGACAGGCAATAAACGATCCCGGCATCTCCGGGGTGATTTTCGTCGATGAAATGCCAAAGCCGTTGCCGACTGTTGTCGCCCTGGGAGATGCGATAAAAGATATTGGGACGGTCGAAACTGTGGATGAAATTCTCGGCCTGCTGCAGCTGTAACTGCTGTTCGATCTCGCGCAGCGTGCGCCGGTCCGCGGTAGCGGTCAGCGCGACGCGCGGAATTTCCGGGAAACGCTCGTGCAGGCGGCTCAGTTGCTGATAATCCGGTCTGAAATCGTGGCCCCATTGCGACACGCAGTGGGCCTCATCGATGGCGAACAGCGCTATCCTGCAGCCTTCCAGCAGCTGCAGAAAATCTTCGCCGACGGCACGCTCGGGCGCGACGTAGAGTAAATCGATATCGCCGGCGCGCAGACGCTGTTTGATCTGCCGCTGCTGTTCTGCTGTCTGCGTCGAATTCAGGTAGGCTGCGCTGACGCCGTTCTGTCCAAGCGCGTCGACCTGGTCCTGCATCAGCGCGATCAACGGTGAAATAATGATGCCGACCCCCGTGCGCTGGATCGAGGGAATCTGGTAACAAACTGATTTGCCGCCGCCGGTCGGCATCAGCACCAGCGCGTCGCGGCCCGCGATCAGCGTGTCGACGATTTGCCGTTGCTGAAAGCGAAACTGTTCGTAGCCAAAGCGGCTACGCAGAATATCGAGTGCCCGGGACATGGTGATATAGTCATCCTTTTGTCGGTTGTTTATGAACTGTCCTTGTCGGTCTGGCCTGCAATTCGACCAGTGTTGCGCGCCATTTATATCACATGACAGGCTGCCTGAAAACGCGGAGCAACTGATGCGCTCCCGTTTCAGCGCCTACGCGCTGGGAAACCTCGAGTACCTGGAGTCGACCTGGCATCCCGACTACAGGCCGAAGCCGCTGTCTGTCGAGGCCGCGGTGCGCTGGATCGGCCTCGAAATCATCGCTGTCGATCAGCGCGAACTGCAGGCGACGGTGGAATTCGAGGCGCGGTTTCTGGCAGGCGGCAGGGTAGACGCGCTGCGCGAAAGCAGCGATTTCGTGCTGCAGCGGGACCGATGGCTGTATACCAGCGGCCGGCAACTGGCGCCTGGCTTTACGCCGTGGAAGCCGGGACGCAATGAAAATTGCCCCTGCGGCAGCGGCAAAAAATTCAAGCGCTGTTGCGCCGCCTGATACCTGCGCGGCGGTGCAAGCGCGACCACGCCTCAGGCGGTCAGAGTCTGCGGCGGGTAGGCCGGGTGTGTCCAGGGTCTGAACAGGTAGCGCCAGGCGATCGTCCAGTAACCCGGATAGGCGTAATTGCCGTTTTGCTCCAGCGCTTCCTCGCGCTGCGCGCGGGCAGCTGCCGGAATCCGGTACCAGGCGAGCTCCGGGCGGTGATGGTGGATCCAGTGGTAGTTGTTATTCAAGAACAGCAGGCGCGTTAGCGGGCAGCCATCGACCAGCACGGTGCGATGCGCCTCGTCGGGATCGTAGCGGTGCTCGAGAAACGATCGGGTCATCATCATGCTGGTGCCGGGCCATGCAAACGCCAGCAGGTACAGGTATAGCGGCATGTTGCAAACCGCAAGCACCCAGTAAAGCACTGCGGCGACGCTGATGGCATGCCTGATTAAAGCCTTAGCGTGGCTATAGTCGCGTTTGTGCAACAGCGTAAATTCGTTCTGCAGCGTTCCTCCTGCCGCGAGCCAGGGCCCGATTAACATGCGGCCGGCGAAGGTATTGTTGAACAGTAAGATCCACTGGCGCCAGCGCGGTAATTTCTGCCATTTTTCCAGTTTGACGAAAAACGATTCCGGATCCAGGTCCGGGTTGGTCAGTTCGTTGCGGTGATGGCGCAGATGATTTTCGTGGTAGAACTCGACCGGCAGCCATAACAGCAATGGCGGCCACACCAGCGCCAGGTTGAAACGCGGATTCCGCGTAGGGTGTCCATGAATCGCTTCATGCTGCAACGAGCTATGCAGGGTTGTCGTGTAACCGCCGAGTATCCAGATCGCCCAGCCGGGGATCGATTCCCAGTTCAGTGTCAGCGCAATCCAGGCGGTATAGGTGACGACCAGTAAAATCCAGGTTGGCCATTCGATTTTCGCGGATAAAATTTCGGTATCGCGCGAGGGGCTGGATTGCATAAATTGATAACACCTATAAATAGTGGGGCTTGGGGCTTTGTATTCTTGGATCGATGTGTTGTTTTGTCTAGGTTTTTATTGTAAGCATTAAATAAATAGTGTTTCTTAAATAATAAATATGTAGTATTTGCAAAACAATATTGAGATTGTTGTCATGAACAAGCAGGAAATCGTGTCCGTTTTTCGCAAACGCCTGCTCGAATCGATGCAGGAACGCGACCTGAGCCAGTCGCAATTGTCGCGCGATACCGGCGTCGATCGCTCGACGCTGTCGCAGCTACTGGCGCAGGATAACCTGCGCATGCCGCGCGCCGACACCGTCGCGGCGCTGGCGCGGTCGCTGCAGGTCAGCACCGACTGGCTGCTCGGATTGAGCCAGGACAGCCGCTTCGGCGCCGAGATTCTGCGCCAGTCGTTCGAGGTCGCGCCGCACGAGCCGAGCCCGGCCGACGATAACCTCAAACGCTGGTACCAGGAGGCGGAAGGGCTGAAGATACGCTACGTGCCGGTGCAGTTACCCGACATCGTCAAGACCGACCAGGTGCTCGAATACGAGTACGGCGAAGTCGTCGAGCGTCCGGTCAGCCGCGCCAAGGAGCAGGCGCGCTACCACCTCAATTTTTCGCGGGGGCCGGATAACGATCTCGAGATCTGTATGCCCGTCGAAAACCTGGTCGGCTTTTGCCGCGGCGAAGGCCTGTGGCGAGATCTCGGCAAGGCCGTGCGCCATGAGCAGGTCGAATTCATGCTGGCGACGCTGGACGAACTCTACCCCAGCGTGCGGCTTTACCTGTACGACGGGCGCAAGCGATACTCGGTACCCTATACCATTTTCGGCGCGCGGCGCGCGGCCGTTTACGTCGGGCAAATGTATTTCGCCTTCAACACCACCGAGTACGTGCGTATCCTGGTGCGGCACTTCGACAACCTGGTGCGCAACGCCGCGGTGCACGCGCACGAGTCGGTCCAGTTTCTGAAATCACAGGCCATTGTCTGAGCCATGCCCGAAGGCGATGTCCTGTCCTTAAATTGCAGTCGGTCGTCGCGCGAGGATTCATCGATTACCAACCGGATAGCTATCAAGGGCTGAAATTTGGCGGGCTACGAGGCAGGGTGATCGAGAGGAAGTCGGTCCCTGTGCCTTGGGTTCTGGCGATTTCGCCAGAGGCCAGGCCTGTTACAGGCGCGCATCGTTCCGGAACGGGAAACCGGGTAATATCCTGAATATTTGAGTGCGACCGCCCGGTTACAGCAGGCGGTCGCGTACGCCGTCCAGCACGATGTCGGTGTAGCCGATGATGCCGACGACCTTTTTGTTTTCGACCACCGGCGCCCGTCCCAGACCAAAATTTTCGAACAACCGGGTGCAGTAGCGGATATCCATGTCCGGGTCCACGGCTATCACCGGCTTGGACATAATTTCGTAAATGTTGACCCGATCGGGCGACTTGTTGTTGGCGAGCACCTTCTTGGCGATATCGGACAACAGCACGATGCCGTACTCGTCGTCATCATGCCGGATGTTGACGATGAAGCACTTGGTTTGCGGGTACTTCGAATTTCTTAAAACGTCGGCCACGGTGTCCATGCCCTCTACCATGTCGAACTCCGTTTTCATGACATCGCGTACGCGCACAATGTTTTTTCTATCATTCATATCTCTTCCTCGACTATTTCGGTTAACTGGCTGACCTGGTGTGATATGCCGACCGCGTCCTCGACATCGACGCTGAAGGCGATGCCGGATCCAGGGCTCGCGTCGAACTTTCCCGCAAGCGCAATGGTTTCGAGTATGTCGCGGCACAGGTGTTCTTCGACCAGCATCAAAACTACGTCACGCTGGGCCTCGAGGCTCAGGCCCAGGAAGGTCTTCGCAGCCTGTAGCCCCTCTCCGCGCGCACTGGAAATAACGGTCGAACCGGTGGCGCCTTTCTCCCTGGCGGCCTCGACAATCTTGTCGGTGATCGAATCCTCGGTTAACGCGATGATTAATTTAAAGTGCATGATAAACCTCACTGGGCTTTTGTATTAATGCTGCGCTTGCCTAACCACGCCGATAACTGGGCGTAGGCGAGCACGGACATGATTGGAAACAGGCTGGCAAAGGCGATAAGGCCAAAGCCGTCGAGCACGGGATTGCGGCCCGGTACGGTACTGGCAAGACCCAGGCCCAGCGCCGCAACCAGCGGCACGGTAACCGTCGACGTGGTGACGCCGCCGGAATCGTAGGCGAGCGCGATGATCATGCGTGGTGCGAACATGGTTTGCAGCAGTACGAAAACGTATCCGCTAATGATATACCAGTAGAGTGGGGTGCCGGTGATAATGCGATATACGCCCAACGCAATGCCGATCGCGACGCCGATGGCAACCGCGATGCGTAATCCCCAGATGCCGATACTGCCGGCCGAAACCTGGTTGGCCTTGATCGCGACCGCGAGCAGCGATGGTTCCGCGATCGTCGTCGAAAACCCGATGGCGAAGGCGAACAGGTAAACCCAATGGTAGTCCCGCCAGTCGAGAACCCTGCCGATTTGATCGCCGGCAACAAAACCCGGGTCGGTCAGCTGTTGCGCCATCAGGCGACCAAGCGGGAATAGCGCGGCTTCGAGACCTTCGAGGAAGAATCCGAGGCCGAGTAATACCAGCACAAAGCCGGTAGCGATTTTTTTTAGGTTGGGGATCGGTTTACGCAGGATAACCAGTTGAAAACCGAATATAACCAGCACGATAGGCGCCACGTCCCAGACGGTATAGGCAATGGTGAAAAGCAGCTCTTCGAAAATGTGGACCATGGCCGGTTATATCACCATGCCGTAACCCATGACGAAAATCATCGGCGTCAATGAAGCAAAGGCGATCAGTCCGAAGCCGTCGATTAGCGGGTTGCGTCCCTTGATCGAGCTGGCCAGGCCGACCCCGAGCGCGGTTACCAGCGGCACCGTGATCGTGGATGTCGTAACCCCGCCGGAGTCATAGGCGATGCCTACGATTTCGTGCGGCGCAAAGAAGGTCATGACAACGACGCCGGTGTACCCGACCACGATCAGGTATTGGATGGGCCAGCCCATGACAATGCGAAAAACACCGATAACGATGGCAAACCCGACCGAAAACGCGACGGTAAACCGCAATCCGAGTGCGTAGGACGCCATCGATTGTTCGTCTTTTTCGATCATCTTGCCGTCCGCGGCGACCAGCGCGGCCTCATTGGCGACCGCGGTCAACGCCGGCTCCGCGATGGTGGTGCCAAAGCCGAGGGCAAACGCGAAACACAGCAACCAGAAGATATTGCCTTTGCTGGCGAACGCGTAGGCCATGGCTTCTCCGATCGGGAACAGACCCAGGTTGAGGCCCTGCACGAACAGGGTTAAGCCGATGACGACGAATACGATGCCGAGCGCGATCTCTCCGAAGTTCGGAATGGGCTGCTGCAGCACCGCAAGCTGAAAAAATCCGATGACGACGATGATCGGGAGCAGATCGCGCAAACTTTCGAATAATGCCGACCAGATCGCCTTTAAAGACTTCATTAACATCTATGGATATATTGATTCGAAACGATAATATCAGCAGGGTCGTGGCAGGCCCACGATAAAACCCAAAAAAAAGCCCGCCTTGAGGCGGGCCTGATCGTGATAGTAAACCTGGGCTTGAACCGACCTGGTCTACTTATGTTTTTCCCTCGCTGCTTCGCCGATGTCATCGACACCGCGTTCTTCGAGCAGTGTCGTTAACCAGTCCGGATCCATTTCGGGCACCGAGGATAACAGCAGGTCGGTGTACTCATGATGCGGGGGTGTGAACATTTCATCCTTGGGCCCCTGCTCGACGACCTTGCCGTACTGCATCACCACGACTTCGTCAGCGATGGAACGCACCGTTGCCAGGTCATGGGTGATAAACATGTAGGACAGGTTCAACTCTTTTTGCAGCTTGTCGAGTAACCGCAGAATACCTTCGGCAACCAGTTGATCGAGCGCGCTGGTCACCTCGTCGCAAATGATAAAGGTGGGGCCTGCCGCCAGCGAACGGGCGATGCCGATGCGTTGTTTCTGGCCGCCGGAAAGCTCTGGCGGATAACGGTTGTAATACTGCGATGGATCCAGTTCGATCAGGTCGAGCAATTCGTCGACACGACTTTTGAGATCCGGCCCATGCAGGCCGCTGTAGAACTGGGCCGGTCGTCCGATGATTTCGCTGATCTTTACCTTTGGATTCAGCGCCGTATCCGCCATTTGATAGATCATCTGGGCCTGGCGCAATTGATCCTTGGTGCGATTTCGATAATCCGGTGGCAGAGCCTGTCCCTTGAACAGAATCTCCCCGCTGGTCGGTGGCAGCAAACCGGTTATGCAGCGGGCTGTCGTCGACTTGCCCGAACCTGATTCACCGACGACGGCCACGGTCATCCCCTCGAAAATATCAAACGATACATCGTGCAATACCGGGGTGTCGCCATAGGATGCGTCGACATTCTTGACCGAAATCAGCGGCACGCCTTGGGTTGGCCTCGGTTTCTGTTCGCGTTTGAATTCACGCACCGCCCACAACGACTTGGTGTATTCGTTCTTGGGATTCTCCAGCATGGTCCGGGTATCGGCTTCCTCTACCTCGTCGCCCTTGAGCAGAACCTTGATGACGTTGGCCATCTGTGCCACCACCGCGAGGTCATGGGTAATATAGATCGCCGCGGTGTTGAACTGGTCGACGATATCGCGTATGGCCGATAACACCTCGATCTGCGTGGTCACATCTAGCGCGGTGGTCGGTTCGTCGAAAATGATCAGATCGGGCCGACAGGCCATCGCCATGGCGGTCATCGCGCGCTGCAGCTGACCACCAGATACCTGGTGCGGGTAGCGAAAACCGATTTCGCGCGGATTCGGCAGGCGCAGGCGCTCGTACAGCTCCATAGCGTCTTCCTGGCTTTCCAGACGCTTCTTGATTCGGTATTGAACCGGCGCCTCGGTATGCTGGTCGATCAGTTTATGTGCCGGGTTGAACGACGCCGCTGCCGATTGCGCGACGTAGGCGATCCGTGCGCCGCGCAAGCACTGCAGGTCTGATGCCGGCGTCGTGGTTAATTCCATGCCGTCGAATTCGATCGAGGAACCCTCGGAGATGCGGCAGCCATCGCGGGTAAAGCCCATGGCCGCAAGCCCGATGGTCGATTTGCCGGCGCCGGATTCACCGATCAGGCCCATGACTTCGCCGCGGTGCAGCGTCAGGTCGATACCGTGAACGATTTCGATCCATTTTTCATCCGAGTATCCTTCGATACGCAGATTCCTAATTTTAAGCAATACGCTTTTGTCTGCACTCATTTCGATTACTCCTTCAGGCCGGACGACCGGTAAAGCATCCAGTCGACCACAAAGTTAACCGCCACCGTAAGCAAGGCTATCGCTGCCGCCGGTATCAGGGGGGTGATTTCGCCAAAGGAGATGAGCGTTGCATTCTCCCGCACCATCGAACCCCAGTCCGCGGTCGGCGGCTGGATGCCGAGTCCGAGGAACGACAGGCCGGCTACCAGCAGAAATACGAAACAGAACTCGAGACCGAACTCTGCAATCAGGGGTGCCATCGAGTTGGGTAGTATCTCCTTGCGAATCAGGTACCAGGTGCCTTCGCCCCGGAGCTTGGCGGCTTCGATGTAGTCCATTACCACGACGTTGCCGCCAACCGATCTCGCCAGACGGAACACCCGCGGCGCGTAAATGATGGCGATGACGATGATCAGCGTAGTCGTATTCGTGCCAAAAATACTCAACAACAGCAGGGAAAAGATCAACGACGGAATCGACATGACCACATCCACCACCCGGCCGAGTAACTGGTCGAGCTTGCCGCCCTTGGTGGCCGCGTACAATCCTGCGGTAGCGCCCATCAAAAAGGCCAGAATGGTCGCCAGCAGCGCCAGGCCGACCGTGTTGCGGGCGCCGTAAATGATTCGGCTGAACATGTCCCGGCCCAGCTGGTCGGCGCCGAGCAGCATGTTTTCATCGGCAGGCGCAAACGCGGACGAAATTACCTCGGCCTCACCATAGGGGGCGATAATCGGCGCAAAGATACCGGAAATTGCGTAGGTGAAGATAACGAACAACCCGAACCCGGCCGTCAGCGGTGCGGTGCGCACTTCCTTGGCCATGTCTGTTGGCAGGATAATCACCAGGAATTCGCGGAACGAGTAGGAAACACCCGCGGAAAAGGCAATCAACCCGGCAAGCAGGGTAACCGCCCACAGCATCGCCTCCCCTCCGACAATCCCCATCACGAAGGAAACCAGGGTCAGCGAAAACAGCAGAATGAACGGGGTGCGCTTCTGATAGAAAGCGGCCAGCGATGAAGCGCCGATCAGGAGTGCGTAAAATCCAATGATAAAATAGTTCATGATTCAGCCCTCACTTCGGATGACGCAAGCGCGGGTTGGTCAGAATCGACCCCACGTCGGCTGCCAGGTTTAGCAGGATGAAGGTTGCCGCGAATATCAGGCAGCAGGCCTGCACCACCGGAAAATCTCGCTTGGTTACGGCGTCTACCAGCAATTGACCGATACCCGGGTAAACAAACACGACCTCGACCAGCACCACCCCGGTTACCAGGTAGGCAAGGTTCAGGGCGATGACGTTGATGACCGGCGCCCAGGCGTTCGGCAGCGTATGCTTGACGATTACCTTCCACGCGGGCACACCCTTGAGGCGTGCCATCTCCACGTATGGAGAGGCCAGCAGGTTGATGATCGACGCCCGGGTCATCCGCATCATGTGTGCCACTACCACCAGTACCATGGTCAAGGCGGGCAGGAAGGTGCGATTGAGCTTGTCGAGCAGGCTCATGTCATCGTCTATCTTGGCGATGGCTGGAAAAAATCCGCCTTTGACCGCGATGAACAGAATCAGCACGTAGCCGAGGAAAAATTCCGGTGACGATATCGACGTCAGGGTCAGTACATTGGCAACCCGGTCGAATACCGAATTCCTGAACAGCGCCACCGCGACGCCGAGGAATATGGCGACTGGAACCGCGATCAGTGCGGCATAGACGGCCAGGAACAGCGTATTACCAAAGCGGGTACCGATGGCTTCCGACACGGGTGTTTTGGAAATCAGGGAATTGCCGAAATCACCTTGGATGGCATTGAACAACCACTCGAAGTAACGAACCGGAGCTGCCCGATCGAGACCGAGCTCCGTGCGCAGCGCCGCGAGGTTATCCTCGGTGGCACCCTGTCCCAGTACCGCCTGGGCAATATCGCCGGGTAGCAGTTCTACCGCGCCGAAGATGATGACCGAGATGACCAGGAGCGTGATGAATCCCAGCCCCAGTCTTTTCAAGACTATTGATACAATATCGCCCATTGCAGGCATCCCCCCTCGAGTGGCATCAATTTAGTGACGCACTTTGTTATGTTATCCAGACAAGCCGCGTACCCCGATCGTGCCGGGGTACGCAGTTCAGACTGCATTTAATGAAACATGCACTCGGCCCGCCGGCTTATGCGAACCACCAGCGATGGTAGCCACGCCCGCCATCGAGCTCCCAGCTCGATGCCAGGCTGGGCCCGTGTTGCACCTTCTTGTTTCGCGCATATACAAAATTCACGAAAATCGGAATGACGGTACCGCCGTCGTCCCGCGCCAGCTGGCACATTTCGCGATACTGCTCGGCGCGCCGCTGCTCATCGAGTTCCGCCTTGGCGATCAGCAGCAGTTCATTGAAACGCTTGTTCTGCCAGTGCGACTCGTTCCATGCGGCATCATCCTTGTAAGCCAGCGTAAACATGTTGTCGGGTGTCGGGCGCGCGCCCCACTTGACGAATGTCCATGGTTTTTTCAACCAGACATCCGACCAGTAGCCGTCGTTGGCTTCGCGCTTGACGTCGATCTGAATGCCCGCCTTTTTGGCATGTTCGCTGTAAAGCACGCACATGTCGACCGCGCCTGGCAGAATGCTGTCGGCCGCCGACAGGCTAACCTTGAGCGAACTCACCCCGGCTTTCTTCAGGTGAAACTTGGCCTTGTCGGGATCATAGACCCGCTGGGGAATATCCTTGGGAAAATAGGGCATGCCGGGAGAAACGTGAAAATCGTTACCAGGGGTCGCGGTGCCAAACATGATTTTCTCGACTATATCCTTGCGGTCGACGGCGAGTTTGAGCGCCATTCTTACATCCACGTTGTCAAAAGGTGCGACATCGCAAAACATCGGCATCGTAATCGCGGATCCGCTGGGTACGTTATCCACCTCGATATTGGGATTGCGGCCGAGCAGGGCTACCGTTTTCAGGTCGACCGAGGTAATCGCATCGACATCGCCGGTAATCAGCGCGGTCTGGCGCGCGTTCGGGTCGTTGAGGCCCAGCATTTCGATTTCGTCGAAATAGGCGCCCTCTCGATGCCAGCCGCCGTGCCGCTCGAGCGTGGTGCTAATGCCGGGCTTGTGATTGGTAATCGCGTAAGGGCCTGCGCCGGTCTGGCTTTGCCAGTCAGCCGTGCCGTCGGATTTGGCCGGCAGCATGACCAGGTGGTAGTCCGTCATGACCCAGGGCAGGTCGGCAAATCCCTGGTTGAGTTCGATCACGATGGTATGGTCGTCTTTCGCCTTGATATCGGTGACGGTGGTCAGCAATGCCTTGGCCGCCGAAGTCGATTTTTCGCCGCGGTGATGGTTCAGCGATGCAATGGCGTCGGCGGAGGTAAATTTCTTGCCATTATGGAAAGTCGCGTTCTTGTTGAGCTCGAAGGTCCAGACCTTGGCATCGGGCGATGCGCTCCAGGAATCCGCCATGTCGGGCCCCAATCCGTTTTCAGGGGTAATTTCGGTAAGGTAACTGCGGTGGGTATGCGCGAGCTGAATCATGCCGACACTCTGGTAGGTGCCTGGATCAAAGGTATCGGAGGTATTCACATCGTGTACCCCGACCCTGAATTTGCCGCCCTTTTTAGGAGTTGCCGCGGCCACTTCGCTGGTCCACAGACCGGAAGCGAGGGGCACGGACATGCCTGCAGCGACGGCAAATCGCATGAAATCGCGTCGCCCCAGCTTGCCGTTTTTGGCATCGCGAGTCAGCAACTCTTTGAATTCTTTCTTGGAACTATCGGACATCAGAATATCTCTCCTCGGTTTTATCTAGTTGTTAGAATTCCAAATACAACAGGTTGTATAAGGTTATTACCCGTGTAATGGTACCTGATTGTCATCAATTATTCGACCCATGTGGATAAATCAAATCTATAACAGTGCGTCGAATCAGGGTTAGGGACAGGATCGCCCGGTGTCCGGGCTAAAGACGCTAGCGAACGATCAGGGTCTGCGGCGTATTGCTGGTCAGGTTGACCGCGCCGCCGTCGGTCAGCATTACGGTATTCGAGATAAAGTAATCGACCACGTCGGTGTTGGTAAACCAGGAATGCGCGTGAAAGGTCATACCGACCTTAATTTCGCGCGTGCTGCCGGGTTGCAGGCTCGTCACCATGCTGCCGCCGGTCCAGCTGGGCGGAAAGCCGATGCCGACCATGTAGCCGCAGTGGTGCCGGTGATAATCGACAAGCCCGGCGCTGTCGGCCACGTCTTTCCAGGCCTGGTAGACTTCGCCCGCCGTCGCGCCAGGCCTGAGCGCATCGCAGATAGCCTGCATGCCGCGAATCGCGAGCGCTGCCGATTCTTCTGCACCCTTCGGCGCGGCGCCGACGTAAACCAGCCGGCCCATCGGCGCCTGGTACTTGCGATAGGCGCCGCCGATTTCGAGAAACACGGCATCCCCGTTGTGAAACACGTCGCCGCGCCAGGTGGTATGTTCTTCGCCGAGGCGGGTGGTCGGGCGAATAAACGGCCCGAATCCCGGGTACTCGCTGCCGGCAAGGATCATCGCACGGTTGCATTCGGCGGCTATTTCGTAGTCGCTCGCGCCGTCGCGAATCGCGTCGATTGCCGCCAGCGTGCCGGCATCTGCCGCGGCCGCGGCCCTGCGCGTGTAGTCCTGCTCGAGCGGAGATTTAACCAGCCGCAACTCGTCGATGATGCCCGAGCCATCCGACCAGTCCGCCTTGGGAGCGCCCGCGATTATCAATTCGTAGATGCGCGGCGTCATGAACAGGCTGCGCTTTTCGATACCGAGCCGGGCCCGGGACAGGCCCCGGTCGGCGAGCATCTTCAGCACGTAGTCGGACAGCTCCTCGGTATCGGCATGGCCGTAAAACTCGGCGTTTCCGACCTGGTTTTCGACGGTGATGCGTTCCATCGCGCGGCAGGCGAGCGCAAGCGTTCCTTCGACAGGTACCACCAGTACGTGGCAGGCAAAAAATCCCCAGTGATCGAGACCGGTAAGATAATAGATATTCTCGGGCACGGAGACCACGAGCGCATCGATGCCACGGACTTTCATCACAGCTCTGACCCTGTCCAGTCGCTGACGTAGTTCCGATTCGGAGAACACTTCCTGGCGCGTCACCACGATAGACCTCGTGTTGTATCTGTAAGGACCGCTTCTGCGCGAACTATATCAGGCCGGTGCGCGCGGGCAAATCAATGGCTTGCAATCCGGGAGTCGCAATTCCGGGTAAAGCTATTCTGACTACTATACTTTTCGGTGGACATGAATCCAGGCCTTGTCGACAGGTCTAAGGGCTGCCCCGGTTGATATATGTCAAGCAAACAACGATTAAACGGGGGATTATCTTAAATAAAAAAAATTTATCGGGCGGCAGGGTGGATGATGACTTGAGCAAATCGACTCGGAACGAATACTTAGCTCGAGAGGCATTGTTCCGCGCCGATGCGATCTTTGACTAACCATCGTCTTAACCTGAGGAGAGTAATATGAAAATGGGTAAATTAATTTTGGCCGCGCTTGCTTTAACGCTTGCATCGCCGATGACCGCAGTTGCGGATGACAATCCGCAGGTATCCGATTTCTGGCATACCTTGCAGGGAGGTCAGCTGTATGATAACTGGGCAAAATTACTGTTCAAAAAAGCACCGGAGCAAACGCATCCTTCCTATCCCGCAAAAGGAAAACAGAAAGGCGCGGGCACCTGGCGCTGCAAGGAATGCCATGGCTGGGACTATCGAGGAGCCGAGGGTGCCTACGCCAAGGGATCGCACTATAGCGGTATCAAGGGAATACGCGACTGGGTCGGAGCTTCGATATCGGATATCGAGAAAATTATTCGCAACGATACACATCGTTATACCAGCGAAATGATCCCCGACGAGGCGGTCAGGAGCCTGGCGTTGTTCGTCAGTCGAGGGCAGGTCGATATGCCGCAGTATATCGATTATGCAACCAAGAAAGCTCGCGGGGACGCGACGAGAGGGGCGCGTTTCTACCAGGCGATCTGCTCCGTGTGCCATGGCTTCGACGGAAAAACGATCAATTTCAAAACCGCCGAGAAGCCAGAATATATTGGCACCGTCGCACAGGAGAACCCTCAGGAAACAATGCACAAGGCGCGTAACGGGCAGCCAGGGGTCCCCATGGTGGCTTTGGGCGTTCTCGATATACAGGACATCGTTGATATCATCGCTTATGCACAAACCCTGTCGGCAAAATAATAGCGAGTAGACAGGGGGCAGCAAGTCCTGTCCCCTGTTTATTTAACATCGGGCTGGTTCGTCATTATGCCTGCGCTGCATGACTGCTTGAATACGCATCATGGCGAGGCAAGGCATCGTAGGCAACAAGGCGTTGTTACATTACCTTCCCGGCAGGAATGACGATCGAATCGTCCTCTTTCACTATTGTTGCGTAACCGTCAGGGTTCTCGAGTTCTTTCGGTTGAGAAAATCGATCGCCCTGTTTTCGGCATCATCCCCGAACAAGAACATGGTCATGTGTCCGCGCCAGTTGTGCAGGTATAGCTCGGTTTCGACGCCGCGTTGTTTCAGCGCCTCGTAATAGTCGGTCGCCTGGTCGTCGGTGACCAGAAAATCGAGTTCGCCATGGTAGAGGAATACCGGAGGATCGTCGGCGGAGATATGGTAGACCGGTGATGCCTGCGCGTAGCGATCGGGCATTTCATCGCGGTCGCCACCCATGAAACGCGTGACGACGGGGCTGCCGCTGTATTTGCGCAGGTCCGACGGAATACCGCCGGCGACCACGGCCCTGACGCGTGGCAGGGAATCCCCGCCGCCAGCCGGCGGTCCGACCGAGTCGATACTGGCAACCAGCGCCGCCAGGTGGGCGCCGGAAGAATAGCCCCAGGTGTTGACGCGGTCCGTATCGAAATTAAAGCGATCCGCGTTTTGCGAAATCCACGCCAGCGCCTGCTGCAGGTCCTGCAGCTGTGCGGGGAAGGTAAAGCGTGGTGCAAACCGGTAACTGACGTTCATTACCGCGTAACCGTGCCGCACCAGTTTGCGACTGACGTCGACCATGTCGTCGCGGCTGCGATTCGCCCAGCCACCGCCATGTATCACCAGCACGACGGGATGCGGACCGCGCTTGCGCGGCAGGTACAGATCCGCGCGCAGCGGTTGCGGCCATGATTCTTCGGTATAGACGATGTTTTCGACGGTACGCTCGAGCGTGTAGGCGGCATCGGCTGGCGGCTCCTGGTTGTGGTCGCGCAGGTGCGTATAGCAGCCCGACAGCATCGCGCACAGGAGTAAAAGGAGCGAGCCTTGCGGCAAACGGGAACGAATCATGGCAGGGGCCGACGGTTTACTTGCTTGAACATTTGGCATTGTATACGCGAGCACATAGATCCTGGATCAGGCAGCACGCCTGGAAAACGCCGGTTTGCGGGTCGGTTCAATTCAGAAACTTGCCGCGAACAGGCTGCCCGGGAGTGAGCCCGACGAAGAGGCGGCCGATCCGATGCGTGGCAGCTGCTAGGGTGAGGGCTGGCGGCCGCGCTGGATCACCGGGAATGGTGCACCGGGCGCGGTAGCCGCACGACGATCTAATCGGCGACGAAATCTCACAATCGCTGCTGTACCTGTGCGCTTTGACCGATGAATATTAAGCCGGTCGATTATCCGGTGTGCCGCCTGGCGGCTGCGGTAACGCGTTCGCGCCAGGCGGTAATCACCCCTGCCGAGCCGATCAATGTCATACCGATAATGGCCTCGCGGGTGGGCCACTGATCGAAGATGGCGCGACTCCACATCGCCGCGAATATCAGGTAGGTGAAATCCATCGGCGCGAGCCAGCTCGCGTCCGCGGTCTGGTAGGCGCGGCTGATGCAGATATTGCCCGTCAGGTTCAGCACCGATGCGAATAGCGCAAAACCGGCGACCAGCAGGGTCAGTTCGGGCCAGCCGATAGCAACGAAAGGAATCGCGGCCCTGGTCTCCGCGGAGGGCGGGAACATGGACAGCAGCAGGATGCCGAGAACTCCCGAAACGACGAAGGCGACGCCGACCGCGAAAGCGAGCGCGAGCGGACTCTCGTTGCGGCAGGCGCGCCGCACGGTCAGAATATTGGTGGCATAAAAAAAGCCGGCGATAATCGGCAATATCTGCACCGCCGAGAAGTCATCCTGCCACGGGCTGAGTACGAAGGCGGCGCCGATGGCGCCGAGGATCAGCGCGCCGACTCGCCATGGACCCACCGCTTCGCCGAGCACCGGGCCCGCCAGCAACGAC
>JAOTTY010000180.1 GCA_029864185.1 Gammaproteobacteria bacterium
GCATGATGCCCTGAATGCCGCAGATGCCGGGTATGCCGCCGACGGGCATGATGCCCGGGATGCCGCAGATGCCGGGTATGCCGCCGATGGGCATGATGCCCGGGATGCCGCAGATGCCGGGTATGCCGCCGATGGGCATGATGCCCGGAATGCCCGGAATGCCGCAGATGCCCGGGCAGGGTGGCGCCGGTACGCCAGGTGCGATGCCGAATCAGCCGGGAATCATGGATCCGAAACAGTACGAGCAGTTTTACAAGCAGTGGACCGAAATGATGTCCAGGATGAATCCGCAGGCGAAACCTGAAGAATCTGAGAATCAGTAGGCAGCGGGCCGATTATGAAAAAATTAATTGGTTTGGCACTGCTGGTACTCGCCGTCAGCGCCTGTTCTGGCGTGCCCGAGGACCGGGAAATCGAAATCCTGGTGCGCGATAGCGTCCTCAGCGATGGCCTCGGTGACCTGTTCAAGATGGAAAACTTCAGCAAAGCGAACGGATTTCGCGAAAGCGACAACGTGTATATCGTCGACGTCGAATACGACCTTGTGTTTCAGAAGAGTTTCATCGAGGTGGTGCGGGAGATCAGGGCCGATCCGACCGGTCCCCAGTATGGTATGTTCGGCTCCAAACTGCTGCTGAGTGCGATCCAGTCGAACTTCGGACAGTTCAAAAGCGGAGATCGGATTCACAAGGAAGACAAGATTACACTGCACCACACCGAGAAGGGATGGCAGCTGGCTAAAAAGTAATGGTAGGACGACTGCGGGGTAATCCTTGACCCGGCAGTCGTCGTTTCGGCCGGGCTCTAGAAGTGCAGCTTGTCGGCGGTTTGCGAGGTAGCCTGGATGTAGCCATTCATGGCCTGGGCTTCCGCTTCTCGCGCCAGTCTCTCTGCCTCTTCGGCCTTACCCTCTTTGAGCAGTGCCTCGGCCTTTTTGATCATCTTGCCGGTGTCGCGCCATTCGCCGCCAACCGAATCGGCCTGCTTTTGCGCTTCCTTGGCGTCGGCGATCGCATCTTCGGCAGCGCCGGCGAATGCGGGAGCGGTGAATAGCGCGCCGGCCAACGCGATCGAAGCGGCCAGCATAATGCTCTGTAGTGTTTTCGTCATAACGTAGTTCCTCCTCATAATGGATGGTTTATTCATGGAAAGATTCATAGCCCCAGATATCGGTATCGAATCCGGATTCACGAATATGGTCGGCCCGCGCCGAGATGTACCGCTGGAACGACGGCTGTTCGAGATACGCCTTCTCCAGCACGTAAGCGTATACCGATTGAAAGTGGAAGGTTTTCAGGAACGCGCCGATGCGCATCACTTCCTGTCCCCCGGCATCGAAAAAAACCAGTGACGGCGTGTAGGATATGCCCAGCTCCTGCGCCCAAAGTCGCGCGGTGATCTGCTCGCCGGTCGGCGTCACGATAGACTCATCCGAGCCGACGTCGAGCTGGACGTTGTTGGCCTGTTGGACCAGCTTGCGGGTGGCACGATCGCTCAGGATGCGCCGGTGAGTGGTTTCGCATTCGGCGCAATTGGGCGATTCGAAATAAACCACCAGTGGTTTGCCCGAACGCCCGGCCAGCCGGCTCAGGTCGGTTTCGTCGATATAAAAATCCTCGTCGATCAGCGCGCCCCTGCGCGACGCCAGTTGCTCCAGGCGGAATTGCGCAAAAGTCTGTTTTTGCTCGCGCTTTTGCGCAACGTAATCGAGCGCGGCGCGAAAATCCTGCGGCGGGTAATAACCGTTGAGGCGTAACGCCACCTTGCCTCTTTCGTCGAGAAACACCAGCGTGGGCGTGTACTGAACCTTCAGCGCCGCGGCGAAAGTCTTTTCGGTAAAGGACTTCCCGGCGACACTCACCACTTCGCGATCGCCCCACATGTTGAGTGAAATGCCGTCGAAATGCTTCATGATATAGGCCTTCAGCTCGGGATCGGTGAAATTTTCCTCGACCAGCCGGGCGCAATAAGGACAACTATCCTGGTGGAAATATAGCATGACCCGGCGTCCGGCCGCGGCGGCCTCGGCAACGTCTGCTTCGAATTCGAGGAAACTCTCCTTGAACCATTTCGGTTTCTCGGAGGGGATCGCGCCGAGAAATTTCCCGGGCGGCTCGCTTGTCGCCGGGCATTGCAGGGGAAGCCACAACGCAAAAACAAGGCCCAGCAATCGGCAGGCAACGGGAATCGACACATTAGGTGAAAGGCGGTTCATGTTATGCGGGTCTTGTGGTTAAGATTCTCTGGCTCCAGCGGCGTCAATATCAGTAAGCCTATCAAATTCCTGCCAATCATTCATAGCAACCGTTTCCCATGGGAACATCGGCGTCGAATCCGATTCTGTCCGAACGGTAAATTTGAACTTGTCCTATCAGTGGTCTGACAATCCAGCGATTGTGCTGGGTACCGGCAGAGTCGTAAATATCGATTTCTGGATAGACCGATAACAGGCTTATTGCTGTTATCTGCGCCATTGAATTTCTCAATAACCACTAAATACACAGGGTTTAAGGGAAAGTACCCAATGATAGGTATGGGACAAAATGACAAATTTTGATTATCCTAGAGGATCGGATTACCGAATGGAGACGTATCGATGAAAACGCTGATACTGGTACTTGTTGTCAGTTTTCCGACGATTATTTCTTCCGCTGCGCTTGCATGGTCACCGCTGGATGGATACGAGGTGGTCATCGAAAAATTCGAACATTGCAATGTTGCCGTTGCCGGCAGTGAAGAAAGCCAGGAAGGCAAGAAAAAAGAGGAAACGGAAGAGGAACCTGACTGTGAATAGGGTAAGAGTCATTCGGTTAGCAACGTATTCGCAAACTTCAGGAGAAAAAGAATGAAATCCAAGTTAGTAACGACATTAATAATGGCCGGCTGCGTGGCCTGGGCCAGCGCTTCTTCTGCGGCTGGCAAGCCGGTCGGCATCACGCCGGAGATGATGGAGGCAAACGTCATGCATGCTGGCAAGTCGGTCAAGATCATGCGTGATCAGAACAATGACGCCGTCGTCAACCCGGCCTTCGCCAAGACTTCCCGTCCATGCCCGCCGTTTTGTATTCAGCCAATCGTGCTGGCGCCAGGGGTCGAGACCCTGGGCGAGCAGGAAATCATAGATTACCTGGTGCGCATGAGCAAAGGCGACAAGTCGATCCTGGTGATCGATTCACGCACGCCCGACTGGGTGCAGAAGGGCACCATCCCGGGCGCGATCAACATTCCGTGGACGTCGCTGAACCCGGCCAAGGGCGCGGATCCGATCTCGATTGCCGAAATAATGGAAGGCCGGTTCGGCGCGAAATCGCTGGAAGGCCTGTGGGATTACAGCAACGCCAAGACCCTGGTTATGTTCTGTAACGGTATGTGGTGCGGCCAGTCGCCAAACAATATCAAGAACCTGCTAAAGTTCGGCTACCCGGCAAACAAGATCAAGTGGTACCGGGGCGGTATGCAGAACTGGTCAAATCTCGGCCTGAATACAGCCAAGCCGGCGGGCTAGGCGGACCTGCTTTCCTCGGCGGTTGCTTTGGTACAGGGACGTACATCTTTTAGCATATCGGGATTTTACTGATGCGCCTTATTATGCTTGCAATTGTGCTGATGACGTTGCCGCTCGCCAACCCGGCGAGCGGCGATTCCGTCGATATGATTTACGTTACCGACCTGCGCCAGGTAGCGAGCATTGCCAAAAGAGATAACCTCATTCTCGTGCTCGAGTTTTCCAGCGAGTACTGTGGATATTGCCGCAGGCTCGAAGCGCAGTTTCTGGTGCCGATGCAGCGCAACCGCGACTACGATGACAAGGTTCTCATTCGATCGGTGTCTCTCGACAATTTCGAAACCCTTGTCGATTTTAATGGTCTATCGGTAGCGACTGGTGAATTCGCGTCGCGTTATGATGTTTCGTTGACGCCTACATTAGTGTTTCTGAACGCCGACGGCGTCGAAATGAGCGAGAAGCTGGTTGGCATCTGGTCCGAGGATTTTTATGGCGGTTTTATCGATAATCGCATCGACGAGGCACGCGGAAAACTTGCGCTTGTCGCAACAACTGTTAGCGTCTCCGAATAAGCTCTGCTTCAGGGTATTTTCGGCGGCATTGTTGACTGCGACTTCGATGGCAATCGCCAACGAAGACGTCGACAAGCTGCTGGTTCGCTCCGAGGCCCCGCATGGAATCGTTTTCGAAATCGTCGAGGGAGATCGAGGCGCGCTCGAAAAACTGCTCCCCGAGGTACGCAGCGCAATTGCTGCGATCAGGGTCCGTTTCCCGCAGACCGAATTCGCGGTGGTATCTCACGGGCGCGAGGAGTTCGCATTGCAGACGAAGTATCGGGCCGAGCATGCCGCGGTTCACCGGCAGGTACAGTCGCTGGTCGCCGATGAGGTTCCGGTCCACGTCTGCGAAACCCATGCCGGCTGGTACGGGGTCAGCGCCGAAGATTTTCCGGATTATGTCAACGTGGCACCGACCGGACCTGGCCAGATCAGGCTCTACCAGGATCTTGGCTACGAGCTAATCGTCATCGAATGAGTTTGCCCCAGAGGAATTCACAGCGAGATAGGCATGCCATATTACCTGTTTAAAGTAAGCGCCCGAGACAAATTGAATCTGGTCAAGAACCTCGAGCTGGTCGAAAGTTTTGTATCGTTTCGCGACGCAAAAACCGTGGCCAGGAAATTACGCGTAGGGCGTTCGGACACCGGCTGCAGCTACAAGATCACTTTCGCCGAAAACCGGCTGTCCGCCGAAGAGCAGTTGCTCGAAAAACGCGAGCAACCGGTTCTGATGGAACATGAGCGTTAGCAATGCTTTAACGTCCGGCGTGCTGGCCTTGCTTGCCTGCACCGCGCAGGCCATTGCCTCCGAGCCGGACTTCGCGCGCGAAACGCGCCTGGCTATCGAAATCGTCGATGCGATTATCGACGGCGATCCCGTGTGGCTAGAGGCCCATGGCCGCGAGTTTCTCGGCATCTACACCGAGGCGGAGGATACCGGCAGCGCCGTCTTGATCCTGCACGGACGGGGCTTTCATCCGGACTGGGCGGATACCGTCAATCCGTTGCGGGTAGGCCTGGTCGAGCATGGCTATGCGACGCTCTCGCTGCAAATGCCGGTGCTCGCAAAAGACGCGAAGTATTATGACTATATCCCGATCCTGCACTATTCGCATGACCGCATCGAGGCCGGTATCGGATTTTTGCGGGACAAGGGTCATTCCAGGGTGGTATTGCTGGCTCATAGCTGCGGCGTGCACATGGCGATGAGCTGGATCAGGACGAAACCGGACGCCAGCATCGACGCGTTCATCGGGCTCGGGATGGGCGCCACCGATTACCGGCAGCCAATGCATCAAGCTTTTCCGCTCGACTGGATGCACGTGCCGGTGCTGGACCTATACGGCAGCAACGACTACCCGGCGGTCATCCGACTGGCCCCGCGCCGGCTGGCGATGATCGAGCAGGGGGGGCACGCAAAGTCGCGCCAGGCTGTTTTACCTGGCGCAAATCATTATTATACCGACCAGGGCAAGCCGTTGGTCGCGGCAGTCGCGGACTGGCTCGATCAGCTCGACTAGGCCCTCGTGTCGTTGCTGCACTCCAGGTTCTGGCTATTTTCACTACTGATTGCCTGCACGGGGATTGCGCACACCGCCGGCGTCAGGCTGGATACGCTGGACCTGGATCTTCCGAGCGGACAGGAAATCCAGATCAGGCGTTTCGCCAACGGCGACAAGCCCCTGTTGCTGTGGCTGCCCTCGGAGCGCGGTATTCGCGGATCGCACGAGATTCACGCGCGCGCGTTGGCCGAACTCGGGCACGAGGTCTGGCTGGCCGATTTACACGAGGCTTATTTCATCCCGACGGACCGCAGCAGCATCGGCAAATTTCCGCTGGAAGACGTCATCTTCATCGTCGATGCGGCGGCGAAGGCTGCTACCGCAGGGATCATCCTGGTCAGCAGCCAGCGCGGCGCGCAGCTCGCATTGATAGCGGCGCGGGAATGGCAGTTGCGACACCCGGGGCAAACCGGCATCAAGGGTGCGCTGTTGATGCATGCCTACCTCTACGATGCCAGGCCCGGGATTGGAAAAAGGGCAACCTACCTGCCGATTGTCGCCGCAACCAGTCTGCCGGTTTACCTGCTGGACACCGAGTATTCGACCAAATCGGCGCATATCCGGGAGCTTGCCGGGGCTTTGGCCGATGGTGGCAGCCAGGTTTATACCCAGGTGCTTAAGGGAGTCCAGGGCGGATTCTTTGCGCGTGACGAGAACGAGCTCAGCAAGGCTGACCGCGAGGCCAGGCAGAATTTCGCGCGTACCTTGAGCCGCGCTGCAGGCCGGCTGGAGATGACGTCAACGCCGCGGTACGCGGCCGACAGCGATCTCGAGACAACGCTATTTACGAGTTCAGGCCAGCGTATGCCATCCCTGCAGCGGCTCGACGAACCGTTACCCTCACCGGCGCTTGCGCTGCGAGACTACGAAGGCGCCGAGTACAACCTGGAGGCCGGACATGGCCGCGTTCGACTGATCAATTTCTGGGCCAGCTGGTGCAAGCCCTGCGTGGAAGAGATTCCATCGCTGCATCGCCTCGAAGCCAGTATTGGGAATCCTGCATTCGAAATCGTGACCGTTAACGTCGGCGAAACCAGGGAACGTATCTCCCGTTTTATGGAGCGCGTGCCGATAGAGCTGGCGTTGCTGATGGATGTCGATAGCCGTGTCGCGAGAGACTGGAATATTTATATTTATCCGTCGAGCTACCTGGTCGATCGACAGGGTATAATACGCTACGCCTACCTTGGAGCGCTGGAATGGGATTCACCGGAGAACATCGCGATAATCCAGAGTCTGTTGACGCAGCGCTGAACCATCCCTATTCGCGCCTGACCCCCGATCACGTCATTGACGCGGTCGAATCGACCGACCGGCTGAGCGATGCGCGCATCCTTGCGCTGAACAGTTACGAGAACCGGGTCTACCAGGTTGGCATCGAAGCGGCGGAACCGGTGATCGTCAAGTTTTATCGTCCCAATCGCTGGAGCGCCCGGCAGATCGACGAAGAGCATCGCTTCACCCGCTTCCTGTTCGATCACGAAATCCCGGTGGTGCCGCCGCTGGTGATAAATCCCGGTCACGAATTTCCGACAATCGGCTGTCACGATGGATTTCTGTTTGCCATTTACCCGCGCCAGGGCGGCAGGGCGCCGGAACTAGATAATCTCGACCATTTGCACCAGCTGGGACGATTCATCGGCCGCATTCATGCTGCCGGTAAAGGGTTTATATTCGAGTATCGGGTGAAACTGTCGGTCGATCAGTCCGTCGGTAATGCGGCCTACCTGCTCGAGGCGGGTTTTATCCCCGCCGATCTCGAGCAGGCCTACCGCGCGATCAGCGGCGAGGTGCTGCAGGCGATCGCGCAGCGACCACCGGATTCGCACGAGTATTCTCAGATCACGCTGCATGGCGACTGTCACATGGGCAACGTGCTGTGGCGTGACGATTGCCCCCATTTCGTCGATTTCGACGACTGCCTTACCGGCCCCGCAATCCAGGATTTGTGGATGCTGCTCTCCGGCGACAACCACAGCCAACAGCGCCAGATGCTCGAAATCATCGAGGGCTACGACATGTTTTGCAGTTTCGATCAGGCCGAGCTCAGGCTGATCGAACCGCTGCGGGCCATGCGCGTATTGCACTTCAACGCCTGGCTGGCGCGGCGCTGGGACGATCCGGCTTTTCCGCAGGCCTTTCCGTGGTTTAATACGCCACGCTACTGGTCGGAATACATTCTTGAACTGAAGGAACTGGTTACCGGACTGCAGCAGGCGCCGTTGACCATGCCGGATTTTTAAATGCCGGGCAAAAAAAAGGCCCCCTAAGAGGCCCGCAAACATTGCGCGATTAAATCTTAAAAACGTGATGGGTCACTAATACTTATTGCACAGTGTCAACAGGAGCCGATGATGATGCCTGCAGGTACCGGACCCTGATGCTTAACCAAAAAATCTCGTAACAGCCGAAAAAGTGAAATTTTTCTAAAAAATTACGAGAATTTGTTACATAACGGCGAGAAGTATCCCGCGATCAGGCGCGTAATACATCACCCAAATGGGTTAAATTACGCAGTTTTTGACATATTATCGAGGTTGCTACTCGCTGCGGTGTTGCCATGATTCCAGGCCTAAAACTCGACCTTGCCCTGCGTGACCGGATTACCGCGAATCTGGCCCGACTGGAGGTGCGAAAACAGGACCGTAAGGGCAGTAAGCATGCCGCGGTCGCGTTCACGCTGGTCGATTGCAGCGAGCCGGCGGCGATCGCCAACATCCCCTTTCGCCATCAGGATTGCGACCAGGCGGCCTATATTCTTACCACGCGGGCGTCGAAACTTTCCAGTCATGCGGGGCAGCGCGCGTATCCCGGGGGACGGGTTGATCCGGGCGAAACGGCGGAACAGGCCGCCCTCCGGGAACTCGCGGAAGAAGTCGGTCTGCGCCTCGATCCAGCCTGCATTATCGGTCGACTCGATGATTACGCGACGCGCTCGGGTTTCGTAATCTCCCCGGTGGTGGTCTGGGGCGGCAAAGACCTGTCGTTGACACCCAACCTGGGCGAGGTCGAACGCATTCACCGGGTACCGCTGCAGGAACTGTTGCGCGACGACGCGCCGATTCTCGAAAGTAACGACGCGAACGAGCCCCCGGTGTTGAAAATGCCGCTCGGCGACGAATGGTTTGCCGCGCCGAGCGCCGCGATTGCCTACCAGTTTCGAGAAGTGGCGCTGCTCGGCAAGACCACGCGCGTTGCCCATTTCGACCAGCCTTATTTTGCGTGGAAGTGACCTGGCCTTGCCCGCATCCCCGCGGTATCCTCGCATTCGCACAGGCCGCAGTTTCCGAAGGAGGCCGAGATAGCCGCGAATCAACCGATAACAGGGTGTGTGTACCATGAACTATAGTTTCGAGGACTTGATAAAGCAGCACAAATCGGCCTTCAAGCCCCTGTTCGATCCCGCGTTGACCGATGCCAACACGATCTATATGGAGCTTTCCTCCGGCGCTACGGGTAGCGAAAGCCTGAGCGATGCTGAGCAGGATGCCGCAATCTTCTGGCGCATCGATGACGCGGGCGCGCTTGCCGGCGTCGGCGGCTATCTCGAGAATCGCTCGGTCTATCGGAATACCGAGCTGTTTCGCGACGACGCGGAGCGCTCCATCCATATCGGGGTCGACGTGTTCATGCCGGCTGGAACCGCGATATTCGCGCCGCTGGACGGAGTCGTTCACAGCTTTGCCAACCGGCAGGTACAGGGCGATTACGGGCCGGTCATGATCCTGCGGCATCGCCTCGATGGGTTCACCTTTCACAGCCTCTACGGCCATCTCAGCGAAGGCTCGCTGGCGCATCTTCATGACGGCAGGC
>JAOTTY010000181.1 GCA_029864185.1 Gammaproteobacteria bacterium
GCCATCGCGTCGCTGACCGAGTCCGGTTCGACGGCCCTGTGGATGTCGCGCATCAGCTCGGGCATTCCGATCTACGCGCTGTCACGGCACCAATCGACCAACCGCAAGGTCAACCTCTACCGGGGCGTGTTCCCGGTTTACTTTCCTACGATCCACACCAACCACGCCGAGGCCAACCAGGAAGCGGTCGACCTGATGAAAAAGCACGGCACGATCGCCGACGGCGACCTGGTCATTATCACCAAAGGCGATTTGATGGGAACCGGCGGTGGCACCAACGCGATGAAAATCGTCGAAGTCGGCAACATGCCTGATTTTATCGCCTAGGTAACAACCGCGGGGCGCGCGTTGCGGTTGGCCAGCAGGCCATAGCTGAAAACCGCGAGACCGATCCAGATACCGACGAAACCGAGCAGTTTGTCGAAGTTGAAGGCTTCTCCGAGCAGGAATATCCCGCAAATGAACTGCAGCGACGGCGTCACGTAAAACAGTATCCCGACGGTAGTCATTGGCAGCATGCGCGTGCCCGCGGTGAAGAATGCCAGCGGCAGGATGGTAACCGGTCCGCCCAGGATCAGCAGTAAATCGGTATCCAGCTCGAAATTCATGAACACCGCCTGGCTGCTGTAATGCAGCCAGATCATGAAGCCCAGCGTGAACGGCAGTAGCAACAGTATCTCCACCAGCAGCCCGGGCACCGCGTTGGTCGCCATTTGTTTACGCAGCAGGCCATACCCGGCAAAGCTGGTTCCGACCGCGAAGCCAACCCACGGTATCGCGGTGGTGTTGAAGATATAGTAGGCAACGCCGACCGCCGCAAACAGGATCGCGACGACGTTCGTACGGTTCGGTTTTTCGTGGAAGACGAATACCCCGGCCAGGACATTCAGCAGTGGCGTCAGGAAATATCCCATGCTGGCCTCTACCACGCGCTGGTTGGCGACGGCCCAGATATAAATACCCCAGTTCAGGCAGATCACCAGGCTCGACAGGGCCAGCCATTTCAGTTCCCGCCACGAACCAAGTGCGGATCCGACCTGTTGTCGACGCCGTTCGCTCGACAGCACCAGCAGCAATAGCACCGGTACCGACCAGAGCATGCGATGCAGCAGCACCTCGTGCGCGGGCACATGCCCGAGCAGCGCCCAGTAAAGCGGAAACAGCCCCCAGCCGACGTAGCCGGCGAGGATTACCGCGTAGCCCTTGTGCATGCGCCGTTATCGCCTGCGTAAATCGCGCGCCAGTACCAGAATCAGGCCGGTCAACTGCAGAAAAATGGCGATGCTCAACAGCCGTGAATTGCCAGCCTCGATGGGCATTTTTTTGTCCCGAAGTTCCAGGATTTCGAAGTAGCTGCTGTTGATTGATTCGATAATCGACTCCTGCGCCGCGCTGCTGAGGTCGAGCAGCAGTTCGAGATCGGTACCTTCTTGCCGCCGCATGCGCGTCGCGAAGTCTTGCAGGCCGTAGCGACCCAGCAATCCGTCAAGATAGTCGTGGTAAAAGGCTTCCTCAAGGGCGGGATTATCAGGTTTTGACGACAGTAACAGGATGAAAAATTCCTTCTTGCGTTCGACCTCGGTTTTGGATTGCCACAGGCTGTCGATCAGCACCTGCTGTTTATCGATTTCGCGGTCCAGCAGGTTGATCTGGTCGTTGTTGAGTCCGATGAAATAATGTGTGATGACCGCCGACAGTATATTGAACAGGATCCCCGTCAGCACGAATACCCACGGGGCCAACAGGCGATCGAGATGCGATTTCGACATCGGCTAGCCGAATAGTGGCGGCAGCTTCGCGTCGTAGCCGCAGCGAAACAGTGGATGGCCACAATGTGGAGCCATGTCGGCGGCATTGTCCATCGCCTCATCGATGTCGGGCGTGACCTGGTTCAGCACGATTGCCGCGACGCGCAAATGCCTGCTTTCGACCGCCTGTAACGTCATCAGCGCCTGGTTTACTGCGCCGATGCGATCGTTGACGACGATGATCACCGCCAGTTGCAGGGCGCTGGCGAGGTCGGCATTCAGGGCGTCTTCGGCGAGCGGCGAGTAAAACCCGCCGGCACCCTCGACGACCAGGCCATGGCCCGGATCGTCTCGGCTGCAGGCGTCGACCAGGTCGCGCAGATACAGCTGCCGGCCTTCGAGGCGCGCGGCCCGCGGCGGCGCAAGCGCGGCGCGGTAGCGGAACGGGGCGATACGATCGATGGATTCACGGTCACCGTTGGCGCGCCGCAACGCAGCCGCGTCATGGGTAAGCAGGTTGCCGTCCGTCGATATTTCGCAGCCCGACTCGGCCGGTTTGCGGGTTTCGATCTCGAAACCGTGCGCGCACAGCTGGGTGACGAGCTGGCATGCGATCCAGGTCTTGCCGACGTCGGTATCGGAACCGGTGATGAAGTATCCACTGGGGTCGGGTGAAATCATAATTGCATTCTGTGCAACTTGCCGACCGACTGCAAGCGCTGCCGCGGCGAACGATGCTGGGAAACCCCGGATCGCCTGTTATAATCACGCGCGTTTTTCAAAGCGGCGACGTCATGCAGGAATTTGTCATCGGCCAGCGCTGGATCAGCGCCGCCGAACTCCACCTTGGGCTCGGCATGGTGATCGAGATCGAACATCGCACCGTCAGCATCATATTCCCCGCCACCGGGGAAACCCGTATCTATGCGCGCGCCGATGCGCCGTTGACGCGGGTGCGCTTTCGCGAAGGAGACTGGGTGGAAAGGCAGGACGGCGTCAGCCTCAGGATCCTCGAACTCGCCGAAACGGCGGGACTAATCGTTTACCGCTGCGAGGATGAACACGGCAATGCGTTCGATTTGCCCGAGGGTCGTCTGAGTAATTTCCTGCAGCTTAATCAACCCGCGGAACGGTTGCTGAACGCGCAGGTCGACCGTAACAAGTGGTTCGTCCTGCGCTGTCAGACCCGCGAAATTGCCAACCGGCTGCAGCAGTCCGACGTGTTCGGTCTAGCGGGCTGTCGCACCAGCCTGATCGCGCACCAGCTTTATATTGCGCACGAGGTGTCGCGACGCTACGCACCACGCGTGCTGCTCGCCGACGAGGTCGGTCTGGGCAAGACCATCGAGGCGGGATTGATTCTGCACCAGCAGCTCCTGCTCGAGCGGGCGCGGCGGGTATTGATCGTCGTTCCGGAATCGCTGGTACACCAGTGGCTGGTCGAAATGCTGCGACGTTTCAACCTGATGTTCAGCATATTCGACGCGGCGCGCGTCGCCGCTCCGGAACACGAGGCGGAATACGTCGATGACGGCGATAATCCGTTTCATTCCGAGCAACTGGTCCTGTGCAGCCTCGAATTCCTGGTCGGCCACCCCGAACAGGCACAACAGGCGCGCGCCGGGGATTGGGATTTGCTGGTGGTCGACGAGGCTCACCATCTGACGTGGACACCGCAGGCAGCCGGCGCCGAGTACCAGCTGGTCGAGACGCTGGCCGAAAACACGGCGGGCCTGTTGTTGTTGACCGCGACGCCCGAACAGCTCGGCAAGGAGAGTCATTTCGCGCGTCTGCGCCTGCTCGATCCCGATCGATTCGGCGACCTCAACCGTTTTCTCGACGAAGAGCAGGGCTACCAGCAGCTTGCGGCGCGGGCGCAGGTTCTGCTCGACGATCCCGAACGTGGCCAGGAGCTCGATGACCTGCTCGACCAGCATGGCACCGGCCGCGTGCTGTTTCGCAACACTCGGCACGTGGTCCAGGGTTTCCCCGAACGCGAAGTACACCCGCAGGTGCTGCAGCCCGACGACGATGGCGATCCTTACCTGGAGTGGCTCGGAAATTTTTTGCGTGATCACAGGACTCGCAAGATACTGGTCATAGCCGCAGCCTCGGATACCGCACAGCGGCTGGTCGAAGCCCTGAAACAGCAGTACGGGCTGCGCGCGGCACTGTTTCACGAAGGTATGACGCTGATCGAGCGTGACCGCGCGGCGGCGTGGTTTGCCGACCATGAAGATGGCGCTCAGGTGCTGGTGTGCTCGGAAATTGGCAGCGAGGGGCGCAATTTCCAGTTTTCGCACCACCTGGTGTTGTACGATTTACCGCAAAATCCCGACCTGCTCGAGCAGCGAATCGGCCGCCTCGATCGCATCGGGCAGAACGCGGTGATCAAGATACATGTCCCCTACCTGTCCGGCAGCGACCGGCAGGTGCTGTTTCGCTGGTATCACGAAGGCCTGGCGGCGTTCCAGCACACCTGTCCGGCTGGCCACCAGGTCTGGGTTAATACCCGGCACGAGTTGCAGCAGTACCTGAACGACCCCGCGTTGCCGATAGACGACTTTATCGAGCGCACCCGGCAGCTGCGCGAATCGCTCGACGAGGCGCTGCAACGGGGGCGGGATCGCCTGCTCGAGATCAACTCATGCCGCCCGCATATTGCCGATGCGCTGATCGACGAAGCGTTGCAGCGAGAACTGGATTTCGACCTGTTCGGTTACATGGAGCGAATTTACGATTGCTACGGGGTCAACAGCGAAATCCGCGGACAGGACAGATGGGTTATCACCCCTGGCGACAACATGCTCACGCAAATGCCGGGTTTGCCCGAGGATGGTATGACCGTAACCTACGAACGCAGCGTCGCGCTTGCCAACGAGGACCTGCATTATCTGACCTGGGAGCATCCTTTCGTGCGCAACTCGATGGATATGATTCTGAGCAGTGAATTCGGCAACACGGCGCTGATTGCGCTGCAGTATCCCGGTGTCAAGGCGGGGACACTGCTAGCGGAATGCCATTTCCTGATGGATTTCAGCGACGATCATCGCAGCCACAACGAACGTTATTTTCCGAACGCGAGTGTCAAGGTCGTGGTCGACGAGAACGGGCGGGATCATGCCGCGGATCTCGAAGCGGAGTCTGGCATGCGCCAGCTGCAGCGCGTCGATCGGGATACCACGATCAAGATCGTCAAGGCGCGGCAGCCCGAGCTGGCCCGAATGCTGGAATATGCCGAACTCGTTGCCGACACCCGGGTGCCTGCACTGATCGAAACCGCGCGTGGCAGGGGTCGCGAATTACTCGGTCACGAGATGGAGCGGCTGAACGCCCTGCAACAAGTAAATCCGGGCGTGCGCGACGAAGAAATCGAATTTTTCCGTTCTCGGCTCGACCGCTTCGAGGTCGCCCTGGAACACGCTCGATTGCGTCTCGATGCGGTGCGGGTCATCGTCGCGCTGTAAGCAGTGCGGCGATCAACTAGACCGGAAACTCGATATGATCAAAAAGTACGCCGAATTTATCCTGCAACACAGGGGAATCACGATCATTCTGGCTGTGCTCTGGGTCGCTGGAATGGGTTTCGGTGCCCGGTACCTGACCTTCACCAACGATTACCGGGTATTTTTCGGTGACGACAATCCGCAGCTGACCGCCTTCGAAAACCTGCAGGATACCTATGCCAGGAACGATAACGTGCTGTTCTTGCTGGTGCCGCAGGATGGCGAGGTCTTTACGCGCGAGACCCTCGACGCGGTGGCCTGGCTGACCGAGAGCGCTTGGGAAACACCTTATTCGACCCGAGTCGAATCCCTGACCAATTATCAGCATACCTCCGCCGAGGGAGACGACCTGGTCGTTGCCGACCTGGCCTACCGGCCAGAAACGCTGAGCGATGAAGACCTGGCGCGCATCCGGGATATCGCGCTCGGCGAGCCGGTGCTGATCAATCGGCTGATCTCGCCGCGGGCCCACGTTACCGGCGTCAATGTCACCATCGAGCTTCCCGGCGCGAACCCGATTGCCGAAAATCCCGAGGTCGTGACTTTCGTGCGCGAGTTGCGCGACGAGTTCAGGCAAACCTATCCTGGAATCGATGTCAGGCTGACCGGAATTATCATGATGAACCAGGCCTTCCCGGAGGCAACCCAGTACGATATGTCGACGTTGTTCCCGTTGATGCTGCTGCTGTTCGTGGTCGTGCTGTACTTCTGGGTCAAGGAATTGTCCGGCACCTTGACCACCTTTATGATCGTCGTCTTCTCGATAGCTGGCGCGATGGGAATGGCCGGCTGGTTCGGCATGGCGCTGACGCCGCCTTCGTTTTCGGCAATCATGATAATCCCGACCCTGGCGATCGCCGACAGCGTGCACGTGCTGATGAATTACCTGCTGATGATGCAAAAGGGCGAGACCCGTGAAGAAGCCATGGTCGACAGCATCCGCATCAATTTCCAGCCGGTGTTCCTGACCAGTGTCACCACGGCGATCGGATTCATGAGCATGAACTTTTCCGACGCCCCGCCGTTTCGGGACCTCGGTAATATCGTCGCCATGGGGGTCATGATCGCGTTTGTGCTGAGTGTAACCTTTCTGCCGGCGCTGGTGATGCTGTTGCCGGGTAAACAGCGCGTCGGGGAATCGGCGTCGAGCCGGGCGATGCAGCGCTTCGCCGAATTCGTCATCTCCCGCCGCCGACAACTGTTAATCGGCATGGGGCTGGCCAGCCTGGCGTTGATTTCATTCGTTCCGCAAAACGAGCTCAACGATGATTTCGTCAAGTATTTCAGCGAAAAGATCGAGTTTCGCCGCGATGCCGATTTCGCATCGCAGAACCTGAGCGGGCTTTACCTGGTCGACTATTCGCTGGAGTCCGGACAGGACGGGGGCATCAGCGACCCCGAGTTCCAGCAAAATATCGAAGACTTTGCCAACTGGTACCGGGAGCAGCCGGAGGTCGTTCACGTCAACGTGATCTCTGATACTTTCAAGCGCCTCAACAAGAGCATGCATGGCGACGACCCGTCCTGGTATCGATTGCCCGACCTGCGCGAACTGGCGGCGCAGTATCTGCTGCTCTACGAAATGTCCCTGCCTTACGGGCTCGATCTGAACAACCAGATCAACATCGACAAATCGGCGACGCGCATGACCGTCATGCTGCGCAACATGACCACCAAGACCGTGCTCGCGCTCGAACAGCGCGCGCAGCGGTGGCTGCGCGACAACGCGCCGCCCAGCATGCAAAACGATGGCGCCAGCCCGACCATTATGTTCAGCAACATCGGCGAGCGCAATATCAGGAGCATGCTGCTCGGCACAACGGTGGCGCTAATCCTGATATCGATTATACTGGTGTTCGCGCTACGCTCGATCAAGATCGGGCTGCTGAGCCTTATTCCAAACCTGATACCGGCGGCGCTGGCTTTCGGTGTCTGGGGCATCGCGGTTGGTCAGGTCGGGCTCGCGCTGTCGGTAGTCACCGGCATGACGCTCGGGATCGTGGTCGACGATACCGTCCACTTTCTGAGCAAGTACCTGCGCGCGCGCCGCGAAAAGGGTCTCGATGCCGCCGACGCGGTGCGCTATGCGTTCAGCACCGTCGGCCTGGCGCTGTTGGTGACCTCGATCGTACTGGTTGCAGGCTTCACGGTGTTGATCTTTTCGGCGTTTACGTTGAATTCGAACATGGCAACCATGACCGCGGTAACGATCGTCTTTGCGCTCGTCGCCGACTTTCTGCTATTGCCGCCGCTGCTGATGGCCGTCGATGGCAGCCGGGTGCAAGCTCCCGCTAACGGTCGCGAACAGGCCATTGTCCTGGAAAGCAAGGAGCAAACCAATGTGTAATCTGAAAATCGCGCTATTGCTGGCGCTTGTTACGATACCTGCCGCGGTTGCCGCGCAAAGCCCCGAGCAAAAAGGCCTCGAAATCGCCAGAGCCGCCAAGGCTTATGACAGGGGTTTTACCGATTTCACCGCGAACATGGTCATGACCCTGAAAAACAGGTCGGGAGAAACCTCGCGGCGCCTGATACGGATTCGCAGCCTCGAAGTCGAAGGCGACGGCGACAAGAGCCTGTCGATCTTCGACGAGCCTGCGGATGTCAAGGGCACCAAGATGCTGACTTACTCGCACGGGCTCGAACCCGACGACCAGTGGCTCTACCTGCCGGCGCTGAAACGGGTCAAACGCATCAGTTCGCGCAACAAGTCGGGGCCCTTCATGGGTTCGACCTTCGCCTTCGAAGACCTGGGCTCGCAGGAGGTCGAAAAATATACCTACCGCTACCTGCGCGAGGAATCCTGCGGTGACTGGACCTGCCACGTTATCGAACGCTACCCCGCCTACGAATTTTCAGGATATACGCGCCAGGTGGTGTGGATCGACAGCGAGGCGTATCGGCTGGTCAAGGCCGAGTTTTACGATCGCAAGAAGACCCTGTTGAAAACGCTGGAAGCGGGCGCTTTCGAGCAGTATCTCGGCCATTACTGGCGGCCGGGTACGATGAATATGGTCAATCACCAGACCGGTAAGAGTACCCTTCTCGAATGGACTGATTACCGGTTCAAAACCGGCCTGACGGAGAGCGACTTCCGCTCGCAGACGCTGATGCGAAACGACTAGCATGCGCCGGGCATTGATCGCCGCCGGATTGCTGTTCGTCCCGGCCGTCGCTGCGGCGGAGTTTTCCGGCAACGTCGCGGTCGAAGGCCAGACATTCAGCGAATCCGCGCAGTTCGACCAGCAGGTCGACAGCAATGTAACGTTTTCCGTTCAACCGAAATGGAACGGGCAATGGAATGACGGTAACGACCTGTGGAGCCTGGAGATATTCATGCGCGCCGACGACAGGGATCCAGGGCGCGAACACGCCGATGTTCGCGAGGCGCTATGGCTTCACATCGATGGCGACACCGAATGGCGAGTCGGCGTTAACACGATGTTCTGGGGCGTTGCCGAGTCGCAGCACCTGGTCGACGTGATCAACCAGATCGACCAGGTCGAGGGCATCGACGGCGAAGACAAGCTGGGCCAGCCGATGATCCACCTAAAGCGTTACCAGGGCTGGGGCGTTCTCGATTTCCTGGTTCTTCCGGGATTTCGCGAACGCAGTTTCCAGTCCGCGGCAGGGCGCCTGCGCCCGCCGCTGGTGGTCGACCTCGAACAGGCCGCTTACCAATCGTCGGACAAGGAGCGGCATGTCGATTACGCGTTCAGATTTTCGCAAATCTACGGTGACCTCGATCTCGGCATCTCCCTGTTCAAGGGCACCAGTCGTGACCCGCTGTTGCTGCCGGGCAGCGATCGCGACGGCAACCCGGTGCTGATCCCATTTTACGAACAGATGACTCAACTGGGTATTGACGCGCAGCTGATTTACCGGGACTGGATCTGGCGCCTCGAGTTGATCCGTCGCGAAGCGCGGTCGAACGATTACGACGCCTATGTTGCCGGATTCGAATATACCTTCTATGGTATTGTCGAGACCGACATCGACTTCGGGACGCTAGTCGAGTATTCGGGGGATGGCAGGCCCGAGGGTGAGGGCGGGGTGTTCGACCACGATTTGTTTCTCGGT
>JAOTTY010000182.1 GCA_029864185.1 Gammaproteobacteria bacterium
GATCTCGGTCGCATCGAGGGCTATCGCAATTTCTGTAACAAACTATGGAACGCCACGCGCTACGTGTTGCAAAACACCGATGGCGAGGACTGCACCGCGGGCAGCCCGACGCTGGCCGACCGCTGGATCATCGCGCGATTACAGCAGGTCAGCAGCGATATCGCATTGCACTTCGAGAGTTATCGCTTCGACCTGGTCGCGCGCGACCTCTACGAATTCGTCTGGAACGACTATTGCGACTGGTACATAGAGCTTTCCAAGCCGGTCCTCTACTCCGACGACTACCCCGCCGACGCCAGGAAAGCCGCCCGTCACACGCTGGTCACGGTGCTCGAATCCATACTGCGCCTGCTGCACCCGGTGATGCCGTATATCACCGAGGAACTGTGGCAACGCGTGGCGCCGCTGGCCTGGATCGAAGGCGAGACCATTATGCGCCGCGGCTATCCTGTGGGTGATAAAGGCCTGATCGATGACGCGGTCGTCGCCGAGCTGGAATGGGTCAAGGATTTCATCATGGGCGTACGCCAGGTCCGTTCCGAAATGGATATCAAGCCGGGCAGGCCGCTGCCGGTGTTATGCCAGTACGGCAGTGAGCTGGATCGGCAGCGTATCGACAATAATCGCGGATTGCTCGCGGCGCTGGCGAAACTCGAATCCATCACCTGGCTCGAGGCCGACGCCGCGGCGCCGGATGCCGCGACCTCGCTGGTCGGGGAAATGCAGCTATTGATTCCGCTGGCGGGATTGATCGACAAGCAGGCCGAGCTTGCACGCCTGCAAAAGAACATCCAGAAATTGCAGCAGGATGCCGAGCGCATCAACGCCAAACTCGGTAACGAGAACTTCGTCGCACGCGCGCCCGGGACCGTTGTCGACAGGGAGAAGGAAAAACTGGCCGAAACAGAATCGGCGCTCAACAGCCTGCGGGTGCAGGCGGAGCGCATCGCCGCGATCTGAGCATTGTTATTTTGTGAACTTTTCGAATCCCCCCGGTTCCAAACTTCTACATTCACAAGAAGAGTCGGGGGAAGCAGGATGATAGAACTGGTCGAGAAGCTGGATGCGCCGACGCAAACCGTCAGCGAACTGCTGTCAAAACTGCAGGCGCCGTTCCTGTTATTCATCAGGATTTACGTTGCCTGGGTATTTCTTAAATCGGGCATGCACAAGATCGGTGACTGGGAAACCACGCTGGTGCTGTTCGAGTACGAGTACCAGGTGCCTTTCCTGCCCTTCGAGCTGGCAGCCTATCTCGCCACCTTCGGTGAACTGGTGTTTCCGGTCTTTCTGATCGCGGGGCTAGGCACCCGCTATAGCGCGATCGCGCTGTCGTTTGTCAACATCATGGCAGTGGTTTCCTACTACGCAACCCTTGCCAAGGGTGCCGGCCTGGTCTGGCACTACCTGTGGGGCTCGATGCTGTTCACCAGCGTTATCTTTGGCGGCGGGTTGTTTTCCATCGATCAGTGGATCAGATCCAGACTCGGCAGGAGCTGATGAAGCTGGTCGCGCCGGCAGGCGCGTCGGAAATCGCAGCGGGTCCGCGCCGCAGGCGGTGAAATCCGCAATCGGTGCGCAAGGGTCGCCGCTCTGATGCCCTGCAGAAAATAGTCAGAGTCGGGCGTTCGGCGGCGTAATCAAAGCCTTCGACGGGAGTCATGGTTCATCCCTGAACCATTCTCCAGGCAAGAGGAGTGCCGTTTAGTCCGCCTGTCGGCGCAGGAAGGCAGGAATTTCGAGGTATTCCATACTCTCCTTGTCTTCCGGTACTTCGATACTGTCGCCGACGATCTTCTGTCGGATTGCAGTCGGCCGTTCCAGTTTCTTGTAATCGACCTCGCCGTTACGCTCGGGCTTGATCGAAACCGGCTGCGCTTCCGACAGGACCTTGTCCTTGCCGAGCCCGGTGGCCACCATGGTTACGCGAATTTCGCCGTCGGTCATGCTCGCGTCGATCACGGTACCAACCACGACGTTGGCGTCCGCGGACGCCAGCTCGGTGATTGCGGTACCGACGTCGTCGAGCTCGCCGATCGCAAGATCCAGGCCCGCGGTGACATTGACCAGGATCCCCTGGGCACCCGAGATATTGACGTCTTCGAGTAGCGGCGAAGATATCGCCGCCAGGGCCGCTTCCTTGGCGCGATTCTCACCGCTGGCAACGCCCGATCCCATCATTGCCATACCCATTTCGGACATGACAGTGCGCACGTCGGCAAAATCGACGTTGATCAGACCGGGGCAGGTGATCAGCTCGGCAATGCCCTGCACCGCGCCGCGCAGCACATCGTTGGCCTTTTCGAAAACCTCCAGCAACGAAGTCTCCTTGCCCAGCACCGGCATCAGTTTGTCGTTCGGGATCGTGATCAGCGAGTCGACGACATTTGCCAGCTCCTTGATTCCGGTCTCGGCCTGGGTCATGCGCTTGCTGCGCTCGAAGGCAAACGGCTTGGTGACGACCGCGACCGTCAGAATGCCCATTTCCTTGGCGATCTGCGCGATGACCGGGGCCGCGCCGGTCCCGGTGCCGCCGCCCATCCCGGCGGTAACGAAAAGCATATGGGCACCCTCGATTACTTCCTGTATGCGCTCGCGATCTTCCAGCGCCGCCTGCCGCCCGATTCCCGGGTCGGCGCCGGCGCCCAGCCCCTTGGTGATGCTGGCACCGATTTGCATTGTCGTTCGCACATCCATCTTCTTGAGTGCCTGTACGTCGGTATTGACGCACATGTATTCGACGCCTTCTATCCCCGCCGACACCATGTGCTGCACGGCGTTACCGCCGCCTCCACCGACACCAATGACCTTGATTACCGGGTCTTTGGTGTGTGAATCCATCAGTTCAAACATTTTTATGTCTCCTCTTGCTATCAAAAATTACCCTGAAACCAGCTTTTCATCCTCGATAAAAGACCGGCCTCGTTCTTGTCGTCCAGCTGGTAACCGGACAAGCCGGATTTCTGCCTGTTTCCAAACAGCAGCAATCCAACACCCGTGGCATGAATCGGGTTGCGCACTACATCAACCAGCCCCGAAACATACTGTGGATAGCCCAGCCGAACCGGCATGTGGAATATCTCTTCCGCCAGTTCGATCGCGCCCTCCATTTTTGCGCTACCGCCGGTCAGCACGACACCGGCGGCGCATATCTCCTCGAAGCCGCTGCGGCGTAATTCCGCCTGCACCAGGCTCAACAATTCTTCGTAGCGCGGCTCCACCACCTCGGCCAGGGTCTGCCGCGCGAGGCGTCGAGGTTCGCGATCGCCGACGCTGGGGACTTCGATGGTTTCGTTCTCGGCGGCGAGCTGGCGCAGCGCGCAGGCGTACCTGATCTTCAGGTCGTTGGCATACTGTGTCGGGGTGCGCAACGCGACCGCAATATCGTTGGTCACCTGGTCACCCGCTATCGGGATGACCGCGGTATGCCGAATGGCGCCGTCCGAAAACACCGCGATATCGGTAGTGCCGCCACCGATATCGACCAGGCAAACGCCGAGCTCTTTTTCATCGTCGGTTAGCACCGCGCTCGCGGATGCGAGCTGCTCGAGGATGATGTCGTCGACCTCGAGACCACAGCGTCGCACGCACTTGATAATATTCTGGGCCGCGCTCAGCGCTCCGGTAACCAGGTGCACCTTGGCTTCGAGCCGAACCCCCGACATGCTGATCGGATCGCGAATACCCTCCGAATTGTCGATAATGAACTCCTGTGGCAGCACGTGCAGGATGCGCTGATCGGCGGGAATGGCGACAGCCTTGGCGGCGTCGATGACGCGCGCCACGTCCGCCGGCGTAACTTCCTTCTCCTTGATTGCGACGATACCGTGGGAATTGATGCTGCGGATATGGCTGCCGGCGATGCCCGCGTAAACCGAACGGATCTGGCAGCCGGCCATCAACTCGGCTTCCTCCACGGCGCGCTGGATTGACTGTACGGTCGACTCGATGTTGACCACCACCCCCTTTTTCAGCCCTCGCGAGGGTTGCGTACCGATACCGATAATTTCGATATCGCCCTCCACGGTAACCTCACCGACGATCGCCACCACCTTGGAGGTGCCGATATCAAGCCCTACGATCAGGTTTCCCGATGTCTTTTTAGACATTACTGTTACTCCAGATTGATGCTTCGTCACGACCCTGCAGCACCTCCTTTTTCCAGGCAACGGCAAAACCGTTGCTGTAACGCAGGTCGATGCGCTGAATCTGTTCTCGCCGCGGCAGAATCTGCCGCTGGTAAATGCTGACCAGGCGCTCGATCTTGCGATCGATATCGCTGCGGCCGAGCTTGATCTGCAAACCGTTCAGCAACTCGATATCGATCGCGCCGCGACTGTCGACGCGCAATGCGACCAGTTGTTCATCGACGCTTTCGAACTGCGTCTCGAGCCGCGCGAACTGGCGCAGCGCCCATTCGGGAGTATGACCGTGAGCATGCACCAGCGGCAGCTGACCGAAGGGCGCGGTATCGGCCGCATATACCCTGGCGCTCTCACTCAGCAGGTGGCGATCGTCCCAACGCGCTACCGGTTTCTTTTCGGTGATGGTCACGCGGAGCTTGTCGGGCCAGACGCGTCTTATCGACACCGACTCGGTCCAGGGCCTGGCGTTCAGGATTTCCTGCAATTCGTGGATGTCGAGCGAAAAGAATCCCTGCCCGATATAGGGCCGCAAGGCCTGCTCGACCTTCTGTTGATCGAGGTTCTCGAAGCTTCCGGCTAGCTGAATGCTACGGATAGGCAGCAGCTCGTTCATTCGCGACAGGTAGTGACCGGTCAGCGCTATCGGAACCAGCAGGAAGATCCAGTTGTAGGATGTCTTCCACCGCAAAGAACTCGATTTGACCACCGGCATTTTTCGTTTTGCCTGTGCGCCCTGTTTGCGAAACCTGAACATTAGTCACCTCCAGCCAGGGTTGCTTCGAGAATCCTGAGCACCAGATCGGGCATTTCCAGGCCGGCAACCCGACCCGCCATCGGAATAAGGCTGTGGTCGGTCATTCCGGGTACGGTATTGACTTCGATCACCCAGGGTCGCTGCTGCCGATCGAGCATCAGATCGACGCGACCCCAGTCGCTGATCCGCGTTGCCTTTATGGTGGCGCGCACGAGGTCGTTGATTTCATCGACCTTGTCGGCATCGAGGCCGCTGGGGCAGGTGTATATGGTGTCGTCGGCAATGTACTTGGCTTCGTAATCGTAGAATTCACGCGGGGTTTCGAGCTTGATCAGCGGCAGTACGTCGTCGCCGATAAACCCGGCCGTATATTCCCCGCCGTCGATAAGCTTTTCCGCAAACACCGCGCCGTAACGACGCGCCATCTTCCAGGCCGGTAACAGGTCGTCGTCCTTGTGTACCGGTGTCATGCCGATGCTGGACCCCTCGAGCACGGGCTTGACAAAAACCGGCAGACCGAACTCCGCCAGCAGACGTTCGCAATCGGCCTCGTTGTCCAACTCGATGAAATCGGGGGTCGGGATTCCGCTGCAGCGAATGACCTTCTTGGTCAGCACCTTGTCCATCGTCAACGCCAGCGCGCAGACGCTGCTGCCGGTGCTCGGGATACCGAGAAAGTCGAGCACCGCGCGTATGGTTCCATCCTCGCCGCCGCGGCCGTGCAGCACGTTGAACACGCGCTCTACGTCGAGTTCCGCAAGCTGGTGAAAGGCCTTTTCCTGCAGATCGACCGGAATCGCGTCGACCCCGGCCTCGAGCAGGGCCTGGTACACGGCCTTGCCGCTTTTCAGCGAAACCTCTCGTTCGGCCGAATCGCCGCCCATCAAAACCGCCACCCTGCCACAGCTCGCGGCCGTGCCGGCGGCAGCCTTGTGCAACAGTTTGCTCATAGAGTTTCCCCCACGATATGTACTTCGGGTTCCAGGTCGACGTCGAATCGGTCCGCCACGATTCGTCGAACATGTTCGATCAACGCTTCCACGTCGCTGGCCGTCGTGTCCGCCCGGCTAATGATAAAATTGGCATGCTTTTCCGAAACGCAGGCAGTCCCCAGGCAAAAACCCTTGAGCCCCGCCGCCTCGATCAACTGCGCGGCATACTTGCCGGGAGGATTCTTGAACACCGATCCGCAGGAAGGCTCGCCGATGGGCTGCGTGGCGTTGCGCTGCTTCAACAACTGGCGAATATTCGACTTTTCACCGGGGGCACGCGGACCGAAGCGAAACCGCGCCGCCGCGAACCATTCCTGTAGTGGCAGACGTACCTGGCGATATTGAACTTCGAAATCCGCCGCACTACGCTCTGCCAGCTTGCCGTGCCTGTCGATCATGATGACGCTTTCCACATCTGCCCAGGTTTCACCACCGAAGGCGCCCGCGTTCATTGCCAGCGCGCCGCCGATCGTGCCCGGTATCCCGGCGAAGAAATCGGCACCCGCAAGCTCATGCTTCTGACAAAACTTCGCCAGTTTGGCGCAACTGACACCGCATTCGCAGTAGAGGCTGCCGTCGGCCTCGAGACGTATTTCCCGGAGCGCGTTCAGCGGCGCGATGACCTGCCCGCGAATACCGCCATCGCGCACCAGCAGGTTACTACCGAGGCCCACCCAGACGATCTCGATGTCGCTTTCGAGATCCGCGAGGAAATCCTGCAAATCCTGCAGGTCCGTCGGCACGTAGTAGCGATCGGCGGGACCGCCGAGACGCCAGCTGGTATGCTTCGACATCGGTTCGTCGAACCTCAGCTTGCCCCTGACTGACTGCTTGCCGGCCACGTTCACGCGACCTCCCCGGAAGACTGGTGCTGCGCGAGAAATTGCGCCGCCCAGGCGCCGATGCTGCCCGCGCCCAGCGTCACGAAAATATCGCCGTCCTGTAACAGGCTCTCGACGACCTCGTCGAGACCATCGAGGTCTTCGACGAAAACCGGATCGACCTTGCCACGACCGCGAATCGAGCGCGCCAGCGCGCGCCCGTCGGCATCCTTGATATGGTTCTCACCGGCGGGGTAGACGTCGAGCAATATCAACCGATCGACTTCCGACAAAACCTGGGTAAAGTCTTCGAACAGGTCGCGGGTACGGGTGTAGCGATGCGGCTGGAATAATACCGTGAGCCTCTTGTCGGGCCAGGCGGCGCGCACTCCGGCCAGGGTAGCCGCGATTTCGTTGGGATGGTGCCCATAATCGTCGATATGCATGACCTTGCCGTTGGCAACCGTAACGTGTTCGCTGATCTGGCAGCGACGCCCTATGCCGGAGAAATCGGTCAGCGCCTGGCGAATCGCATCGCGCGAAACGCCCAGTTCCCAGGCGATGCTGATCGCCGCGGTCGCATTCAGTACATTGTGCTTTCCGGTCAGGTTGAGCTCGATCTCCAGCGCCTCGGGGTCGTCCGGCAGGTGCAGGCTGAAGTGAGTCCTGGCGCCCCTGGCCTCGATATCGGCGATGCGCACGTCGGCATCCTCGGATTCGCCATAGGTCAGTATCGGACGCGCGACCTGCTCCATGATTTCGCGCACTACGGGATCATCGAGGCAAAGCACCGCGAGTCCGTAAAAAGGCAGGTGATGCAGAAATTCGACGAAAGTCTGCTTGAGGCGCTCGAAGTCGCCCTCGTAGGTGGACAAGTGATCATTGTCGATGTTGGTAACGATCGCCATCATCGGCTGCAGGTACAGAAACGACGCGTCACTCTCGTCGGCCTCGGCCACCAGGTAGTCGCTCAAACCGAGGCGCGCATGCCTGCCCGAGCTTATCAGCTTGCCGCCGATCACGTAGGTGGGATCGATATCACCGCTGGCGAGCACGCTCGCAACCAGGCTGGTCGTGGTCGTCTTGCCGTGGGTTCCGGCCACCGCGATGCCGCGCCGGAAGCGCATCAGTTCGGCCAGCATTTCGGCGCGCCTGACCACCGGGATGCGCATTTCGCGCGCGGCCTCGATCTCGGGATTGTCGGCATCGATGGCGCTCGATACCACGACCACGTGGGCATCGGCGATATTTTCGCGGCGATGACCGATCGTGACCTCGATACCGATATCGCGCAGATGCCTGACCATCGCGTTTTCGGCGATGTCGGATCCACTGATATGGTAATTCAGGTTATGAAAAACCTCGGCAATGCCGCTCATGCCGGCGCCGCCGATGCCGGTAAAATGGATGTTGCGAATGCGCCGCATGAAGTGCTTCGAGCTGACCGTCATGACCGTGCTCCCGCCAGAATGCCGTTAGCCAGGCGCTCGGTCGCGTTGGACTGGAAGCAGGCGCGCGCCTTCTGCGCCATCTCCACCAGCGCGGCCCGGTTCTGCTGGAAAAATTTAATCTTCAGCGCAAGGTTTTCCGCGCTCAGTTCGCTTTCGGCAATAATCTGCGCTGCATCGTTCTGCTCCAGGAAACGGGCGTTGTGGTACTGGTGGTCATCGACCGCGAACGGAAACGGGATCAGCACCGAGGCGAGGCCCACCGCGGATAACTCCGCAATGGTCAGCGCACCGGCACGGCAGATCGCGAGATCGGCCCAGCCGTAGGCATCACGCATATCCTCGATGAAACTGACCACCTGCGCATCGACCCGGGCGCGGGCATAGTTTTGCTCGCAGGCCTGCAGATGCTTTTCGCCGCATTGATGTATGATGCGCGGGCGCTGATCGCGATCGAGTAAGGCGACCGCCTCTGGCAGTATCCGGTTCAGCGTGGCAGCCCCGAGGCTGCCACCGATCACCAACAGCTGCAACGGCGCGTCGATTCTAGCCTGCAGGCGCGCGCCGGGATCACCCATGTCGGCGAGTTCCGCGCGCACCGGGTTGCCGATGCATTCGCTTCTCGGCACCGATTTCGCGGGCTCCGGAAACGCGAAATAATTGCGCGTTGCGAGGCGACCGAGAATTCGGTTGGTCAGGCCGGCAATCGAATTCTGCTCGTGCAGGAATAACGGGATATCGAGCATCCAGGCCATAAGACCGCCGGGGCCGGAAACGAATCCTCCCATGCCGAGGACGGCCTTGGGACGGGTGCGCCGCAGTACCCGCAGCGCCTGCCAGCAGGCGCGTAAAAGCCGAAACGGCGCGAAAACGAGCGCCACGGCGCCCTTGCCGCGTAATCCCTGCACGCTGAGCCATTCGATCGCAAAATTCGCAGCCGGCACCACCCTTGCCTCGATACCGGAGCGCGTTCCCAGCCAGACGATTTCCTCGCCACGCTGGCGCAGATTTTCGGCCACCGCCAGCGCCGGAAACACGTGCCCGCCGGTGCCGCCCGCCATGACCAGAATCGGTTTTTGCAACCTGCCGTTCATGACTCTCTCACCACTTTCTTGCGCACCGCGCCGACGCCATCCCCCTGCTGGAATTCGTAGTAGACCCGCAG
>JAOTTY010000423.1 GCA_029864185.1 Gammaproteobacteria bacterium
GATCAACGCAAACGACAAGGGTACGATTACCTCGAGTATCCACGCCGGAATACCGATTATCGATGCAACGCCATCGGCATAGTCCAGCCGGATCCAGTTCATGCCGTACCAGGCAACCAGCAGGCAGGTCCAGGCGCTGATCTGCGCGACGATTACCTGCACCATGCCATCGGTATTACGATCGAAAAATCTCGATAACAGATCGATGCGAATGTGTTTATCGTTGCGGCTGGCGACGGTGGCGCCGATCAATCCCAGCCACAGCACCATGATCCGCAGCAACGGGTCGATCCATACGAAACCCGAATCGAAAAAATTGCGTAATACGATTTGCGTGCAGGCCAGTACTATCGTCACTGCCAGCAACGCGACCAACAGCGCGTCTTCGGCGCGATGGATTCTGGTTATCCAGGATCGCATCGCTTACTGACTGTGGCGTAAGCTTTGCAGAAGGTTCCTGATCTGACCCACAATTTCGCCGGGGATAACGCCGGTCCGTACCATTTCTTCGATCGATTGATCTGCAAGTGATCGCCAGCGTTCCGCCTCGCCGGGATTCGCCGGCACGAAGGTAATGCCATGCTGTTGCAGCGCCAGCTTCGCGGCTTCGTTGTCGGCGCGATTGATTGCATTCATGCGTTTGAACACCTTGTCCATTTCCTCCCTGACGATTGCCTGGTCTTCTGCCGAAAGCTTGCCGAAAGCGTCTTTTTCGACCGCCAGCACGCCAATCAGATAGGTAACCGGGACATCGGTCATGTACGAAGTGCTGGTGTGCCATTGAAACGCGATCGCCGATGTAGGATTGACCGCGATGGTCTCGATCAAGCCGGTTTGCAGCCCGGTAAATACATCGGATATCGGTAGCGATATCGGGCTGATACCCAGCGCCCTGAAAACGGTCTGGCCGACCATGTCGCCCTCGGGCACCCAGACCTTGCTGGCGCGCAGCGCTTCCAGGTCCTGCATCGGCTGCCTGGACAGAATACGCGCGAACCCGCCCTCGGTAATACCCAGGATAACGAATCCATGGGATTCCATCTGCTGCGCCAGGACCGGGTCTATTCTCTGGCGTACATAGTCGACCTCGTCCAGCGAATCGAACATCATCGGCAGCCCCAGTGCCTGGATACTGGTATCGACCTGAGCGAGGCCGCCCGGCGTAAAGGCACCCCCCTGTAGTTGCCCGACTCTTATCTTGCGATGCACGCTCTGGTCGCTGCCCATAACGCCGCCCGGGTAAAACTTCAGCTTGACGCGTCCCGCGCTGCGCATTTCGATCTGTTTTGCCCCGGCCTGCATCTCCATCATCCAGGTCGTGCCCGCGGGTGCCAGGGTTGCTATCTTGAGTGTCTTCGCATCGACGCCGGCGCTAAAAACTAACGCCATGGTGACCAGGCATGATGTGATTAAACTGGTTTTCATTGTTTCGCCCCGATGACGATATTTGAACCGTCGATAACCCGATAGTTTCCTAAAAAAAATCATTCGACTCGGCAAGCAGCTTGTCCGCCTCGACTTTTGCCAGCGTATTGATCAGTGTATAGCCGGCATAATCGGCATTTGCCATCTTCACTGAAGTCAGTAATGCATCGTGCAGCTCCCGGTCGAACACGTTCCTGGCGTAGTGTCTGGCCATCAACACGCTGATCATCAGGTTCCTGCCGGCGGAAATTTCGAGCGCGCGTTCGAAGTGCTGGCGTGCGCTTTCCGGCTCGCCGCCAAGCGCGGCGGGCCTCAGCGATTTGATCACACCGAGGTAAACGTGCGCGCCGCCGCCGTCGACAGATTCATCGATTTCGACGCAGCGTTCGAACAGGGCCGTGACCTTGGCCAGATCGGCAAGCGCGTTCCAGTCCGACGCGTTGACCTGTATCCAGGTCACCCAGGCCGTCGCGAATGCGTATAAAACCGGGAGTTCACCCGGGCCGGTTTGCGCCAGGCTGCCGGTAAACTGCTCGTATTTTCCGCCTGCGGCCGCGCATACCACCTCCACCTCGAGGCACAGCGCCCTGCGCGCGTAGGCCAGCGATTTTTCCGCGAGACGTTTGGCGCGAGCCTCGTCCTCGATAAACGCCGTGGTATAAGAACCATAGAGCCTGGTCCCGGCAAGCAGCAGGTTATCGTTTTCGGGATCGCCCTCGATCAGTCCATCGATCATCAACAGGTAGGCCGGCGCGCCGTCGCGCACCGTGGCGGGGTCGTCCTGGTTCAGGATCGCAAGCGTGATGTTGTCCGCCATTTTCGACGTGGCGGAACTGACGATACTGGCGCAGCCGCTCAGCACGGATAGCGCCAGCAGAATCGGCAGTGCGGTTTGCATCAGCCCTGTTCCACGTGCGCTTTGACCCTTTTTT
>JAOTTY010000183.1 GCA_029864185.1 Gammaproteobacteria bacterium
CAAGGCGGGATTCGGCGAGATGGCGCGAGCATACACTCAGTATGCGAGCATCTCGAGCCGAAACCCAACGCCGCAGATACGGCCAGGTTGCGCTCCCGGCGCACCCGGCATTCCTACCTCCCTGTACTCGAGCGCAATACACAAAAAAAAGCCCCGCTTAAGCGGGGCTTTTCCGGTCTTTCAGGCGAATAATCTATTTCGCCGTCACGAGCGAAGCGAGAGCAAGGCATTTTTGATGGCGAAGGCGCTCGCATACATACTGTATGCGAGCGTCTCGCCGGCAAAAATAACGCCGCTATCGCGAGCGCAGCAGGCGTAATTACATCATACCGCCCATGCCGCCCATGCCGCCGCCCATACCGCCCATATCAGGCATACCATGGCCTTCATCCTTCTTGGGCGCATCGGCAATCATCGCCTCGGTCGTGATCAGCAGACCAGCTACGGAAGATGCGTTTTGCAGCGCGGAACGCGCGACCTTGGTCGGGTCGAGAATACCCATTTCGATCATATCGCCGTATTCGCCGGTGGCGGCATTGTAACCAAAGTTACCCTTGCCTTCTTCGACGGTATTGGTGACGACGGAAGCCTCGTCACCAGCGTTGTTAGCGATCTGGCGGATCGGCTCTTCTAGCGCACGACGCGTAATATCGATACCGATATTCTGGTCGTGGTTATCGCCCTTGAGATCGGCGATCGAGGCGCGCGCGCGAAGCATCGCAACGCCACCGCCGGCGACCACGCCTTCCTCAACCGCGGCGCGAGTCGAATGCAACGCGTCTTCGACACGGGCTTTCTTCTCTTTCATCTCGATTTCGGTAGCAGCACCGACCTTGATTACGGCAACGCCGCCGGCCAGCTTGGCCAGGCGTTCCTGCATCTTCTCGGTGTCGTAGTCTGAAGTCGATTCCGCGATCTGGGCCTTGATCTGGGTGATACGGCCCTGGATGTCTTCGGCCGAGCCGGCACCGTCGACGATCGTCGTGTTTTCCTTGGTGATCGACACTTTCTTGGCCGAACCCAGATCATCGAGAGTCGTCTTCTCGAGACTAAGGCCCACTTCCTCGGAAATCACCTGTCCACCCGTCAGCACCGCGATGTCCTGCAGCATGGCCTTGCGGCGGTCGCCGAAGCCGGGCGCCTTGACCGCGCAGACCTTGACGATACCGCGCATGCTGTTGACCACCAGGGTAGCCAGCGCTTCGCCTTCGATATCCTCGGCGACAATCAATAACGGCTTGCTGGATTTGGCCACCGACTCGAGGATCGGCAGCAATTCACGAATGTTGGAAATCTTCTTGTCGAACAGCAGGATCAGCGGCTCTTCGAGTTCGGCCGACATGGTTGACTGTTCGTTGACGAAGTAAGGCGAGAGGTAACCACGATCGAACTGCATACCTTCGACCACGTCGAGTTCGTTATCGAACGAAGAACCCTCTTCGACCGTAATAACGCCTTCCTTGCCGACTTTCTCCATTGCCTCGGCGATGATATTGCCGACACTTTCGTCCGAATTGGCTGAAATGGTTCCAACCTGCGCAATCGCCTTGGTGTCTTCGCAGGGGGTCGAAATGCTGGAGAGATGGGTCACAGCAGCCGCAACCGCCTTATCGATGCCGCGCTTCAGGTCCATCGGGTTCATGCCCGCGGCGACGGCTTTCATGCCTTCGCGCACGATCGCCTGCGCCAGTACGGTTGCGGTCGTGGTGCCGTCACCGGCCACGTCGGAAGTCTGCGAGGCGACTTCCTTTACCATTTGCGCACCCATGTTTTCGAACTTGTCTTCGAGTTCGATTTCCTTGGCGACGGATACGCCGTCCTTGGTCACGGTAGGAGCGCCGAAACTCTTGTCCAGAACCACGTTACGGCCCTTGGGGCCGAGGGTAACCTTGACTGCGTTAGCCAGGATGTTTACGCCTTTGACCATACGCGTACGCGCATCGTCACCAAATTTTACGTCTTTTGCACTCATTTGAGTTTAACCTCTTTAAATTCCGAATTATTCAACAACAGCGATGATGTCATCTTCGCGCATAATCAGCAGTTCTTCGCCGTCGACCTTTATTTCGGTGCCGGAATATTTGCCGAAATAAACGGTATCACCGACCTTGACGTCGAGGGCCCGAATATCACCCGAGTCGGTGATCTTGCCGCTTCCGACCGCCAGGATTTCACCCATGCTGGGCTTTTCGGTTGCGGAATCGGGAATCACGATACCACCAGCAGTGGTCCGCTCTTCCTCCTTGCGCCTGACGATTACTCGATCATGCAGGGGACGAATGTTCATTGTTGCTACGCTCCGTAGTTTAACGTTAATGGCTTGCCACCCATGGGATGGGCTATTATATGCTTCGCGAAATTAGCACTCGCGATAAGGGAGTGCTAATAATATTCAGCGTTTTTTCGTAGTCAAGGGAAATGGGGAGAATTTTGGCTGATTCAAGTGGGATACCGGTAAAAATCCGCCGTTTTTACCAATTTTGGCGAAATTAATCGTCCCTGCTGTACTTGACGCCGTCGATTACGTCGCTACGGCGAGGCTGCTGCGGGTGTTGATGTCCGGTTGTTACAGTCGCAGATACCACCATTCGTCTGGCGAGGCTGCCGACCATTCGGATACGCGCTGGCGGGAACAGCAGCAGGAAACCTATCGCGTCGGTAAAGAAACCGGGGGTAAGCAGTAACGCTCCAGCCACGACCAGACCCATGCCCTCGAGAATCTCCGTCGCCGGAAGTTCGTTTTCCCGCAGTTTCTGCTGCGCCCGGGTTAACGTCGAAAGCCCCTGTATTCTCAGCAACCAGACGCCGATCACGGCGGTCAACACCACCAGCAGTATAGTCCAGCCGGCACCGATGACCTGTCCCACCTGAATTAACAGGTAGATCTCGATTATCGGTACTACCAGGAACAGGGTTGCAATCAGCGGAAACATGAGCCTAACGAGCTATTAACATTGATTAATTTAAAATCTGAATTATTACTACAGTAATAATGAAGTCTTACTAAGATATGGTTAGCATATCACTTTATCAATCCAGCTCCCGGAATATCTGATGTCGGATCACTACCTGGTAATCACGTCATGGCCCGATCTCGACGCGGCCCGCCAGCAGGCGCGGGCCTGGGTGCAAAAAAAAATCGCCGCCAGCGTAAACATTTTGCCGCTGATGGACTCTATATACATATGGAAAGGAGAAATCAGGCATGGCAAGGAGCACAAGATCTTTATCAAGACCTGTGCTGCTCGAGTCGATGAATTGCGACGGGAAATCAATGCCGCTCATCCATACGCCGTAGCCGAAATACTCTGTTTTGAGATAGACTCTGGCGACCCCGATTACCTCGACTGGATAAAGCGTTCAACGCAATGAAAAGCCTCAAAAAAATAAGCGGACTGCTGCTGCTAGCATTGCTCGCCCATAGCGCCGTGCTGACGGCGCAGGACGATGAGTTACTGCCACCCGAAGAAGCCTTCGCGCTGACCGCCCGCGTCGAAGGCGATGCGCTGGTTGCCGAGTACCGGATCGCGCCCGGTTATTACATGTACCGCGAGCGGTTCGAATTTCGGATCGAATCCAGCGACGCGCCGGCGCGCTTCGGTGTCGCGGTAATTCCCGATGGTGAAATCAAGATCGACGAGTTCTTCGGCAAGATGGAGACTTACCGCGACAAGGTCACGATCAAGCTGCCGATAATCTACGAGAACGCCGCGGCGAGCAGGCTCGAGGTCAAGGCGGTAAGCCAGGGATGCGCCGATATCGGGGTCTGTTACCCCCCGCTCAAGCAGTCGCTCGCGGTCGATATCGCCTCCAGCGCGACGATCCTGCCGAGCGCATGGATCGCCCGCGACATCCCGCTGGAAAACATGGATCAGGACGTCGCGGCGCTGCAGGCGTTGCTGAGCCAGGTCACCGAGAATTTCGAAAACAATCGGCAGTCCGCTAGCGCTAGCGGCGAAAGCCTGCAGGACGCCGATCCGCTCGCCGCCCTGCAGGCGCTAGGCGCAGACATTGGCCTCGATGCCGACGACGAAATTCTGCATCCCGACGAGGCGTTTATCCTGTCCGCGAGGCTGGATGCCAACAATATCATCCAGACCAACATCCTGATGGCCAGGAACATTTACCTGTACCGCGAAAAAATCAAGATCGCGATGGCGCAGGGTACCGGGCACGAGCTCGGGGCAATCTCGGTACCGAGGGGCAAGAAAAAAGTCGATGAATTCCTCGGCCCCACCGAAGTCATTTACGACCAGGTCAACGTGTCGATTCCGATCATTTCCGCAGCCGACGCTAGCGGCCAGTTCGCGCTTTCGTACCAGTACCAGGGCTGCGTCGAGGATCGAATCTGCTATCCACCGATCACCAAGTACCTGGTGGTAAACGCCACCGACGGACTGGTACAGGTGGTCGATGACCTTAACAACGCCGGCAACCTGTCGACCGCCGCCGCTTCGAACGAGCAACAGGCTGCGCCGCCGGTTTCGGAACAGCAACAGTTTACTCAGCTGCTGGCGGACGAAAGCCTGCTGATCGTTATCGGCCTGTTTTTCCTGGCCGGCATCGGGCTCACCTTTACGCCCTGCGTGTTCCCGATGATCCCGATACTCTCCAGTATCATCGCCGGACAGGGTGCGACGATAACGACCCGCAAGGCCTTTTCCCTGTCGCTGATTTACGTGCTGGCGATGGCGGTTACCTACGCCACTGCGGGTGCAATCGTCGGTTATTATGGCGCCGAGTTCAATATCCAGATCTGGTTCCAGGATCCGATTATCCTGAGCGTATTCGCGACGATATTCGTACTGCTGGCACTGTCGATGTTCGGTTTTTACGAGCTGCAGATGCCCAGCGCGATCCAGTCGCGGCTGACCGCCATCAGCAATAGCCAGCAGGGCGGTACCCTCATCGGCGTCGGCCTGATGGGATTTTTCTCCGCGATAATCGTCGGCCCCTGCATCACCGCACCGCTGGTCGGCGCGCTGTTATTCATCTCGCAGACGCAGGACTGGCTGCTCGGCGGTCTGGCGCTGTTTGCCCTAGGGCTCGGCATGGGCGTGCCATTGCTGCTGATCGGGACCTCGGCAGGCAAGCTGCTGCCGCGCGCCGGCGGCTGGATGGATACCGTCAAGGCCATTTTCGGCGTGGTGCTGCTCGGAGTTGCGATCTGGCTGCTCGAGCGCATCCTGCCGGTCGGAATCACGATGGCGCTGATCGCCGCGTTGCTAATCGCATCGGCAATATACATGGGCGCGCTGGATTCGCTGGGCGAGGCCGCATCCGGATGGAGGCGGTTGTCGAAATCCCTGGGCCTGCTGATCCTGGTCTACGGGATCACCTACCTGATCGGCGCCGCCGCCGGTAGCAACGACCTGATCCAGCCGCTACGCGGCGTTACCGCCGCCAGCTCGGCGCAGTCCGGTCAGCATCTCAGTTTTCGCCCCATCAAGGGCAGCGATGGATTGCAGCTGGCGCTGAACGATTCGGTTCAGCAGGGGCGTAAAACCATGCTCGATTTTTACGCGGACTGGTGCATTTCCTGCAAGGAGATGGAAAAATACGCCTTTACCCATCCCGACGTCCTGGCGGCGCTTGCCGACGTCACAACCCTGCAGGCCGACGTTACCGACAACGACAGCGTCGACAGCGCTCTGATGAGTTCGCTGGGCATCTACGGCCCGCCCGCGATTCTGTTCTTCGACAGTAACGGCCGCGAGATTCGAAATCGCCGCGTGGTCGGCGAAATGTCGGGCGAGCGGTTTGCGGCCCACGTAAACGCCACCTTTCAGTGAATCGCAATTTCCTGATAATGCCGGCGCTCGCGCTGCTGTCGCTGCTTGCCGGCGCCCTGCTCTACCATTTTCTGCAGCCCGGAACGAACACGGACCGAGCAGTAGACGCCGCACAGGCCATCGAACTGCGGGCGATACCACTGGTCGATCTCGAGGAGCGGCAGTCGGTGGTCGGAGACTGGCAAGCTGACCTGCTCGTCGTTAATTTCTGGGCGCCCTGGTGCGCACCCTGCCGGCGCGAAATCCCGGCGTTGATCGAGGTCCACCGGACATATGCAGACAGGGGCGTGCGCGTGCTCGGCATCGCTTTCGATAACGCGACCCAGGTAATTCGATTCGCCACCGAATTCGGGATCGATTACCCGTTGTTCCTGGCCGGAAACCGCAGCGCGATGTACAACGCCGCTTTCAACAACCCGAGCGGCAGCCTGCCTTTCACCGCTTTGCTGGATCAGAATTTGCGCATTATTTTCCGGCATAACGGCGAAATTACGCCCGCGCAACTGCGCGAGCAGCTGGAAAAAGCACTGCAGTTCGCGGGCTGAACCTGTTTAATAAAAAAGTCGATAACGTCGGCAATCTAGCGCAGATCTTACTAAAACTGGACACTATCTGGTCGTTATGTGAAAATCCGACGATATTCACTGCCAGGCCCGTCACTCATTCAAATGACTACCATTCTGGTCCTACATGGCCCCAATCTCAACCTGCTGGGTACGCGCGAACCCGAGGTCTATGGATCCGACACGCTTGCCTCTATCAATCAACGCCTGGGCCAGATGGCGGAGCAGAACGGCGTGCAGTTGCAGACCTTTCAGTCGAACAGCGAGGGCGAAATCGTCAGCCGTATCCAGCAGGCCGGCGCAGAGCAGGTCGACTTTATTATCATCAATCCTGCGGCCTATACGCACACCAGCGTTGCAATCAGAGACGCGTTTCTGGCAACGCGGATTCCGTTTATCGAAACCCACTTGTCCAACGTCTACGCACGCGAAGAATTCAGGATGAATTCCTACCTTTCCGACCTCGCGATCGGTGTTATCGGCGGGTTTGGTAAAAACAGTTATCTGTTGGCCTTCGAAGCCGCCATCATTCATTGCAAGCAATCCGTAAAGAAGAGAGCCGAATAAATGGATATCCGCAAGATTAAAAAACTGATCGAACTGCTCGAAGAATCCGGAATCGCCGAGATAGAAATAAAGGAAGGCGAGGAATCGGTAAGAATCAGCCGGCAAGGCGCGGCCATAATGCAAACCGTTGCCGCACCAGGCATCGCCGGCGCAGCGCCGACTGCGGAGACGCAGCCGGCACGGGCTGTCGCGGCGAGCCCGCCGGAGGCGGAAACCGGACACCAGGTCAAGTCTCCGATGGTCGGGACATTTTACGCCGCCGCGTCGCCGACCTCGGGGCCATTCGTAACCCAGGGTCAGCAGGTTAGCGTAGGTGACACGCTTTGCATCATCGAGGCGATGAAGATGATGAACCAGATCGAAGCCGACAAAGCCGGCGTGGTGCGTTCGATCCTGGTCGAAAATGGCAGCCCGGTCGAATTCGACCAGGTGCTGTTCATTATTGAATAACAAAGCGTGTTTAACTTCTCCGGAAATAGTGCAGTCAGCGTGCCCCTGCCGCCCCTGAACCAGGTGCGGCCCGCAGCTGCGGGACCTGGCGGCGGCGGGTCGATAACCGCGGATCGCAGCGCGCGGCCTTGCGCCGGGTGGCGCCTTAATCCCGATAATAAAAGCCCGGGAGTTCGATAGTGCTCGAGAAAATCCTGATCGCCAACCGGGGCGAGATCGCATTGCGCATTCTGCGCGCCTGCCGCGAAATGGGCATCAAGACCGTCGCGGTTCACTCTACCGCCGACCGCGATCTGAAACACGTCAGGCTGGCCGATGAATCGGTTTGTGTCGGACCGGCCTCGTCGCTGGAAAGCTACCTTAACGTACCGGCCATCATCTGCGCGGCCGAGCTTACCAATGCCGACGGCATCCATCCAGGCTACGGCTTCCTGTCGGAAAATGCCGAGTTTGCCGAACAGGTAAACTCGAGCGGTTTCAAGTTCATCGGTCCGAGCGCCGAGGCGATCCGCACCATGGGTGACAAGGTGGCCGCAATCAAGGCGATGAAAGCCGCCGGGGTACCGACGGTGCCGGGCTCGGACGGACCTCTCGAAGACGACAACGACAGGAACCTCGCGATGGGGCGCAAGATAGGCTACCCGGTGATCATCAAGGCAGCCGGCGGCGGCGGCGGTCGCGGCATGCGCGTGGTGCATGCCGAGGGCAGCCTGCTGAACTCGATCCAGTTGACACGTTCCGAGGCAGCCGCGGCGTTCAACAACGACACCGTTTACATGGAAAAATACCTGGGCGCGCCTCGGCACATCGAAATCCAGGTACTGGCCGACGCCCATGGCAATGCCATCCACCTGGGCGAGCGCGACTGTTCGATGCAGCGACGTCACCAGAAGGTCGTCGAGGAAGCGCCGGCCCCGGGCATTACCGAGGAGCAGCGCAATGCGATCGGCAAACGCTGCGCCGAAGCCTGTATCCGGATGGGCTACGAGGGTGCGGGCACCTTCGAATTCCTTTACGAAAATGGCGAATTTTACTTTATCGAAATGAACACCCGCGTCCAGGTCGAGCATCCTGTGACCGAGATGATCACCTGGGTCGATATCATCAAGGAACAAATCTCGATCGCGTCAGGAAATCCGCTGAAATACAAACAGGAAGATATCCACGTTCATGGTCACGCGATCGAGTGCCGAATCAACGCCGAGGACCCGAAAAATTTCCTGCCCTCGCCCGGCAAGATCACGCTTTACCATGCACCCGGAGGTCCTGGCGTTCGCGTTGACTCGCATATCTATAACGGCTACACGGTACCCCCCTATTACGATTCGATGATCGGCAAACTGATTACCTACGGCAATTCACGCCAGTCCGCCATCGCGCGCATGAAGGTTGCGCTTTCCGAGATCGTCATCGAAGGCATCAAGACCAACATCGATCTACAGAAAGAAATTATCAGCGACGGCAATTTCGCCGCCGGCGGTACGGACATTCACTACCTCGAGAAAAAGCTCGGGATCGACTAGCGGTTATGGCATGGTGGCAGTTCAGCCTCGATTGCCGGGCCTGCGAGCTGGAACAGGTCGAAGACCTGATGCAGGAGCTGGGCGCATCGAGCATTTCGCTCGCCGACGCCGCGGACGAGCCGATTTACGAACCGCTGCCGGGCACTGCCCCGGTCTGGGAACGGTCGATCTTGACGGCGACCTTCGACGCCGCATCGGATCCCGAAATCCTGCAGCGGCGGATTAGCGCGGCGTTGCCCGATCGTATTGCCGCCAGCATCCGCCGTCACCGGCTCGAAGACGAGGACTGGGAACAGTCCTACCAACGGCATTTCAAGCCCTTACGGTGCGCCCCGGGCCTTTGGATCGTGCCCAGCT
>JAOTTY010000184.1 GCA_029864185.1 Gammaproteobacteria bacterium
GGCGCCCGATCTTGTTGCGGCCAAACAGGTCGTTGCCCGGTTCCTTCTGCTTACAGGTAACCAGGTCCATGTCCATTTTCTCGAGACGCAGCTCGAGATCGTTGATGTTGCCCGCGTCCAGGCTCCCCGAAATGAACTTGCCGCTGGCATCGATGGCCTTGTACTGGAAAAGCGGCATGGCTAGCTCATCCGTTCGGTCAGGTCGGCAACGCGAGCGACCTCTTTGATCGAGGTCACGCCTTCGATGATATGGCGCACGCCGTCATCCGCGAGGGTGAAGAATCCCTGCTTGTGGGCGGCCTCCTTGATTTCCTTGGTAGTCGCGCCATGCGCGAGCAAATCGTCCAGGTCCGAGTTCATTTTGAGGATTTCGAGCAGCGCCATACGGCCCTTGTAACCGGTATTGTCACAGCTGGTGCAGCCCTTGGCCCGGTAAATTTTTTCCGGTACCAGTCCGAGGTCGTTCGTGAGCATGCGCAGTTCCTCCTCGTCCGGGACATAGGCGACCTTGCAGTACTTGCAGAGCTTGCGGATCAGACGCTGGGCGACGACGCCGATAATGTTGCCGGCCATGATTTCCGGAATGATGCCGATATCGCGCAGGCGTGGCAGCGCCCCGATCGCCGAGTTGGTGTGCAGCGTCGAGTAAACCTGGTGCCCGGTCATCGCCGCGCGAAAGGCCATTTCCGCGGTTTCCTCGTCGCGCACCTCGCCGACCAGGATCACGTCGGGGTCCTGGCGCATCAGCGACTTGATGCCGCTCGCGAAATCCATCCCGGCAGCCTCGTTGACCGAGGTCTGGCGAATCAGTGGAAACGGGTACTCGACCGGGTCTTCCAGCGTCATGACGTTGATCTGCTCGCTGCTGAGGTAATTCAGCAGCGAGTACAGGGTCGTGGTCTTGCCACTGCCGGTCGGGCCGGTAACGAGGATAATGCCCTCGGGGCGCGACATCATGATCTTCAGCGTATGCAGCGATTCGGCCGGTAATTCCAGTTTTTCCAGCGGAATGACGCCCTTCTCGCGATCGAGCACGCGCAGGACGATATTCTCGCCGTGAATGGTGGGCTGGGACGCTACCCGGAAGTCGATCTGGCGTCCGACGATGGTACGCGAAATTCGCCCGTCCTGGGGCGCACGGGTTTCGGCAATATTCATATCCGCCATAACCTTGAGGCGCACCGCGATCGCCGACCAGTAAGTCTTGTGCAGGCTGCGAATCTGGCGCAACACACCGTCGATGCGGTAGCGGATGCGCAGGAAACTCTCTTCCGGCTCGAAGTGCAGGTCCGAGGCGCCGCGCTTTACCGCATCGGAAAGCATGACGTCGACCAGGCGCACCAGCGGCTGGCTGTATTCCTCGATATCGCCCTGGTAATTGGTGAAGTCGGCTTCACCGGTTTCGATTTCACGCAGGATGCCGTCGATGGACAACTCGTAGCCGTAGAACTGGTCGATCGCGTTGGATATTTCGGCCTCGCCGGCCAGCACCGGGATCAGCTCGATGTGCTGTCCGATCTGAATCCGGATCCGGTCGAGCGTAAACAGGTTGAAGGTGTCCGACATCGCTATCGTCAGCGTGCTGCGAATCGGATCGTAGTTCAGTGGGATGATCTTGTGCTTGCGCGCGGTATCGGAGTTGATCATCTTGATCGCATCCGGGTCTGGAACCACGCGCGACAGGTCGACGCTCTCCTGCTCCAGCGCTTCGCCGAGCGCCGAGCGCATGATCGCCTCCGTGGCAAACCCGAGGTTGACCAGCAGCTTACCCAGCGGTTCGTGTATCTTTTTCTGTTCGGTTAGCGCGATTTCCAGCTGATCCGGGGTGATGACACCTTCATCGATCAGGATTTCGCCCAGCCGCTTGGGTTTTTTTTCCACGTTCATAACCTTGCCAGAATCTCCAGTCGCTGATCTACTACTTCCCTGCTGAACTTGGCGAGGCCATTGTCGAAATTTTCCAGTGCGCGTCGATAGTAGGAAATAGCCGCGCCGGGCTGCGCTATATGCTCCAGGCTGACGGCCAGGTTGTACGCATAATTCGGATCGTCCGGGTTGTTCTGCAACGCCCTGAAATAAAGACCCTGCGCTTCCTGCCAACGGTTCTGCGCACCGTAAATATTGGCCAGGGCAAAGTTGAGATACGGGGAGTCGGGCTCGTTGCGAATCATCAGCTTGAGCTGTGATTCGGTTTCCGCTGGAGCATAGTTGGCCACGGAAATCAACGAAGCCATTGCCAGCGAATCCATAGGATTGGCCAGCAGGATAGTCTGGTAATCCCTGATGGCGGCACGACTGTTATTGTTATGCACGTTGATCGCGGCACGCGCCAGCAATGCGTTACGATTGTTGGGATCTACCTCGAGCACCTTGTTGTACAGGCTCATCGCGAGGTCGTTATTACCCGCCTGGTAGGCGGTATAGGCTTCACGCAGCCAACGGCCTTTTTCATCGACCCGGCTACTGGACGAAATTTGCAGCGTCGACGAGCTGGCCCTTGCGACGGTCCCGGAAGACGCGGACGAGGCCAGACTCCCAATCCCGGTGTTCGTGCCCTGGGCCTGCTGATCCAGAGTCTCGGCGCTGCTCGCCGGCGAGGCGTCCGCCTGCTGGGCGACCACGACACTCTCGGTCGTTGTCGCTACCGGTGCGGTGGATTCAGTGACTACATCTTCTTCGACGACAACATCTTCGCCGATATCGCCGGCGTTTTTTACCAATTCGATGGTGCGTACGGGCTCACCCTGAGCCTTCGTATCGGCGAATAAATCGGGGCCCTTTTCTCCGCCCGCTTGCTTGATGAGGCCTGGCATCGGGTCGCGCTTGAGCGGTCGCAGGCTGGTATCGATATTGTTCGATTCCTCCTGGTACTGGAAGGCACCGTAGATGCCGATCGCCAGCAGTATCGCGATCGCGATTCCGCTGTAAACCTTGTAATGCTGCATGCGCTGCGCCGACGACTTGCTGCGAAAAACTTTCTTCGCATATTCCGGCGTCATGACCACGTCCGAGTCCGATTTCATGCCGGCAAAAAGCCTCGACGCATCGTCGCTCGGCAAGCGCATCAGGGTACGATCGTAATTGTCGGGGGCATAGGTACGGGTCGAGGTTTCGGTAGCCGTCATGGTCGCCGAGGTGGTCTGCGTATCCTGCGCGATGCCGGTGGTAGCGGTTGCGCTGCTTTCGGTAATATCGGTACGAGAGATATCATCGCGCGGCATCTGGTGACGTGTCGTGTCTACCAGCGCCAATTCGTCGTCAGCGGGATTTTCCGCCTGCAACGGATTGATCTGGTCAGGCCGGCGCGGATCCGTTATCGAGGTCGGACTGGTCAGATTCGTCTGATCGCGATCGACCAGCAGCAGCGACAGGTCTTCATCGCCATCGTCCTCTTGCTCCGCCGCTGCTCTCTGTGCTGCGGCGCGCTCGAGATCCGCCACGCTCGGCGGCGGAATGCTGATATCGGTCTCGTCCTCGGTTTGGGCCTCGAGTCCGGTGTCATCGCGACCGGCGGTCCGATCCATAATTTCGGTTTCGTCTGCCGGCGCAAGCTGGCTCAGGTTCGTGTCCTCGCCGGTGCTGACCTGATTCCTGGAATCGGTTTTTTCGTCCGACTCGAAAGGCAGGTTGATATCGGTTTCATCTTCACGCGCCGCCTCTTCGGTTGCGCGCATGGCCACCGATGACTGCGCCTCATCGCCAATGCCGGTTCGAAGTTCGCCTTTAGCGAGCTGGCTCAAGTCGGTCTCGTCTTCCGCGGCGCGCTGCGTGCCGCCGCGTGGCCGGGATTGGTCCGTTAAATCGGAAACGTCGTCATCGGAGAAGATGATGGTTTCGTCTTCGCCCGTCTGCATTTGCTCGCTTAGCTGCGGCACTTCGGTTTGAGTCGAGTCGGAAGAATCGAGTCTCGTGTCTTCGTCGGCTGCACGCGCGCTATGGGTTTTTTCGATTCGTGCTTCGAGTTCGGATAAATCGATCTCGGTTTCGTCGGGCGATTCGATTTGTGCCTGCTGACGGCCAACATTAGCGTCTTTCTCAAGCGCCGAAATATCCCTGGCTTCGGTATCAATATCCGTGTCGTCGGAAGTAGCGGTCCGGGCAGCCTCCTGCTTGCTCTTTTCCGCCTTTTGCTGAGCAGCTTTCTTTAACGCGTCTAGCAATAAACTCATGCCGGAATCCTATTGCTCCGAGAATATCTCGGGTTTCAGGAACTTCTTGAAATCCTGCAGGTTGGTATCGAGACTGGCGTTATCGATGACCCTCGGGCGCAGGAATATAACCAGTTCGGTCTTGTCGAGTTCGCGCGTCTTGGTACCGAATAACAGGCCTATTCCCTTGGCGTCGTGTAATCCGGGTAATCCCGAATCGGCCTTGGCCGCGGTATCCTGCATCAATCCACCCAGAACCGCGGTACTGCCGCTCGCCACCCGAAGCACCGATTCCATTTCCCGCACCTGGATTTCGGGCACCTGGGAAGTCACCCCCGCGGCTTGAAGCGCCGGGTTGGGGTCGTTCACGAACTTCAGTATGCGGGTTATGGTGGGACGAATATTGAGAATCACTTCATCATCTGCCGTTATGAAGGGAGTCACGTTCATGACGAATCCGACCGGCACCGTTTTCACCGTGGTATTGAAGGTATTGGTGACCACGGCCGTGGTGCCGCTGACATTACTGGTTGCTTCTATCTCGAAATAAACCGTATTGTCCGCAACCTTCAGCACCGAGGTCTGATTGTTAAGCGCCATGATTTTCGGGCTCGACATGACGGAGACGTCACCAAAGGCATCGAGCGCCCTGATTGCGCCGCTTATCGTCCGCTCCGAGTTGTCGTTGAAATACGTCGCCGCGAGCACCGGGCCTCCGGAGTCTAGCGCCGGCAAGGTCGTAGTCGCACCGAGCAGGTTCTGCCCCAGGCTCCAGCCATCACCCCTGGCGATTCGCGACCAGTCGACCCCCGCCTGGAAATCGTCGTTCAGCGTCACTTCGACCACCGTGGCCTCGATCAGCACCTGGCGCCTCGCGCTGCCGACCACGGCATCGATAAATCTCTGAATTTGTTCGTGCGCCGCGGAACTGGTGCGCACCGAAATGGTGCCTGATTCGCGATTGGAGATTACGACACCGTCGACTCCATTGACATTTGCCAGCAACTGGATGTTATCTTCCAGGGTTTTCCAGAATTCGTTGTTTGATTCGTTTTCCACCGATGCGGATGAATCACCCGTGCTGCCGCCCTCACCCCCGCCAGAGCCAAGCGCCGTCTCTATGCCAATCGAGGAGCTGGTTTTCCTTGACATGTTCAGGTAATCGATGCGGTACATGCGAACAAAGGGCCGATCCCGCTCGACCACAAGGTTGGGACCGTCGAGGTAATACCGCAACGCCACCTGGCGCGCGATGCGCTTCAGTATTTGCGGCAGCGTCTGGTCGATTGCATTGATGCTGACCCGGCCGTCAATCGACGGATCGATATCGAGGTTCAGGCGCGCATCGCGCGCCAGCGCGAATAGTAACTCGCTGGCGGGCAGGTCGGTAGCCACCACGGTGAAGGTCTGCATCGGCTCTTCCGGCTCCGGCGCGGCAATAATGGGCACCTGCTCGACCACTGGCGGTATGCCCAGTTCTGCCTGCTCGGCCACGGGCGGAGGCGTACCGACGTGCGCATCCGAAACAGCCATCCGTTCATCTTTCCCCATCAGGCCCTGACAGGCCGTCAGGCTAAGTAGAGCGAGTAACAGTAAAATATTTTTCATATTGTCGTTCCAGTTCTAGGACAAGACTGTTAAAGCAACGCTTTCTGCATGCGGTATACCGAATGCAGATAGGGCGAATTGATCTTTACCGATTCGGGCAGTTTCTCGAGCTGATCCCTGCCCAGAGACAATGAGTCGAATTCGCTGTAGAAAACCCGGTAAATACTACGATTCTCGGTGCTTACTTCGTATAAATATGTTTTCGATAAATCCAGCGGCCACTCGTTACGTAAATAATAGACCAATTCACGGGCGGCGGATTTGCTGCGCATCAATACCTGTATCGATACCTTGTCGCGATCCGCCTTGCTAAGCCAGTCCCGACTTTCCTCCAGCTTCGCATTTAGCCATTCATTGTAATCCGCGGTCAAGCTAAGATCGGTGCTTTTTGTCGGCGCGAGCGCGTCACTGGCGGCGGCCTGATCAAGCGCCCGTTGCAGCACCTGGTCCTCGTCCGTTCTCGCCTGTTCGGCGTCCGCCAGATCGGTGGCCTGCTTTACCGCGGCATCGACTCGTTGCACCACCGCTGCGACCTGCTGCGTCAGCATCTCGGTCTGTTGCCCGATTTCTTGCACGACCCGAGTTTCCGCATCCGTGCTTACCCCGGCCTGCGGTTCCGGCTGCTGCTCGGCGGAGGCATCGGCAACCGCAACCGGTTCTACCCGAACTTCCTCCTCCGGCGTCTCCTGCGGGATTTCGGTTTCGATCACCTGCGGCGCGATATCCGTAACCGGCTTGTCATTTATGACAACGATCTCCCGCGCCGCGTCGTCGGCACCAGCCCGAAGCGAAAGCCATTGCGCACGCGTCTGGAACAGCACGACCGCGAGTGCCGCAGCGAGCAGCAGACCGAGCCACCAGAATGCTTTCGATTTCTGCGATTTTTCCTGGTGAAAGGCGCTGTCATTAACCGCAGCGCTGACGTGCTTGACGCTGAGGTTATGGGTGCCCTCTGCAAAAGCGGACAGCAATATCTTATCGGCGATGATGTTGATGCGACGCAGCAGGCCTTCGGAATACTGCTCGACTTTTCTGGCAACCCTCGGATTGATCAGTTCGGGTCCGGTGTAGCCAACCTCGCGCATGCGAAAATTGAGATAATTGTGGATCTCGTCCCTGGTCAACGGATCGAGGATGAAATTATGGGTGATTCGCTCGCGCAGCTGCCTGATGGACTGTTGCGCCAGGTTTTCGTCGAGCTCGGGCTGGCCGAACAGGACGATCTGCAGCAGCTTGTTCTGGTCGGTTTCGAGATTCGACAGCAGGCGGATTTCCTCGAGGGTTTCGATCGGCATACCCTGGGCTTCCTCGATAAAAAGCACCACCTGCTTGTTTTCCATGTGCCGCTGCAGCAGGTAATCCTGCAGCAGGTGCATGACCCGATGCTTGGAGTCCTCCTTGGTTACCGATAGCGATAACTCGTGCGCGATGACGAACAGTATATCCTCCGGGGACACGCTCGGATTCGCGATGTAGACGATTTCGACCGTATCCGGCAACTTGAGCTGCAGCATTCGGCACAGCATGGTTTTGCCGCTGCCGACCTCGCCGACCACCTTGATGATGCCCTCGCCGCGGTGGATCGCATACACCAGCGCGGCGAGAATATCGCCACGCTTGCCGCCCTCGTAAAACAGGCTGGTATCGGGGGTTATCTTGAAGGGCGGGCGATCGAGGCCGAAATAATCTTCGTACATGGGCTACTCCTTGCCCTCGAGCCGATCCATGCGGCCGTACAGCGTGGTGCGGTTGATGCCTAGCATTTCGGCCGCCTTGCTGACATTACCGTCATGCTTGCGCAGCGCATGCTCGATGGCTTCCTTCTCGACCGTTTTGAGCAACCGATCGAGCCGGAAACCGGAATCCTGCAATGCCTCGGTCAGCCAGCTGTCGCTCGCCGCCGTGTCGTTGTGTCGTTGCAATCCTGACATTTCTCTCTGCAGCACCTCGGCTTTTATCGTCTGCCCCGGGTACTTCGCCGAAAGTCTGATTATTATGTTGCGCAATTCTCGCACATTTCCGGGAAAAGTGTAATCGTTCCAGAGCTTTAGCGCATTTTCATCGAACTGGAAAGCGGCAACCTCTTCGGCCACCTGCTGCATGAAATAGAGCAACAGCTCCTGCTTGTCGCCGTTGCGCTCCTTCAGCGACGGCACGCGCACGGTCAACACGCTTAATCGGTGGTACAGGTCCTCGCGGAACTGGCCGGATTTAATCGCGGCAAAAATATCCTTGTTGGTCGCCGCCAGGACGCGCGCCGACGAGTGTCGCGGCTGGGTTTCGCCGAGCCGGTAGAACTCGCCGTCTTCGAGCACGCGCAGCAGCTTGGCCTGCAAATCCAGCGGCAGGTCGGCTACCTCGTCCAGCAGCAGGGTTCCCGCCGAGGCCTCCTCGAAAAAACCTTTCTTGGTGTCGGTGGCGCCGGTGAACGCACCCTTGACGTGTCCGAATAATTGCGACTCCAGCAGTTCGCCGTTGAAAGCCGCGCAGTTAAGCGTCAGGAAGGGTTCTAGCTTGCGCGAACTGCACCTATGCAGGTTGCGCGCGGTGACTTCCTTGCCGCTGCCCGACTCGCCCTCGATCAATACGGGATAAGGCGAGTCGGCAATTTGCCTGATCTGCATCCGTAACAACTCGATTTCCTCGCTCGAACCGACGATACCTTCGACGTCGCCGTGGCCGGTGTCGCTGCCACCCCCGGCAATGATCTGTTTTTTCAGCCGCACCTTGATCTCGGCGATATCGCAGGGCTTGGAAATGAAATCGACCGCGCCGTCTTCCCTGGCCTGAAATACGTGCTTCTTGTTGTCCTGGCCCGACAGCACGAGCACGCGGGTCGATGGATGCATCTGAGCTATCTTGCGGATTACCGCGAGCCCCTCGTCGGGCCGATGCGTATTCGGCGGCAACCCGAGGTCGATCAGGGCGAGCGTTGGCGACACCTCCATGCTGTCGATTAGCGCGAAACTCGAGCTTCGATCCGTGGCGCGTTCGACCTGGTATTCATCGCTGAGAACATACTCGAGGCTATCGGCGATGATTGCATCATCGTCGACCAGCAACAGTGTCGGTTTTTTCTCACTGTTCAGTGACATCCCGGATAACCCAGCATCTAGTGAATTCAGTATAGTGTCTAAATTTCAACAACTCAAATAATACTTTAATGTTGATTTGAAAGTATTTGATATGTAAGGAGAAATGGAATCCATGTATCCCGACCTGACGAGTTTACCGATATCGCAAACCGATCTCTGTTAAACGCTTCAAGGTTTTTCGTAAATATCGCGATTTCGGCGGGATCACTGGACTCCGAATTTCGGCTTGCGGCACCGTGTCTATGGCGGATCGATCGACACCGTCGCCTGAATTCTGCGCTGCACGTAATCCAGCGATCCGAAGCTGCCGCTGCGCGCGATCGCGGTCAACTGGTAGGCCGTGATCGACGTCGCGCCCTCGACGTGCGTCGACTGGTTGCAGGAAACGCTGATGGTA
>JAOTTY010000006.1 GCA_029864185.1 Gammaproteobacteria bacterium
AGAGGCTATGGCCCCGGCTGTGGCAGAGCAAGACGAGGAGAGCGCTCCGGAAACGGCTCCCGAGAAAAAAGCGGTGAGCAAGAAGGCCGCCACCAAGAAGGCCGCCACCAAGAAGGCCGCCACCAAGAAGGCCGCCACTAAGAAAGCTGCGACCAAGAAAGCCGCCAGCAAAAAGGCAGCGCCCAAGAAAGCGGCAACCAAAAAGGCTGCCAGTAAGGACTAAACCAGGCCCTGCCGCGTTGACGGCAGCATGACAACTACGAGGATACCAAGTGGCTATTACAGCATCTTTAGTGAAAGAACTGCGCGAACGCACCGGTGCGGGCATGATGGAATGCAAGAAAGCTCTGGTCGAGGCCGACGGGGATATCGAGGCCGCGGCCGAGCTGATGCGCAAATCGGGCGCAGCCAAGGCGGATAAGAAAGCCGGCCGCGTTGCCGCCGATGGTGCTATCAAGGTGGCTATTGGCGACGATGGCAAGTCCGCGGTAATTCTGGAGATTAATTCCGAAACAGACTTCGTCGCCAAGGACGATAACTTCCAGGCTTTTGCCGATGCCGTTCTGGCCACGGTGGCCCAACACAGGCCTGCCTCGGCCGAGCAGCTCGCATCGATGACAATGGCTGATGGGCAAACGGTCGAGGAGGCTCGTCAGGCCCTGATTGCGAAGGTGGGAGAAAATATCCAGGTGCGCCGTTTCGAGATCGCGGAAACGCAGGATTCGCTTGCATCCTACCTGCATGGCGCCCGTATCGGCGTCGTGGTCGATTCCACTGCCGACGCCGAATTGGCGCGTGATATCGCAATGCATATTGCGGCGGCCAATCCGCAATTCGTCGACCAGCAGTCGGTTCCGGCGGAGTTCATCGAAAAGGAAAAGGGAATCCTCGTTGCCCAGGCCGAATCCAGTGGTAAACCCGCCGCGATCATCGAAAAGATGATCCAGGGAAGGCTCGACAAGTTTCTCGCTGAAATCACCCTGACGGGACAGCCCTTCGTCAAGGATCCAGAGCGGACGGTCGGCAAGCTGCTTGCCGACGCCGGCGCAAAGGTCAACGCGTTTACCCGTTACGAGGTCGGTGAAGGCATAGAAAAGAAAGTCGAGGACTTTGCCGCCGAGGTCGCTTCTCAACTTAATTCCTGAACCTCGAGAGGCCGCGACCTTCGCGGCCTTTTTTTTGCGCCGGGCCGGATTTACCGGAATTGGATGAAATTATGATCTTAAAATGCACCTTCAATATCGATAGACTGCGGTGGTCGGTTGGTATCGAATGCATCGTTGTCGACGCCGCTTATTCCTGAATGGATTAACCTGAAACCATGGCGCAGATCAAATACAAACGAATCCTGGTAAAACTCAGCGGCGAGGCGCTGATGGGTCGACAGAATTCGGGTATAGACCCGGCCATGATCGATAAGCTTGCCGTCGAACTGATAGAGTTGCGCGACTCGGGTGTCGAAATCGGTATTGTCGTCGGCGGGGGTAATCTGTTCAGGGGGGCCGATCTCGCGACGGTTGGACTCGACCGGGTGGTTGGTGACCATATGGGCATGCTCGCCACGGTGATGAATGCGCTGGCGCTGCAGGACAGCCTGCTGCGTCACGGTGCGAATACGGTGGTCATGTCCGGCCTGGATATTCCGCAAGTCTGTGAATCCTATACCCAGCGCGCCGCAAGACAGCGCCTCTCGGCAGGAGAAATCATTATTTTTGCGGCCGGCACCGGCAGTCCATATTTCACCACCGATACGGGCGCGAGCCTGCGCGCGGTCGAGATTCGAGCCGATTTGTTGATCAAGGCCACCAAGGTGGATGGCATCTATGACAAGGATCCGCTCAAACACGCGGATGCAGTGCGTTTTACCAGCCTGGGCTACGAGCAGGCAATCGAGCAACGGCTCGCGGTGATGGATGTGGCGGCTATGATTTTATGTAATGATAACGGGCTTGATCTGGTGGTTTGCGATATTAATCAACCCGGGGCATTACTCGACCTGGCAAGGGGTGAAACGGTTGGTACAAGGGTAACCAGAAACGAGGCACAGCAATGATAAAAGATATCCAGAAAGATGCGCTTAACCGCATGAACAAGAGTATCGAATCCTTCAAGGCCGAGCTCAGCAAAATCAGAACCGGCAGGGCGCATCCCAGCTTGCTAAATCACATCATGGTAGATTTCTATGGCAGCGAGGTGCCGGTAGGGCAGGCCGCAAATATCACCGTGGAAGATGCGCGCACGCTGGCGGTCACCCCCTGGGATAAGAGCATGGTATCGGTTATCGAAAAAGCGATCCTGACATCCGACCTCGGCCTGAATCCATCGACCGCGGGTACCGTAATCCGGGTGCCGATGCCGCCGTTGACCGAAGAGCGACGCAAGGAGCTGGTCAAGGTAGTACGGGAACTGGCGGAGAACGCACGCGTTGCCGTGCGCAATATCCGTCGCGATGCGAACAGCGACCTCAAGTCGCTGGCGAAGGACAAGGATATTTCCGAAGACGAGGAACATCGTGGCCAGGAGCTGGTTCAGCAGGTTACCAACCAGTCCACCGACGAAATCGAGTCGCTATTGCAAACCAAAGAAAAAGAATTAATGGAAATCTGATCACGGCCAAGTTGCGGGATCATGACTTTACAGACTCAGGGCTCGGTCCCAGGACATGTTTGCATCATCATGGATGGCAACGGGCGCTGGGCGAAAAAACGGCTGATGCCGCGCAGCTACGGACATCGCAAGGGCGTCGAAACCACCCGCCTGGCGGTCGATTTTTTTGCCCGCGCCGGTGTTCGGCATCTCACCCTGTTTGCCTTTAGCAGCGAAAACTGGAATCGCCCCGTCGAAGAGGTGAACAGCCTGATGGATTTATTCATGCAGTCGCTGAGCGATTACACCGCGGAACTCCACGAGCAGAGGATTCGGGTGCGTTTCCTCGGCGACAAAAGCCTGTTCTCGGCAGAATTTCAACGACGCATTGCCGCTACCGAGGAAGTAACCCGAGACAATCCCTATATGACGTTGAATATCGCGGTCAACTATGGCGGTCGATGGGACATCGTCAACGCTGCGCGGGGGCTGCTGCGACGCGTCCGCGTCGGTGATTTACGGCCCGAGGAGATCGATGAGGCGGCATTTGCCGGTGAATTATCGCTCGCCGGCAGCCCGGACCCGGATCTTTTCATCAGAACCGGGGGCGAGCGGCGCATTAGCAATTTTCTATTATGGCAGCTGGCTTATACCGAGTTTTATTTTTGTGATGTATTGTGGCCCGATTTTTCGGAGCGCGACATGCGTGTGGCGTTGACAGAATATTCTCGCCGGCAGCGGCGTTTCGGCAAAACTGGCGAACAGGTCGAGCTGCCCGAATAATGCTGAGGCAGCGCATCATCACCGGGGTTATCCTCGGAATCGTTTTTATCGGCAGCGTGTTACTGCTGGAAACCCGTTGGGTCGGCGCGCTGTTCACGGTGGTATTGTTCGTGGCGACGCGGGAACTGCTCGCGTTGACGATCAAACCCTCGCCGATTTTTGCGGCCACGACGGCGGCAGGCTTTGCACTGTTGTTCTGGTGGTCGCTGTCGCTGGTGAACCCGTTGCTGATCTTCGCGCAATCGTTAGCCGGGTTGGTGCTGTGGTTGGTGATCGCTCTGGGACTCCTTTTTTACCGCCACCACGGTAACTGGTCGTTATTTGTACGCTTGCTGATGCTGGCTCTTGGCCTGGATCTGCTGTGGATTTGCGTGCATAGCCTGGTTTACCTGCATTACGTTTATGGTGGCGAATTGCTGCTGTTCATGTTTACCCTGGTCTGGGTGGCCGATATCGGTGCCTATTTCTGCGGTCGCAGATTCGGCCGGCATAAACTGGCGCCCGCGATTAGCCCCGGAAAAACCTGGGAAGGCGTAATCGGAGGCGTTGGTGCCAACCTTGTCTGGATACCGCTGGTGTTCTGGTTCCAGCAGGGCTCTGGGTTCGGCCTTGTCGAGTTTATGCTGATCGGCATCTCGACCGTGTTGTTTTCGATTATCGGGGATTTGTTCGAAAGCGTCCTGAAAAGAGAGGCGGGCGTCAAGGATAGTGGCAAACTGCTGCCTGGGCATGGAGGCGTGCTGGACCGCATCGATAGCGTGATTGCGGCCGCGCCGGTATTCGTTTCCGGTCTGCTGATGGCGGGCTCGCCATGAAGCTGCTAACGATACTGGGTGCGACCGGCTCGATCGGACAATCGACGCTCGACATAGTCGCGCGCCACCGCGACCGGTATGCGCTTTACGCGCTGACCGCCAACAACAACCTGGACAGGATGATAGAGCTTTGCCGTCAGTTCGAACCACGCTACGCGGTAATGCGTGACGCGCAGAGCGCGCGCCTTCTGAGCGATCAGATTGCGGACCTGGCGACCGAAGTACTTGCCGGGGAACCGGGTTTGGTCGAGGTGGCGGCGGCGATCGAGGTCGACATCGTGGTGGCAGCCATCGTCGGCGCGGTTGGATTGCTGCCAACACTGGCAGCGATACGTGCGGGCAAGCGCATATTGCTCGCCAACAAGGAATCGCTGGTCATGGCCGGGGCCCTGTTCATGGACGAGGTCAGGCAACACGAAGCCGAGCTGTTACCGGTGGACAGCGAGCATAACGCTATCTTCCAGTGTTTGCCGCCCGGCGCCATCGGCAGGGACGTTACCGAGCAGGGGGTATTCAAGATCATTCTCACTGGCTCCGGTGGTCCGTTTCGGGACATCGATCCGGCCGAATTGGGAGATGTCACTCCGGAGCAGGCCTGCGCGCATCCTAACTGGGATATGGGGCCCAAGATATCTGTCGACTCGGCGACCATGATGAACAAGGGGCTGGAAATGATCGAAGCCTGCTGGTTGTTCGCGGTGGATCAATCCGCTGTCGAAATCCTGCTGCATCGACAGAGTATCGTTCACTCCATGGTTTCTTACCTGGATGGTTCGGTGATCGCGCAAATGGGAAATCCCGATATGCGCACGCCAATCGCCAATGCGCTGGCCTGGCCCGAGCGCATAAATAGCGGTGTTGAACCATTGAATTTGTTGCAGGTCGGTCAATTAGACTTCACACTTGCGGACGAGTCCCGCTATCCATGCCTGGCGCTGGCCCGTGAGGCCTGGCGCCGGGGAGGAACCTGCATGGCGGTGCTAAACGCCGCCAACGAGATTGCGGTAGAGCATTTTTTAAACCGAAACATCGGATTTATCGAAATTCCGAAGGTAATAAACAGGGTAATGGAACAGATATCAACCGGGCCGGCTGACGACCTAGATACCATTTTCCAGGCGGATGCAGAAGCGCGCCGGCTGGCGCAACAGCTGGTCAGGATCGGAGTTTGACGAACATGGATTTTCTCGGAATTATTTACAGTATTCTGGCCTTCGTCGTGGCCATCGGTATTTTGGTCACGGTGCACGAGTTCGGTCATTTCTGGGTAGCAAGAAAACTCGGTGTAAAAGTCCTGCGTTTTTCCGTCGGCTTTGGCAAGCCGATATGGATTCGGCGTTCGGGAGAGGATCAAACCGAGTACGTGATTGCGAGCATCCCTTTCGGCGGCTACGTCAAGATGCTCGACGAGCGCGAGGGTGAAGTCGCTGCGCACGAACTGGAACGTTCCTTCAACCGCAAATCGGTGTGGCGCCGCATCGCGATCGTGTCGGCGGGACCGGCCTTCAACTTCCTGTTCGCGATACTGGCATACTACCTGATATTCCTGGTCGGGGTGGGCGGGATCAAACCGCTGGTAGGCGAAGTCAGCGTGCCCAGCCCTGCTTATACAGCCGGCGTTCAGCAACAGGATCTTATTCTCTCGGTCAATGGCATCGAAACCAGGAGCTGGGAAAAGGCCAGATTCACCATGCTCGAAGAAGCGGTAGGCAAAGATCGAATCGTGCTGCAGGTGCAGGGCCGGGACTTGCAGATCCGCGACAAGGTTATCGATATACGCGGCCTCGATTTACTGCAGCAGGAGCAGATCGACCTGATGCGCGATCTGGGATTGTCCTCATGGAGGCCGGATATACCGCCTGTCATCGCCGAGGTGTTGCCGGATGGCGCTGCCGAGCAGGCCGGATTACAGGCCGAGGACAGGGTAGTGGCGCTCGATGGTATTGCCGTAGAAAACGCGCGGCAGTGGGTCAGGCTGATTCGCGAAAATCCCGGGAATACGATGAAACTCGAGGTGCTGCGAAACGGCGACGCGCTTGCGCTACAGCTGACGCCTCGTAGCCGAACCGAGGCCGGCGAAACCTATGGCTATATTGGCGTTAGAAACCGCGTCGATATCCCCGAATCGATTCGGCGCGAAATGACGGTGGTGGAACGCTACGGACCCGTCGAGGGTATGCTGGAATCGCTCGACAAGACCTGGCGCATGACCTGGCTGACATTGCGGGTGCTGGGCAAGCTCGTGATCGGCGAGGCGAGTGTGCGAAATCTGAGCGGCCCCATCACGATTGCCCATTATGCCGGAATTTCCGCGCGTATCGGACTGGAACCCTTTCTCGGATTTCTCGCTATCATCAGCATTAGCCTTGGCGTGCTGAACCTGCTCCCCGTGCCCATGCTTGACGGCGGACATTTGCTGTATTACCTGGTCGAAGTGATCAAAGGTAGTCCGGTCTCCGAACAAACCGAAATTATCGGTCAGAAAATCGGAATTCTGTTGCTCTTCTGCTTGATGTCGATTGCAATCTACAACGATTTACTGCGGCTGGTAGAGTAAATTTGAGAATTCGCGTCTGGATCAGTGCGTTAGTGCTGTTGTCAGCATCCTGCTGGGTGCACGCCGAGAGTTTCGTTGTCGAGAATATCGAAGTTGTCGGTATCAAGAAAATATCCATTGGTACGGTATTCAGCTATCTGCCTATAAACGTCGGCGAATCGCTCGATATCGATCGCACGCCCGAAATCATACGAGAGCTCTATTCGACTGGTTTCTTCGACGATATCGAACTGGCGCGGCGTGATAACGTGCTGGTGATCACGGTGGTAGAAAGGCCGTCGATTGCCGAGGTTAATTTCGAAGGTAACGACGACATCGAGGATGAGGCCCTACAGCAGGCGCTGGAGCAGATCAACATGTCGAAGGGACGGATATTCGATGAAAACAAACTCGAAAAACTCGAGCTCGAATTGCAGCAGGTTTACTACTCGCTCGGCAAATACGCGGCCCGCATCGAGGCCAGTTCGCGCAAGCTCGACGAGGACAGGGTTGCGATCGACATCACTATTTCCGAGGGGGTAGCGGCGACCATAAAATCGATTAACATCACCGGTAATCAGAGTTTTAGCGAGGAAGATCTGCTCGAGATTTTTCAGCTCGAATCGTCCAGTGAGGGGATGTTCGCGGATGACGAGTATTCCAGCTCCAAGTTAACCGCCGACCTGGAGTCGTTGAAATCATTCTATCTGGATCGTGGTTACATCCAGTTTCAGGTCAACTCACAGCAGGTAACAATAAGCCCCGACCGCAAGGATATCAGCATTACGATCAATCTCCGGGAAGGCCAGCAGTTTACGCTGGGCGATCTCGATCTGGCGGGTGAAATCGTAGTCGACGAGGCGGAATTGCGCGCGTTGATCAGCCTGCGGGAGGGTGATGTTTTTTCGCGCAAGCGGATTAACGAGGTGATCAGCGCAATGCAGAAACGTCTCGGTGAAGATGGCTACGCCTTTGCCGAAATTCGAATTCTGAACGAGGTGGACGAGGACCGGCGGCGGGTTTCACTGCAGTTTCTGGTCGAGCCCGGCCCGCAGGTACGGATCCGGTATATCAATTTTATCGGAAATGAAAAAACCCAGGATGTCGTGTTACGCCGTGAAATGCGCCAGTTCGAGGGAGAAAGATATCAGCGCTCGAAGATCGATCGCTCGCGTATCCGCCTGCAACGCCTCAACTATCTCGGTTCGGTCAATATCCAGCTTAACAAGGTGCCAGGCATCGACGACCAGGTCGACCTCGATATCAAGGTAACCGAGCGATTCTCCGGTAATCTGCAGGTCGGCGTGGGTTACTCTCAGGTACAGGGTGCCGTCGTCAATCTTGGTTTTGCCCACGAAAATATATTCGGCACGGGAAACTCGCTGGCGTTTAATTTTGACAATTCGGCTGCTTCGGAACGATATTCATTCGCCTACGAGAATCCGTACTACACCAGGGACGGGATCAGCCGCGGTTTCAATTTCAGCGTGACACAAACCGATGCGTCCGAGAACAATACCAGTAATTACCTGATTGACCGTATTCAGTTTTCGGTGGATTTTGGAATTCCGTTATCGGAATACAATCGGCTGAGGCTGGAGCTGGGGGTGCTGCGTAACGATCTCGAAACCACCGGCGCGTCATCGAACGAGGTCTTTGATTTTATCAGAAACAACAGCGATATTTACGATGCCTCGACGCCCCAGGAAGAAATCGAGGGGGAGCAGTATGACACGGTATTCACCGCGATCAGCTTTGCCAAGGATACGCGCAATCGCAGGATATTCGCCGATTCCGGGTTTCTTAACAGCGTCAGTCTCGAAGTCCATGGCGGTGATCTCAATTTCTACAAGGCGCGATACCGGCACCAGACCGCATATGCGCTCAGCGATACCCTTACCTTTTCGTTCAAGGGCAGAATCGGTTACGGCGAGAGTTACGGCGATTCAATCGATTTGCCGATCTTCGAGAAGTTTACCGCGGGTGGCGTACGCTCGGTGAGGGGCTACGAGTTTAACAGCCTGGGCCCGCTTGACAGCAACGGGGATCCTCTCGGCGGTAACCTGCAGGTTATTACCACGACCGAGGTCCTGTTTCCGCTGGAGTATCTGGGCAGTTCAGAAACCTTCAGGCTTGGGTTATACTTTGACGCCGGTAGCGTCTTTGCCGACGCCGCGGCATTCGAGGCTGACGAGTTAAGGCAGTCGGTGGGAGTATCGGCCAAATGGTTCTCATTTATCGGGCCGATAGAGTTCAGTTACGCGGTTCCGATTAACGATCAACCGGGTGATGACACCCGGAATTTTCAGTTCGCGCTCGGAGCGCAATTTTGAGGCAACAGTGAAAACGTTATTACCCGTGTTTGTCGCGCTGCTGCTGGTAACCGCAGTGCAAACAGGCTCTGCCCAGGAGGCGGCGCACAAGATAGGCTTTGTCAATACCGCACGGGTTTTGAAGGAGGCGCCGCAGGCGCGCAAGGTCGAAGAGCGTCTAAAAGCCGAGTTCGAGCCGCGCGAAGCGCAACTCAAGCAAAAGCGACAGGAAATTCTGACACTGGAAGAGCAGCTGAAAACCGATTCCGGGCTGAGCGCAAACGCGGGGCGCAAACTGGAGCGTGAAATCAGGCTCAAGGTAAGCCAGTTGAAATTTCTCGAGCAGGAATTTCGCGAAGACCAGAATCTGCGCCGTAATGAAGAAATCCGCAAGCTGCAGCAGGTCATTTCCAACGTGTTAAAAATGCAGGGAGATTCCGGTAAATTCGACCTGATACTGACCGAGGGGGTCAGTTATGTTTCTGATCGTATTGACATTACCACGCAAACCATCGAAATGTTGAAACAGCTTTCTGAATCAGGCGAAGAAGCCCAGTAGCTGCGGGCAAACCCGATTACTATCATTCCGGGCACAGCACAGCGTTCATGGAACTCATTCTGCAACAACTGGCCGCAAAGCTTAAACTTGTCTACCAGGGCGATGGGGATACGCCGATTAGTGGCGTCGCGTCGTTAAAATCCGCGACTACAGGCGACCTGTGCTTCATTCAGCAACGTAAATATCTCGATGATCTCGCCCGGAGTAGCTGCAGCGCGGTTATCGTGCCGCGGGATCTGGCTTGCGAGGTAAGCGGCAAGGCATTGCTGGTATCGGCAAATCCCCAGTATGATTTCGTGCGCGCTGTCGATTTGCTGGGTGTCGGGCGCCGGTCGTCCAGCGTCGGTATACACCCCACCGCCCAGGTTGCTGCGAGCGCGCGGATTGGCCGCGATGTCAGTATCGGCGCGTTGACGACGATTGCCGAGGATGTCGATATTGGTGCAGGAACTTCGATTGGCTCAGGCGTCTCGATCGCCAGTTCCGTACGCATCGGCAAGCGTTGCCTTATCCATGGCCGTGTCACGCTGGAGCAGGCTGTGGTTCTGGGGGATCGCTGCATATTGCATCCCGGGGTGGTGATAGGCTGCGACGGTTTCGGCCTGGTCATGCACCGCAAGCGCTGGCACAAGATTCCCCAGCTGGGCGGCGTACGCATCGGCGATGATGTCGAGATCGGGGCCAATACTACCGTCGACCGGGGGGCGCTCGATGACACGGTAATCGAACAGGGATGCAAACTGGACAATCAGATCCAGATCGCTCATAACGTGCACATAGGCGCGCATACCGCGATCGCGGCCTGCGTCGGAATTGCGGGTAGCGCCGTGATAGGGCGCTACTGTAAAATTTCGGGAGCGGCGGTAGTGCTCGGGCATCTAAGTGTGGTCGATAACGTTACCATCACCGCGATGTCGCTGGTTACCAAGGACATTCGCGAGCCCGGTGTTTACTCTTCCGGGACGCCATTGATGGAGAACGGGCTCTGGCATCGCAGTAACGCGCGCTACAAATCCCTGGAGAAGCTCGCTCAAAGCGTTGCGAGACTCGAGAAAGCTAAAAAATAAACGGCTGTTTGGCTCGTTTTCAACCTTACCATGAGGAACAAAATTGGAACTTGATATCAGCAAGGTGATGGAACTCTTGCCACACCGCTATCCATTTCTGCTTATCGATCGGGTTGCCGAGATCGAGCGCGGCCAGAGCCTGTCGGCAATCAAGAACGTCAGCATCAACGAGCCTTTTTTTCAGGGTCATTTCCCGGGACAGCCGATTATGCCCGGCGTCCTGGTGCTGGAGGCGATGGCGCAGGCCACGGGGCTGCTGGCGTTCACCGAAATGGGGGATGAGCATAAATCCAAGCTATACCTGCTGGTCGGCATCGACAAGGCCCGGTTCAGGGGTAAGGTAGTTCCCGGGGATCAGCTGTTGCTGTCAATCTCGCTAAAGCGCAATATGCGGGGAATCGGGATATATCAATGCGAGGCGCACGTGGATGGCGAACTAGTCGCAGAGGCGGAGATGATGTGCTCGGCGCAGGAGCGCCGTTAATGATCCATTCGTCCGCTATCGTTGACCCCGGCGCCAAGCTGGCTGCCGATGTCGAGGTTGGCCCGTATAGCGTTATCGGGGCGGGTGTCGAAATCGGGGCGGGAACGATAATCGGGCCTCATGTCGTGATTATGGGGCCGAGCAAAATTGGTCGCGAGAACCGGATTTTTCAATTTGCGTCGATTGGCGATGCGCCGCAGGACAAGAAATACCAGGGAGAGCCGACATCGCTTGAGCTTGGCGATCGTAACGTGATTCGTGAATATGTAACGCTCAACCGCGGGACGGACGAGGGTAACGGTAAAACCACGATCGGCGACGACAACCTGTTTATGGCCTACAGTCACGTGGCGCACGACTGCAGGGTCGGAAATCATACGGTATTCGCCAACGCTGCCTCGTTATCGGGACATGTCGAGGTCGGCGACTACGTGATTCTTGGCGGGTTTACCTCGGTACACCAGTTTACCCAGATCGGCAGTCGGGCTTTCTGCGGCCTCGGCTCGGTCGTGACCCAGGATATCCCGCCCTTCTCCACCGCCGCCGGAAACCGTGCCCGCGTGGTCGGCATCAACAAGGAGGGTTTAAGGCGCAGGGGATTTTCGGCAGATTTGATTCGTGCACTACACAAATCCTTCCGGGAGCTACTAAAATCAAAGGCCTCCAGGCAGGATGCATTTGAAAACCTTCGGCCTTTGTGCGAGAAATACCCTGAGGTAGAAGAATTTGTCAATTTCGTCAGGAACAGTAAACGGGGGATAGCCAGTTAGCCAGCTTTAAACAGATCCTGATCAATTGTAGGAGGCTAATCGAAGCGACCGGCTGAAGAACACTTTATGAAAGCGCAGAAGAATTTCCACGGCTTAATTTGCGCACTCTTTCTGACCGCTATTATCGGTCAGGCACAAGCCCTTGAAATCCTGCATTTTATCGAAGCAAAAGACTATTCCCCGATCATGGAGGAGGCCAGGGGCTTAAAAATTACCGATGATGGAGTGGTTTACGTCACCAGCGAAGAACGAGGGACGCTGCTGAAAATTGTCGACGGAAACATCGAGGCAAGCAGTCTCTATCCTTCGGTCTTCAGGAACTCCAGTCTTGGAGGGATCGACCTTATGCCAGACGGCAACCTTGTTGTCGTAAACGAAGGTTCAGGTCAGGTCGGAATACTCGATACTAATTTAGCGTTACGAGCATTGTTTTCGCAATCCGGAAGATCGCCCGGAGAGCTGAATGATCCTGGACCGGTTGCTGCTTCATTCAACAGGAAAATCTACGTCGGCGATGTCAATAATAAGCGGATTAGCGTGTTTAACAATCAGGGCCTTTATCTCAACAGTATAGGTAAGAATGGCGATAGCGACACCGATTTGCTAAGACCCACGCATATCAGTGTCGACGCCGAGGAAAATATCTATGTTCTCGAAGGCCCGACACGAATATCGATTTACAACTTCCAGGGAGATTTGATCGAGCGCATTTCGGCACAGGATTTAAAGGCCTTTCTTGGAGAGGTACCCGAATTTACCGCGATGACGACAGATCTGCGTGGCAATCTGTATCTGGGTGATGACGTCGGTAAACGGATAGCATTTTTCGACTGGCGAAAACGCGAGCTGCTTGGACAGTTCGGAGGGCTGGGAAAATCCCGTGCACGCTACCTGGAAATTAGCCATCTCTCGGTAAACGCCGGGGGTCAACTCGCAGTCCTGGACAGCAGGAACAGGAAAGTCGAGGTTTTACAGCTCGAGCATGCCGTCTATGCAAATCCCGTGGCGATCGATCTGCTGGAGATTGGCGCGATTATCGATGCGCCCTGCGATGCCCTGGCCGCCTTTGTCGACAACAGAACCCTCTGTATCAGGCCCGACGACCAGGGCGTCGTATTACTGCGACCAGATGGTAGTGAGATTGGGAAATTTGCCGAGGAGGCCAAACAACCTCAAGCGATATATATCGGCGCCCAATCGGTTGCGATACTGGATAAAAACAGGCTGCATGCTTATACGCATGACGGCAAGCATCTTTTTTCTATCGGGCGCTTCGGAACTTCGGATGGTGGATTTCAGTACCCCAGCGACGTTTTCATACGGTACGGTAAGTATTACGTAACCGACAAGGGCAACAACCGCGTCCAGGTATTCTCGAATGATGGGCAATTTCTGGAGGAGATAAATCAGCAAGAAGATGGTGAGCAACTGTTTGTCGAGGTCGGTCCTATTGCAGTAGATAGCGAGGAGAACCTGTACATCGCCGATACTGGTGCCGGAGGGGTGATCCAGGTTGTCAGCAAGGATCGCAAGAAAATCACTTCGCTAGGCATAGAGGGTAAATCGCTGCACAATTTCACCCGCTTCTATGGGCTGGATATCGATCAACAGGACCGGCTCTACGTGCTGGCGGCCTCGGCGTTCAACGATTTCGGGGTTACCATATTCAGGAACTTCAAGCCCTATCGGTCTTTCGGGGCCGGGGGCAGCAACGATACCCTCGCGTATTTCGAAGAAGCGACTTCGATTTCGGTATCATCCGATTCGAAGAACAGCATTTATGTCAACGACAGCGAACGACACAAGTATTTTCGATTCGATCTCCTGGAGTATCCTGACTCGGCTTTTGGCCTGAACATCAGCGCCAACAGACGGGCGCTCAACCTGGCATGGAGCAGCAGTAAATCGCCGTTGATCGTGAAATACGAAATCGAGGCAGCTTTATCGAGGGATGGGCCTTACGAATTTTTGGCGAGCAGTACCGAACTCGAGCGTAAACTATCGGTCGAGGCGGCCGGTAACTACACCTGGTTCAGGGTTGTATCCGTTAGCGACCACGGCTTGCGGGGAACACCCTCGGCACCGAAACAGAATCATTTCCAAACGATTGTCGGTCTCTACGCACAAGACGAATTCGCCGAAACCGTGCGGCTGGCTGAAAAGATGCTCAAAATCGAACCGGATAACGCCGATGCCAGGGATTTGTTCGCGATGAGTCTTTATCGGCTCAAGGATTATACGCGCGCTATCGGCGAGTTCCGGCAATTGGAAGCCGTGAAATCCTATCGCGACAAGGCGATTCGCTACCAGGTTCGGGCGCATTATGAACTTGGGCAATACCTCGAGGCCAGAGCGTTAATCGACGAACTGCTGGAGCAGGAGCCCGTCGATGTCGAGCCCTATCTTATATGTACCCGATTAAGCCTGAACCTTGCCGATGCGCTTGGTGCGGTTGCCTGCGCCGAGGACGGCCTCGCCAGGCATCCCGAAAATATCGAGTTAAGTTATCTTCTGGGTCTGTCCTATATCGAGGCGGGTATTGTCGAAGATGGTTTATCCACATACCAGGCTATAGTCAAGCGCAACCCGGATAATCATGCAATCAGGCTCAGGATTGCACAGGATCTGTACAATCTGGGCAGGTATGAGACGGCGCTCGGACACTTTGCGGCGGTTGCTGCCGCGCAATCGGATTCGGGTGCCGCCGCCGTCGGCAAGGCACGCTCGTTGCTGCGCCTTAATCGTGATGAGGAAGCAAAGACGGTAGCCGTCAAATTGTCCGGCAGCAAGGAAACCAGGAGTGAGGGTTATTACCTGCTGGGTAAAATTGCCGCCAAGCAGGGAAGGCATAAGGAGGCGGTTTTGCGACTCACGCGGGCCTGCAACGACAGTCCAGAAGTAATCGACGCGTGGCTATCCCTGGCCGGTGCCTATGTCGAATTAAACCAGCCTGAACAGGCCGTAAAAGCCCTGGCACAGGGCATTGTGCATAATCCCGACATTGTTGAACTTCACGCGCTCGCGGGCAAGCTCGAGTTTGAACGTGAGCAGTACCAGGAAGCCAATATTTACCTGAACAAAGCCGTTGCCCTGAATCCGCAGGCGCTGCAGGAGCAAAAACTTTATGCGCGCAGCCTGTTTGCCACTCAAAATTATCGTTCCGCCGCAATTCATGCCGAGGCTGCATCAAGAATTTCGCCCGAGGATATCGACGTACTGGTGCTGCAGGCAGATATTGCCAATCAGCAGGGCAAAATCGGGTCTGCTATCGAATCGCTCAAGACCGCTATCAACCTGAACTCCGCGTCCCCTGAGTTACAGTTCCGGATCGGGCGGATATACCAGGAGGCAAATCTGTTCGACGCGGCTCAGCAGCACCTCGAGCAGGCGGCCGCGATCCGGCCGGACTGGGCGGAACCACACGTTGCGTTGGGCAAACTCTACACCAAGCGGCGCATGTTCGATGCCGCGGTTAAGGAATATGAAAAGGCGGTCGAACTTGAGCCATCGGAGCGGAATCGGGCTATCCTGAATGTTGCGTTTGCCGAACATAAGAAATCGCTCGAATTCAAGAATAATGCTCCGCAATTGTTGCTTTCGGACCTGAAATTACAGACGGTCTTCTCGGCGGCGTATAAACAATACCAGAACCGGCCGATTGGCAGTGTCAAATTGCAGAATGTCAGCGCTACGGATTACGGGAATTTGAAACTATCTTTTCAGATCAAGGAGTTCATGGATTTTCCGACCTCGATCGATATTGCAGACATCAAGGGCAAGGAATCCCGGGAATTCCCGATCAAGGCCACATTCAACAATAAAATTCTCGACGTGGACGAAGACACCGGGGTTCAGGTTGAAGTCAGGTTGAGCTATCAGCGCGATGGGCAAAAAGATGACATTACACTCACCCAGCCGATGACGATTTATGGAAAGAATGCGATGGTCTGGAAGGATGCAGAAATGATCGGTTCATTCGTTACGCCGAAAGATGACATGCTCAGAAACTACGTCCGTCAGGTCGTGAATACCTATCAACCCGATCCCGGGCCACTAAACCAGAAGCTTGTCGCCGCGATGGTCTATTTCAGCAGTCTCAGCGCATCCGGAACAAATTACATTGTCGATCCCAATACCCCGTTTTCCGAGCTTCGTGACGATCAGGTCGACTATGTCCAGTTTCCGCGTGAAACGCTACAGCTCAAAAGCGGGGATTGCGATGACTTGTCGGTGTTGATTAGCGCCGGGCTTGAGAACCTGGGAATCAAGACCGCATTCATCGAGATTCCCGGGCATCTGTTCCTGATGTTCGATACCGGTCTAGCCGAGCACGAAGCGGACCTGATAAGCCAGGACAGCAGCCTGTTGGCGGTAAAGGATGGAACCGTCTGGATACCGCTGGAGGCCACAATGGTAAATACCAGCTTCAACGAGGCCTGGGCCGAGGGTGCGCGCAAGTATCAGGCTGCGCTGCGCGCCAGCGAACTCGCGATAATCGACCTGAACCAGGCCTGGCAAAAATATCAACCGGTTACGCTGCGCAAGGCGAATTACCCGATCGAGCTGCCGGATAAGCATCGTACCGAAAATCTTGTCCGACAGGCACAAAATCTGCTGTTGCAAAGGAGTATCGATCGTCTATTATTGCCTTATCAGGCAATGGTTGATAATAATCCGGATAATTCCGCTGCGCGGCTGCAGATTGCGATTCTCCTGGCACGTTACGGGCTCTATGAAAAGGCGGAGTTAGCTTTTGAAGCGCTGGATGAACTGACACCCAATAATAGTGCAGTTAACAGTAATCGTGGTAATCTTTACTTTTTACAGGAGGATTATCCGAAGGCGATCGAGTATTATACGCGTGCCGCCGAACTCGATGATGCGGATGGTGGCATCTGGATAAATTTGTCGATGGCGCAGTACAAGTCGGGTGATCTGGATGCGGCCAGGACCAGTTACCGACAGGCGCTGGGGTTAGATTCCAGCCTTGCAAAGGTGTATGATGCCTACAGTAAACTATTAAGCCAATAGGCGCTCGAATTCTATGAAAAAAATATTCATTATTCTGTATTGTGTTAGCGCGATAACCCTGCTGCCGTCAGTATATGCCGACGATAAGACCAGTTTTGTCGAAGGCAGTTCGCATAACGTTTTCACCGGCCTGTTCAGATCCGTATGGGCGCATCTCAAGTCCTATAATCCGGCTAAAAAGGAATCTGCCAGGTCAGAGATTCTCTATTCCGCCGGAATTCGGGGGGCTGAATCCACCGATACTTTGCTCCGCCCATACTGGAAAGACGATTTGTCCCGGGATCAGCAGTTTCAGAGCGAACTACACGAGTTCAGTCTGGCCCAGACCAGGCTAGACCGGGGTGAACTGGAAGCAGCGGTCAATTCGTTCGATCATTTCCTCCAGGCATTCGAGCAGAGCAGCTTGCGTCCCAATGCGCTTTTTGGCAAGGGCATCAGCCTTGCGGGGATCGGAAAAACCGAACAATCGATCATTACCATCAAGCAGTTTATCGAGGAAAATCCAAGGCATCCACTGACAAGAGATGCCAGGCTGGTAATCGACGAACTCCAGTAGTCTGGCTTTTGCCAGGTCCGCGGCAATCCCGGCGCGGTCGCATTTCCGTCTGCAGTTTCGGGGACACAATACTCGTTTCAAAGAATCGAGTATTGTGTCCCCCTGATTCCCCGATATTATAGCGGCGTGAACATTCTCGCCATCGACACCTCTACCGAGGCCTGCTCGGCCGCGCTACTGCGGGACGACGGCGCCGTGTTCGGCGAGTACGCGGTCGCGCCACGTCAGCACACCACGCTATTGCCGGCGATGATGGACGGCGTGCTGCAGGCCTCCGGGCTCGATAAAAGCGCTATTACCCATTGCGCCTTCGCCAACGGGCCGGGTGCGTTTACCGGAATTCGAATCGCCGCCGCGCAGGCCCAGGGCATCGGTATCGCGCTTAATATTCCACTGTTGCCGATATCGACGCTCGCGGTGCTGGCACAGACCGGTTTTGATTGCCTCGATTGTCGCCGCATCCTGACCGCGCTCGATGCGCGCATGGGTGAAATCTACTGGGCGACCTACCAGCGTGACGAAAACGGCCATGCACGGCTGGTCGGCGTCGAACGGCTCGGCGCGGCGAACGAAATCGACATTGCCGACGATGTCGACTGCGGCATCGGACATGGCTGGAGCGACGAGTTGCGAGACAGGGTCGGTTTCGAGATCGACGCGGGGCTTTTGCCCGATGCCAGGGCGCTATTAAAGCTCGCCGAGTCCTCCGCCAGACTGGGTCTCGGGGTCGCCGCCGGCGCCGTCGGAATCAATTACCTGCGCAACCGGGTTGCCGAGAAAGCGAAACTTTGAAGCCCGTCGACCCGGTTTATCCCTACGGGCCGGCCTGCGCCAAAGGCGTGATCAAATCCAGCCCAGCGGACTTCGTGGTAATCGAGGAGCTCGGGTTCGAACCGTCTGGGGAAGGGGAGCACCTGTTGCTGCAGGTGGAAAAGACAGGAATGACGACGGCGGACCTGATCAGGCGGATCGCGACTGACTACTCGATGCATCCACGCAATATCGGTTACTGCGGGCTCAAGGACAGGAATGCCGTAACCACGCAATGGCTCAGCCTGCACCTGCCGGGCCGCGAGGTAAATGTAATCGATCCGGCGGACGACGCTTACCGGGTGCTGCGTGCGTCAAGGCACCGCGCCAAGCTGCGTCGCGGCACCCATAAGGCCAACTCGTTTCATCTGCGAATACGCGGCCTCGGCGAGTGCAACGACAACTGCCTGCGCCAGCTCGACGCGATTCAGAGCCAGGGAATGGCCAACTATTACGGTCGGCAGCGCTTCGGGCGCGGGCAGGACAACCTGGAGCAGGCGCTTGCGCAATTATCCGCTACCAGGGTGAAACCGATGCGCAGGAGCATGTTGATCTCGTCGTTACGCAGTCACCTTTTCAACAGCGTACTAGCGCGGCGCATATCCCAGGACTGCTGGCAGCGACCCCTGGCGGGCGATGTATTCATGTTGCGCGGATCCCGCTCGATCTTCAGCACAGCCCTCGACGCAGCCCTGCAGCGGCGTTACGCGGAGCTGGACATTTCCAGCACCGCGAGCCTCTATGGCAGTGGCAAGAGTCTGTTGAGCGGCGAGGCGCTGCAGCTCGAGCGGCGGGTATTCGACGAAAACGACGCAATCACCGCATGCCTGGACCGGCACGGCGCCAGGCTGCAGATGAGGGCGCTGCGGGTGCCGGTGGAGGACCTGGATTACGAATTCGACAAGGTCCGCAGGCTGCTCGAACTGAGGCTGCGCTTACCCGCGGGCAGTTACGCGACGGTCCTGCTAGAGCATTTCATGCATGCGGTCGAGACTGGCTAGCGGATTTCTGATAGACGCAAAACAGGCCCTCGGGAGGCGCATCCCGGTAGAAGCTGTCCATTTCGCGTTCCAGGCAACGGGCGACGCCGTGGTCGACCAGCTGCTCGAACTTGGTGCGGAATCCCAGCGCTTCCCAAAGGTCCTCGTGCACGGTGCAGGCGAGGATACCGCCCGGTTTCAGAATCCTGAAGATCTCGTCCAGCGGTTGCGGGCCGACGTGCCCATGCGTAAATGTTCCCGAGGAAATAACGCCGTCGTAGCTGGCGTCGTCCCGTTCCAGTGGCTGGTTGAGGTCGCCTACCAGCAGTTCGCGGTAGATGCCTCGCTGCCCGGCGACGCGGACCATTTCCGGGGACAGATCGATACCGTCGAGATTGGCATAACCCTTTTGCGCGAGGTATACGCAGGTCAGACCGGTACCGCAGCCGATATCGAGCACCGTCGCATCGGTCGACGGCAGGTGCGTGCTGAGTCGCCGCGCGATGCTGGTCGGCGAGGTGTAGCCGAGTTCGTCGAGCATCTGGTGATCGTAGTCCTCCGCCCACTTGCGGTAGAACTCGACTGTGCTGGCCTCGTCTTCGAGGTGATAAGCCGCATCGACGAATTCGCTGGGTCCTTTCGGATCAGGCATGATGCGCACCCGCTAGAGGCTGTTCAGCATCGTTTCCGCGTCGCTGACCTTGAATTCCTTCGGCGCCTCGATGTTGAGCTGTTCGACCACGCCATCGTTGACGACCATCGAATAGCGCTGCGAGCGGATACCCATGCCTGTTGCGTCGCGGTCATCCTCCAGGCCAACGGCGCGGGTAAAGTGCGCGCTGCCGTCGGCGATCATCATGACCCGGTCGTCTACGTTCTGCTGCTGACCCCAGGCGTCCATGACGTGGGCGTCATTGACCGAAAGGCAGACTATTCGGTTTATACCCTTTTCGAAAAGCTTATCCGAATTAATTACGTAGCCGGGAAGATGTGCTGCCGAACAGGTTGGGGTAAAAGCACCGGGAAGCGCAAACAGCGCCACTTTCTTGCCGGCGAAAAGCTCGCTGGTATTAATCGTTTGTACACCTTCCTCAGTCTTGTATTGCACATCAATAGCAGGTAGTTTGTCGCCAACCTTTATCGTCATAACCGTGTCCTTGAAATATGTTTCGAAGCGCCGATACTACAACGATTCAGCCATTTCCCCAAAGTTTTAGGTAATCATGGCAGCCCCCGATTTGCTCAGGCATCGCAGGCACTGGATTTTCGATCTCGACGGCACGCTGACCGTCAGCGCGCATGATTTCGAGCATATCCGCGAAGAACTGGGCCTGGCGCCTGCAACGCCGATACTCGAGGCGTTGCAGGCGATGCCCGCGGCCGAGGCCGCCCCCCTGTGGAAGCAGCTCAACGAGCTCGAGTTTTACTATGCCGGCAAGGCTTCGGTGATGCAGGGCGCCGCCGAACTGCTGCAGCTATTGCACGACAGGGGGCGGCAGCTGGCGATATTGACGCGCAATACCATGCCGGTGGTGAAACAAACCCTGCATGCCTGCAGGTTAGAGCATTTTTTCCCGGTGGATCATATACTCGATCGTGACTCGTGCATTCCCAAACCTTCGCCGGACGGGGTCAGGCATTTGCTCGAGTTCTGGCAGGCCGACGCCGACGACACGGTCATGGTGGGCGATTACCTGTACGATCTCGAGGCTGGTAAAGGCGCAGGTGTGGCGACGATTCACGTCGATACTCGCGGCAACAATGACTGGTCGGAGTATACCGATATCAGGGTCGAGGACCTCGGTGAAATTATTGAATACCTATAGGCGGGCACAATGAGAATAATCATGTTGGCGATAGCGCTGATCGCGCTGACGGGCTGTTCCGAGAAGGAATTGCGGCAGACGCTCGAAACCATTACTGCGTCGGCGGAGGAGCTGCCCCTGACCAATACCGAGGTCGTCGCCGCGCTCAAGGATTCGCTGGCCAGGGGAATATCGAAAGGCGCGATAATCGCGTCGGCGCAAGATGGTTACTACGCAAACCCGTTACTGAAAATTTCGTTTCCGCAGGAAATTGCCAGGGTCGACCAGGCCTTGCGCCAGGTCGGACTCGGTGGCGAAGTCGATCGTTTCGTGCTGCAGCTCAATCGTGCCGCGGAACTGGCGGCGGCAAAATCCAGGCCGATTTTTATCAAGTCCATCACCGCGATGACAATCAGCGATGCGTTCGAAATTCTAAACGGACCTCCCGACGCCGCGACTCGATATCTGGCGCGAACCACGGGTGGCGAACTGCGCGCGCAATTCCTGCCAGTGGTCCGCGACAAGCTAGGCGAGACCCGCGCGACCCGCTACTACGGCGATATCATCAAAAAATACAACCAGTTGCCGTTTGTCAGCAAGGTGGACCCGGATCTCGAAGGCTACGCGACCGACAGGGCTATCGAAGGGCTGTTCCTGCTGATCGCCGAAGAAGAGGCGAGGATACGCGCCGATCCGGGGGCGCGCACGACCGCGTTGTTGCGCCGCGTCTTCGGCAGCCTGGACTAGTTTTACCCGATACCTGAAATATCGTCTGCGCGCCGGATTACGGTACGGTTCACTCTTTTACCGCGATGGCGCCAGCTACCGGTTGCTCGATCTGCAGGTAATCGGAACAATCCATGCGTAAAATCTGTTCGTGCGAACCTGCGTTGAAGCAAAGGTCATCGACCTCGGTCACCATCTCGTCGACATAGGTCCGCAGGTCGTAGAGCGACCCGAAAGGGGGCATGGCGCCGAGTTCGCAGTCCGGGAAAAGATCCTTGATTTCATCCTCGGTAGCGAGCCGCGCTGCGGTTACCCCTGCCAGCTTGCGCAAGGCATCGAGGTCGACGTGGCGCGAGGCCGATATCACCGCCAGCACTTTTTCCCCGTCGAGATCGATGACGATCGTCTTGGCAAACTCGCGTCGGGGAACGAAAGTGGAAGCGGCCGTTTCGCGGGCCGTGTAGGCTGGTGAGTGGTTGATACTGATGTACTTGATGCCGCGGTCATCGAGCATTTTCTTCAGTTTTTGAGCGGGCATATCACGAGTTCTCCATTTATCCGGTTACATTACTATGAATCAATATTCGTCGGGGCTCACTGATTGGAATCAAGAGCTGCTGCAATTCTCCAATGGCAGGAGGATTGTCGAGGTGCCCGGGATCAGCAGTTGGCCTCCTTTTCCTGGCGCAACAACGCTTCCATCTCTTCGCGCATTTTAAATTTCTGCAGCTTCCCGGTGACGGTCATCGGTAATTCGTCGACAATCCGGATGTACTTGGGAATCTTGAAGTGCGCGATTTTGTCCTGGCAAAATTCGCGTATTTCGTCCGCATCGACAGTGACGTTCGCGTGGGGTTTGATCCAGGCGGCGACCTGTTCGCCGAGGCGCCTGTCGGCTACGCCGAAGACCGCAACCTCCGCTATCCCGGGATGATTGAACAGGAAGTCTTCGATTTCTCGTGGGTAAATATTCTCACCACCGCGGATAATCATATCCTTGCGCCGGCCCGTTATACTGACGTAGCCTTCCACGTCCATACTGCCCAGGTCTCCCGAAAGCAACCAGCCCGCGTCGTCGATCGCTTCCGCGGTCTTCGCGGGTTCGCCGAAATACCCCCGCATCACGTGATAACCTCGAAAACAGATTTCTCCAATCTCGCCCATAGGCACGGTGGCCCGGCTATCGGTGTCGATAATCTTCACCTCCTGGTGCGGCAGGTTGCGGCCCACGGTGTCTATGCGCCGCTGGAAGCTGTCATCCCGCGTGGTCAGGTGGGTCAGGGGCGAGGCTTCGGTTTGGCCGTAACCGATCAGGATTTCGCGGCAGTGCATTTCCTCGATAACCCGGGTCATCAGTTCAGGCGGGCAGGGAGCTCCGGCCATGATGCCGGTGCGCAGGCTGGACAGGTCGAAACTGTCGAATTCCTCGTGTTCGAGTATTTCGATGAACATCGTCGGCACCCCGTGAATTGCGGTGCATTTTTCGATTGCAGTCGCAGCGAGCACCAGGGCGGCATCGAAATGCTCGCAACCGATTACGATGCAGGCACCGACCGAGAGGCACATAAGATTGGCGAGCACCATACCGAAACAGTGGTAAAACGGTACCGGCACGACAAGCCTGTCGTGTTCGTCGAAATGCATCGTTTGTGCGCTGAACCAGGCGTTGTTCAGAATGTTGTGATGGGTCAGCATCACCGCCTTGGGAAATCCGGTAGTGCCGGAGGTGTACTGGATATTGATCACATCATCGCGGTCCAGTTTCGAGCCCAGCGCCTGCAGCATGGTGGCGGAGATCGATTCGCCCGCCGCGAGCAGATCCTGCCAGCGCGTAAATCCGGCTGCAGCAGTTTCGGTTGCGGCGGGCTTCAAGGGATCGAAAACGAATATACGTTTCAGATCGGGGAACGCCTTGCTTGCGATAATTTCATCCTCGCGTCGCAGTTCGGGCACCAGTTCCAGCAGCATCCGGATATAGTTGCTGTCGCGGAATCGAGGGATGACGAAAAGCGCCTGGACTTTCGACTGCAGAAGAGAATACTCGAGCTCACGCGACCGGTAGGCAGGGTTGATATTGACCAGGATGACGCCGATTCGCGCGGTGGCGAGCTGTACCAGCAACCACTCGATATTATTGGTAGACCAGATGCCGATACGGTCACCTCGCCCGAAGCCAAGTTGCAGCAGCCCGCAAGCCAGCCGGTCGACGTTTTCACTCAACTGGCGGTAGGTCAGTCTTTGCCGCTGTGGCAGCGAGACCACGGCCTCGCGTTCGGGGAAGCGCTCGACGATGGTCTGGAAATGTTCGGCTATCGTCGACCCGAGCAGCGGGGTTATGGCACCGCGGTGGTAATAGCTTTTCGCATCTGCCTTCATTTACGAGCGCCTATATTCTCTTGCCCGTTGTCACGCCACGGTATTATCCGACCTCGATAATGTATCGATTTTGTACATTCGACCTGCTCAAAAGATATGCCAGCGGCGATAGTTCATCGCCTGCTCGACGCGTCTGCGCGCCATCGCAAACGCGGCGTCCCGTGGCAGGATCTGTTCGCGCCGGGCGGTTTCGAGCACCTCGCGCGTGTTGCGGCGCAGTTTTTCTTCGATCGACGCGAACGCCGCCGCCTCGCCCGACCCCTGGTATTCGACCGCCGCACAGATGACACCGCCGGCATTGGCGATGAAATCGGGAATATTCAGAATTCCTCTCTCGTGTAGTATTTTTTCGGCGGCGTAGGTAACCGGAATATTGGCCCCCTGGGCGATCAATCTGGTGTTCAACCGGTCCACGTTGCCCTCGTGAATGACATCTGGGCGCGCCGCCGGAATCCAGATATCGCATTCGATATCGATGATCGCGTCGCGGTCGCGCTTTTCGCCATCGGCAGACTCGGTAACACTTTTCCCGGTGGATTTCAGTTCGATCAGGGCCTCGACGTCGAGCCCTTCAGGATTGAAAATAGTGCCTGCGCTATCCGAGACGGCCACCGCGACCGCGCCCGCCTGGCCAAGAAACCGCGCGGCGTGCCTGCCAACGGCGCCGAAGCCCTGAACCGCGAATTTCGCGCCCCTTAGTTCGAACTCGCAAAATTCCTGCGCTACATCGACCGCGTGACTCAACCCGAATCCGGTCGCGCCGATTTCGTCGAGTGGGATTCCATCGAGCTCGCGCGGAAGACCCACGGACCGGCCGATCTCGTCCTTGACCCAGGCCATACACTCTTCATCGGTACCCATATCGGGTCCGAAGATATACTGTTCGACCTCGCGCAGCGCGCAGCAGAATCCGCGAATCAGCGTTTCTTTGCGTGCTTTCGACATTTTGGGATCACCCACCAGGACCGCCTTGCCGCCACCGTGGGGCAGGTCCGCCGCGGCGTTCTTGAGGGTCATCGCGCGCGCCAGGCGCGCACATTCCTCGGTGGTTACGTCTGGCGCCATGCGCACTCCGCCTATCGACGGTCCCCTGGCGACGTTGTCTACTACCAGTACTCCTTTCAAATCGATGCCGGGCTCATGAACGTGGATTACCTTCAATGGACCCAGATCGTCCGCAAGTTCGAATATGTCGTTCATCCTCTGCGCTCCGTAGCCGATCATTTTCCGGTTATTTTCTCGCATTTTAGATTTATGCAGCTTGACCATGGTCAATACCGCCGGGACCGGTGTAAATAAAATAACAGCCAGACATTGAATTTCGAAAGGGGGATATCATGACCAGCGACCCGAAATTGCTCGCCAGCAACGTCGTGGAATCGTTTCAGGCGCTGCTGGACAGGGAGCTACGAGAAGCGGTAGGCGAGCATCATTTCGATGCCCTGGACGGCATGGTCAGGGAAGCGATAGCAGAGCAGTCGGAAGCGATTCTCGAGCAATTGGATCAGGCCGTGAAGCGAATCAGGAGCGATTGCGTTGAACGACGTCCGCTCGAGCTTTGATGACGACCGCCGCCGCTCCTGGCAGTTCTAGTCGCAGCGTGACAACACCAGGAACTGACCGGACTCGTCCTGTAGGTACAAATCCACCCCGGAATTCCTGAAGCTTGCCCGGTAGCTGACAGGGTCCCCGCGCAGGCGATCGAGTACGACCGCATCGGGGCCCTGCAGTTGCCATTTGCCATAGTGAGCGTACATCCACCCGGTCTCCGAGTTTTCCCATTTGCCGCTGGCGCGGAGATTCCAGAACTGTTTGCCCAGGTTGGCCAGGGTGCTGACGCCCACTTCGGCGTTGGCCGTAGACGTCAATTCGCGGTTGTTGCACCACTTGCCGACCAGGTACTCCGGCTTGATCGGATCACCCTCGGCGAGGTTGGGGGCGAGCACCACCGGGTCGCTGGCGCAGGCGCATAGCAGCAGCATCGAGGCAAGGTAAAGAACTGGTTTAGGGCTAAGTCGAAGCATCGTATCGGCGTTTCGGGTAGAAGGTTGCGAAGGCAAAACTCTAACATATAAAAACCGCTCGACGCCTGCTTATTTCAGCGCATGGTGTCGCAATTGATCCTGCTCCCGGGGCGCCGCTGGATTTAAAGCAGGTTAGCGATCTTCAACTGCTGCCGGCTGACCGCGTCGTAGGGCTCGTCACGGGTCCTGTCATGCACGTGCATGCGGTAGTGCACGAAGGCGTCCTCGTCGTCATAGTGCATGAATGGATTGCCTTCGATCTGTTCCCCGAGGGTAGAGGTTTGCTTGACCGAGTAATTATGGCCGGGATGAATCAGCATGTCATGGGGCAATTGATCTTTCATCTTCTTCAGTGTGACGAACATGTCTTCGGGACTGCCGCCGCTCAGGTCGCAGCGTCCACAGCCGAATACGAACAGGGTGTCGCCGGTAATGATTTCATTGCCGAGCTGGTAGCAGGCCGACCCCGGCGTATGCCCCGGAGTGTGCAGAATCCTGATGCGGGTGTCGCCGAGGCTGATTTCGTCGCCGCCATGATGCAGGCTCGGTTTATCGAGCTCGTGCCGCCAGAATTCGTATTCCGGCTTGAGCAGATGGACCTCGGCGCTGGCATGGTTCAGCAGGCCCTCGATGCCGTTGATATGGTCATGGTGGCTGTGGGTGAGCAGGATATCGGTCACGTTCAACCCGAGCTCGCGGGCCCTGGCGACGATTTTATCGACGTCCCAGGCCGGATCGACCACGGCGCAACGGCGGCTGGCGACATCCTCTACCAGGTACACGAAATTCTCCATCGGCCCCAGTTCCATCGCGTGTACTGTGAAAGCGGATTCAGTCATGTTACTCCCTCCGGTTCGAATCACCGCATTATACGCTGGTACTGGATTTTTAAGCCAATTCTAAAGACAATACCCCCCTTTTTCAGCCCCGCACAGCCCGGGCAATCTCGCGACGGAAACGATATGAGCAAAGCATCGGTAAACAAAGTGGTCCTGGCCTATTCGGGCGGGCTCGATACATCGGTTATCCTGAAATGGCTGGAGGATGAATACGACTGCGAGGTGGTGACCTTTACCGCAGACATCGGCCAGGGGGAAGAACTCGAGCCGGCGCGCGCCAAGGCCGAGAAATACGGGGTAAAGGAGATTTATATCGAGGATCTGCAGGAAGAGTTCGTGCGCGATTTTGTCTATCCGATGTTTCGCGCCAACACCGTTTACGAGGGAGAGTATCTGCTCGGCACGTCGATTGCGCGCCCGCTGATTGCCAAGCGCCTGATCGAAATTGCAGCGCAAACCGGCGCCGACGCGGTTTCTCACGGCGCCACCGGCAAAGGCAACGACCAGGTGCGTTTCGAGCTGGGCGCCTACGCGCTGAATCCCGATATCCGGGTCATCGCGCCATGGCGTGAATGGGATCTAAGCTCGCGCGAGAGCCTGCTCGCCTATGCCGATGCTGCCGGCATAGCGATCGAAAAAAAGAAGGGTAATAAGTCGCCGTATTCGATGGACGCGAACCTGCTGCATGTTTCATACGAGGGTGGTGAACTCGAGGATCCCTGGCAGGAATCGGACGACGCAATGTGGCAGCGCACGGTTTCCCCGGAGCAGGCTCCCGATCGTCCGACCTACCTCGAACTCGGTTTCGAAAACGGTGACATCGTCTCCATCGACGGCGTAAGGATGACGCCGGCCCAGGTGCTGACCCGGCTGAACCAGGAAGGCGGCACTCACGGGGTCGGACGCCTCGATATCGTAGAGAATCGTTACGTCGGCATGAAATCGAGGGGTTGTTACGAGACGCCGGGCGGCACCATCATGCTCAAGGCGCATCGCGGCATCGAGTCGATCACGCTCGATCGCGAGGTCGCGCATCTGAAGGATGAATTGATGCCGAGGTATGCGCACATGATCTACAACGGTTACTGGTGGAGCCCCGAGCGTAACATGCTGCAGCAAATGATCGACGCGTCACAGGCCACGGTCAACGGTGAAGTGCGGGTAAAGCTGTTCAAGGGTTCGGTGAGCGTGGTCGGGCGCAAGTCCTCCGGCAACAGCCTGTTCGACCAGGCTATCGTCACCTTCGAGGACGACCGTGGCGCCTACGATCAGAAAGACGCCGAGGGCTTCATCAAGCTCAACGCGCTGCGCATGCGCATCGCCGGCAAGCGATGAACCGAGGCCTGCGCGGCGTTTTTTTGCTGTGCCTGCTGCTCTCCGTGCTGGCGGGATGTTCGTCGTCGACCGACGAAGAGGAGTTCCCGGCCAGCCAGAAGTATTATTTTCTCGAATCGCTGAACCAGGTCGAGGACGGCGGCAGGCGGCTGCAGACAGCCGGGCTCGATCGGCAGGCGGTAACCGAGGCCCTGGCGGCGCTCGACCAGGGATTGAAACTCGCGTTCCAGGTCGAACGTTCTTTCCTGGACCGGCTGGATCTGCGCCTGGGCAAGAATTTCGAGCGTTTTTTCATCAAGGGAGTCGAAAACTATCGCGTCGGCATCGAGGCCGGCGACGACGAACAGCAGCGCGAGGGCCTGCGATTGCTGGCACGCTGGGCCGAATTCTGGAATCCCGAGCAGGCGGCGATCCGCGCCAGGCTCAACCCCGAATAACATGCCAGGCCCGGTTCGGCGCGTCGTCCGTATCAACGATATGCCTGGCGCAGCCCGCGGGCCTTTCTTCGACGAAATCGATGTAACCAGGCTGGGTATGATTATTACCGAATTCAAGCACCGCATCGACCGGCGCAATGGCACAGATGCGTAGCGTCAGGGGCTTCGCTTCGGGTCGGGTCCAGGGAGTGGGATTTCGCTACTTCGTAAAGCGCCAGGCCGAAGCGAGGCAGGTTCGCGGTTATGTGCGCAACCTGCGCGATGGCCGCGTCGAGTTTTTACTGCAGGGCGAGGCGGACGCAATCGCGGATCTCGTCGATCATATTCGCCACGGCCCGAGTCATGCGCGCGTAACCGAAGTGCGCATCGAGGAACTCGAGGACACGGCTATCGAGCAGGGATTCGTTATTCGCTGATTGCCGCGAGGCAGGGCGGCAGCAGCCGGTAGTCCGCCTCCAGCCAGGTCCGGAGCGCCTGTCCGCCACGCCGTTCGAGCGCCAGTTCCTCGAGACCCGCGACCAGGCCGCGGTAATGATCGCTAGCAGGCCAGTCGTCGGCCGAGATTCCGCTAAATTCGAGCGAGGCCGCCGGTGGCATCGGTGATTTTGCGATGGCAAAACCGGCTTGCCAGGCTTTGAGGCGCCTGAGAATACGCGGTGCGCACTGCAGCACCGCAGCCTGCGGGTTGTCTCCGGCAAGAAAACCGGGCGGATTGTCGCGGTCGTCGCGATGGCAGTGGGCGCAGTAAGGAACCAGCAAGGCCAGCTTGCCATCGAGTTTGCGCTCCGGTTGCGTGTTTACGGCGACGGCCGGCGCCATCGTCTCTGTCCAGGCCAGCGGATACATGTCCAGCCGTTGCATCAGTTTCTGCAGGATCTTGCTGCGCTCGAATACGTTCGCGGCAAGGCCGTCTCCCTGCCTCTGTCCGTCCTCATCGAGCAGCTGCTGTAACGCCCGGTCGATATGCTCGAACTCGGCGGCCACCTCGATTTCGAGGCTGGATTGGCTCTCACGCAGCGTATCCTTCCAGCTCAGAACCATGGCACCGATACGATCTCCGTTCGCCAGGCGCTGCGACAGGCCGGCCTCGTTGTTGGCCGGTTTCAACTCGAGCCTGCCGTTGCGCAACGTAACGGATGCAACATCCGGCTGCAGCAGGTTGGTATCACGCGGCACGCGCAGCGACGTGATGCGTATCGAATCGACCTGGTCCCCGCGCAGCTCGAGCTCGAGCGTTGCCTGCAGGCTTTGCGCGCGGCTGTGGTCGCCGCAGGATAGAACCAGGCTCCGGGCGTCGGCTTGCACGGCGTGGCAGGACGCACGGTATCGATAGCCCGCGGAGGGGTTGGCATCGCCGAGTCTTGTCAGATGGCGATCGATGCGGCGAATATCCGCCAGCGTGAAAAACCCGGCCAGCCGGTAGACAATGCCGCGTGCCAGCGTCGCATCGACCTGATACCAGGTGGCATGGGGCGGTCGCGCGAACAACGGGTCCTGCTCGATGGTCATCGCCGCCGACGCAAACGGATCGCGGTCGGCGATGCGGCTTCCCGGCAGCGCCAGACCACGGGGCCAGAACCGGCTCCAGTTGCGCGTCAATTCGCCGAGGTAATCGCGTTGATACCCGGTCGCGGCCTCGGCAAAGTTCGATTCGCCGCTAAGCCGGTATTGCAGTATCGCGCGCAATATCGCGGCGCGGCAACGACGCGTGGTGCAGCCCCGACGCCAGATCAACTGGGCCGCCGAAAGGTAATTGGCGCGCTCGACCAGCACGTCGATAACGCCGGCATCGGCGGTTACGGTGCCAACAAGAGAGTTGAATCGATCGGGCAGGGTTTCGACCAGCCTGCTCGCGACCGCCACGTTGAAACTGGTTTCGCTCCAGGGTATCGCGGCGAAGATCGGTGCCGCGTTCTGATGGCAGCTCATGCACATCACCCGGTTTGCCGGTGCGACGCGCGGCTCGGTATCGGCCGCATAATTTTCGACCACCTGGAACTCGAAACGACCGGCGCCATCGTTGTAACTGATGACTTCCAGGGTCCTGGTTTTGGGTTGATGCGCGATGAACAGCCGGTACCTGAGCGCGAGCCCGGCTTCGTTATCGCGGGTAACGGGTTCCCCGTCGAGCGCGATTAACCGACGCGGAAACTGGAAGTAGTCGGGAGCGGGAGCCTCGCGTTGCAGCGATCTGCCTATCGGCACGAAGACCTGCAGGACCGCCGGTTCGTCTTCATTGTCGATACGCGCGTCGAGCGCTTCGATCAGCTCGTCGAAAGGGTAAGGAATACGGTAGCCGCCGTCCGCCTGCAGGAATAGTTGATCGAAGAGCGATTGCCCGCCGGGCGCAATGTCGGGTCCCGGCTTCGAGGCATGTTCGATCCAGCTTGGTGCGGATTTGACCGTACCGCAGGTCAGGAAGCAGACTATCAACAGCAGCGTTTTAAGCAGATCACTCATCTTGCAGGCGCGCCTGAACCCGGGCCTGGCCTTGCTCGTCAACCTCGACGATGAAATCGATCGGCCGGCAACAGATTTCGCAGTCTTCGGTGTATTCCTGCAATGCCACGGATGCGTCGATCAGCAAGGAGAAGGCTTCCCAGCAGTAAGGGCATTGCACCCGGCTTTCGATAATCTCGTTGATCATCTATCGGGACGGATACGCAGAATACGGCCGCTGTCGGTAGAAAAGTAGATGAAGTCGTCCGGTCCCTGGATCAGCGCCCGAATACGTTCGCCTAGATCTCCCAGGATACGTTCTTCAGCGGTCGCCTCGGCGGTTTCCGACAAGGCTACCCGGTTGATGTGCTGCAGCTTGAGTGCCCCGGCAAACAGGCTGCCACGCCACGCGGGAAAAGCGTCTCCGCGATACAGCATCAGGCTGCCCGGGGCAATGGATGGAATATACACCTTGCGCGGTTGCTCCATGCCCGGTTTGCTGGTGCCTTCACCGACGGCCACAGGACCCCAGTATTCCTTGCCGTAGCTGATCACCGGCCATCCGTAGTTGCGTCCTTTTTCGATCAGGTTAATCTCGTCACCACCGCGCGGACCATGCTCTATCGACCACAGCCTGCCGGTGCCGCGGTCGAACAGCAGGCCCTGTGGGTTGCGGTGACCGTAGCTCCAGATTTCGTCACGCGCCTTCGCAATGCCAACGAACGGGTTGTCGGCGGGGACGCTGCCGTCGAGATTGAGGCGCATGATGGTGCCGATGTGGTTGCCGAGGTCCTGTGCCATATCGCGCTTGCCGCGGTCTCCGACCCCGAAGAAAACGTGGCCCTGGTCGTCGAAGGCGATGCGGCTACCGAAGTGGCGGCGGGTATCCGTGGCCGTATCGGTGATCAGCAGATCCTGCCAGTCGACCAGCCGGGTCTGTTGCAGGCGCGCCCTGGCCAGGGTGGTGGCGGCCTCGGAACCCGAGCGTTTACTGTAGGTGAAGTAAATCCAGCCGTCATCGGCGTAGCCGGGTCCGACCGCGACGTCCAGCATGCCGCCCTGACCCTCGGCGACGACCCCCGGGCTACCGCTCAGGGTAACGATCGAATTATTCTCGATATCGAGCAGTCGTAGCCGACCGCTACGTTCGCTTACCAGCAACTGTCGTGGCGACACGAATGCGATACCCCAGGGAACGCCAAGGCCACTGCTGACCTGCTCGACGCGGATCCCGGGATAATCCTGTTCGACCTCGGGATAGGTTTGCGCCGCGACCGGGGTAACGACCACCAGGGCGAGCAGCAGCTGCAGTAAGGGTGCGGGTGAACTGGATAGCTTAATCATGGCTTTACAGTACAAAAGCTGCACGCATAATACCAGAGCGCTTAACAAACCCGAAAATCGACCGCAGCAATTATGCCGTTTTACCTCAACCATGGATGAGCCTGCAATCACAACCGACCTGGTCCTGATCGGGGGAGGGCATAGCCATTTATTCGTCCTCGGGAATTTTGCCATGAATCCGTTACCGGGAGTCCGGCTGACCCTGGTAACGCGCGACCTGCACACGCCTTATTCGGGCATGCTGCCCGGATACATCGCCGGGCATTACGATTTCGACGATACGCACATCGACCTGCCGCCGCTGGCACACCTTGCCGGTGCGCGCGTTATCCACGATTCGGTCACCGCGCTCGATGCCGACCGCGGCCGCATCAGATTCGCGCACCGGCCTGCGCTCGATTACGACCTGGTTTCGATCAACATCGGTTCGCGGCCGACGAGCCCGCTTGCCGACGACGACGGATTGCAGTTCGCGGTCAAGCCGGTCGATCGTTTTATCGACTGCTGACGCCGGCTCGAACGGGAATTGCTTGACGGCGCCGACGATTTCCGGTTGGCCATCATCGGCGGCGGAGCGGGAGGGGTGGAACTGGCCCTGTCGCTGATATCGACCGGCGACCGCCATGCGGTGGCCAGTCGCGGTCGCCGGGCGCTGCAGGGACGCTGGTGCTGGTGGCTGAAGGACCGTATCGACCGTAACTTTGTGTGGCGTTTTTCCCGGTTGCCCGATATGTCGACCGGCGATTCCGAAGTTCTGGAGCTGGCGCCGATGCGTTGCGGCGGCTGTGGCTCGAAGGTCGGCAGCGAGATGGCGCGCGCCTCTGGCTGTGCCGTCGAGATACTGGTCGACCGACTGCCGCTCTACCCGGGTGCCGCCGCGCTGGCGCGCCAGGGTATCGAGAGCTCGCTGCTGCCACAGAACATCCGCATTCGTCACAGCATCGACGACGCGCGTAATCTCGCGTCGCATGCTGCTTACCCGGTAATGTTCGACCCACAAACCGCGGGTGGCATGCTGGCTAGCGTCGCTACCGAAGGCGCCACGCAATGCCTGCAGGCGCTGCGCGACCTCGGCTATGGCCAGGCGCAAATCGTCGCGCGTGCAGTCGAGCGATCCCACCCCGACAAAAGCCTGTCGCTGGTCAGTTCCTGATCTCGAGCAGCCCCGATTCGCGGATCACCTGGGCGCAGGAAGCCTCGCCGTGCGGCGCCATCAGATGGGCGCCGGCACAGCCCTCGATTTCCGAGAAAGCCTGCAGCAGTTCGGCGCAAATCGCGCGGCCCTCGGCCTTTTGATCCGCGGCGCCCTCGAGGCGCTCGATGATGTTATCGGGTATGTGCACGCCAAACAGGTTTTCATTCATCCAGAGTGCCGATCTGGCCGATGCCAGCGGCCCGATGCCGATCAGAAAATACGCCTGTTCGGTAAAACCGCCGTCGACCAGGGCCTGACAGTAGCGTTTGACCTTTTCGAGCTCGAAACAGTACTGGGTCTGGAAGAACTGGGTGCCGTTGTCGATCTTGGCCTGTAGCCGCGCCGCCGGCCAGTTTTCCCCGGGCTCGGCCGGCATTTCGGCGGCGCCGAGAAACAGGCTCGGCGCGGGATCGATCTTACGCCCCGACGGAAAGCTGCCGTTATCGCGCATGTCACGCATCTGGCGCATCAGCTCGCCGCTGTCCATTTCGAACACCTCGGCCGCGTCGGGCTGGTCGCCGGCGGACATCTTGTCGCCGGTCAGGCACAGAAAATTATGTATACCGAGCGCGGAGGCGCCCACGACGTCGCCCTGCAGCGCGATCCGGTTGCGGTCCCGCGTGGTCAGTTGCAACACCGGCTCGATACCCTCGCGGGCCATGATCGTGGCCGCGGCGAAAGCGGACATGTGAACGCGCGCACTCGCGCCGTCGGTTACGTTGACCGCGTCGGCCAGACCCTTGAGGCAGGTAACTCGATCGATTACGGCCTGCGCCGAGGCCGCATCGGGGGGAGAGGTTTCGGCCGTCATGGCGAAATGCCCAGCCTGTAATGCTCGTGCAAGATTACTCGGTGCCTGTTTCATGGTTCGTTTCCGGGAAGGGATCTGGTGTCAGGGTGAATTCGCTGGTTCGACCAGCTTGATCGTGTCCGCGATCAGGTAGGCCAGCTCGAGAACCTGGTCGGCATTCAGGCGCGGATCGCAGCTGGTCAGGTAGCGGGTCGACAAATCGGAATCGGTAATCTGGTAGGCGCCGCCGGTACACTCGGTGACATGTTCACCGGTCATTTCCAGGTGTATGCCGCCCGGGTAACTGCCCTCCGCCTGGTGCACGGCGAAAAAACTTTGCAGCTCGCGCAGGATATCGTCGAATTGCCGGGTCTTGAAACCGCTGCTGGATTTAACCGTGTTGCCGTGCATCGGGTCGGATGACCAGACCACGTTGGCGCCTTCCTTTGTTACCGCACGAATCAGCGCGGGTAGCACCTCACCCAACCGGTCGGCGCCCATCCGCGTGATCAGCGTCAGCCGCCCCGGTTCGTTTTCGGGATTGAGCGCCTCGATAAGGCGCATTAATTCGTCTGCCCCGGTGTCCGGGCCGATCTTGACGCCGACCGGGTTTTCGATGTGCTTGAAAAACTCGACATGCGCGTGGTCCGGTTGGCGGGTGCGCTCCCCGATCCAGACAAAATGCGCAGAGCAGTTGTAGCAGCGGCCGGTGAACGAATCGATACGCGACAGGGCTTCCTCGTAGTTCAGCAGCAGTGCCTCGTGCGACGTGAACAGCTGCGTTTCGCGGAT
>JAOTTY010000185.1 GCA_029864185.1 Gammaproteobacteria bacterium
CGCCCAGGGTACGGTCCCGGGCGCGCCCCAGAGTTCGGCGTTGATGAAATTGCCGAGACGCCCGGCGGCGAGCCCCAGCGGCACCAGCGGCGCGATGAAATCGGTGAGTTCGAAGAACCGGCAACCAAGCTTGCGCCGGTAAACCTCCATCGCCACCAGCACGCCGATGAAGCCACCGTGAAAGGACATTCCCCCTTCCCAGATCTTGAACAGGTAAAGCGGGTTTTGCAGGAAACTGTCGAAGTTGTAAAAAATGACCGAGCCGATACGACCGCCCAGCACGACCCCGAGCGCCCCGTAAAATATAATGTCGTCGACCTGCCCTGGTTTTACCGGGCTCCAGTCGAGACGGGCGTGGCGCTTGCCCAGCCACCAGGCGCTGAAAAATGCCAGCAGATACATCAGTCCGTACCAGTGGACCTTGACGGGACCGAGCGAAATCGCGACGGGATCTATCGACGGATATGCAATCATTGGGGATAAACCTGATCCAAACTCATGAGTATGCCTGACCAGGGTGTTATTATCGCACGGAATCAGAACCGAATGCAGACAGATGTCGAACGCACTTGCACGGGAGTCGAGCCCCTACCTGCGCCAGCACGCCGACAACCCGGTCGACTGGTTGCCATGGTCGCAGCAGGCGCTGGATCTCGCGCGCGCGCAAAACAGACCGATCCTGTTGTCGATCGGTTACTCCGCCTGCCACTGGTGCCACGTCATGGCGCACGAATCCTTCGAAGACGAAGCGATCGCGGGGCTGATGAACCGGCATTTCGTCAACATCAAGGTCGACCGCGAGGAACGTCCCGATATCGACCGCATCTACCAGGTCGCGCATCAGCTGATCGCGCGCCGACCCGGTGGATGGCCGCTGACGATGTTCCTCTCGCCGGGTGATCAGCTGCCGTTCTTCGGCGGCACCTATTTCCCCGCTAAGCCTAGACAGGGCATGATCGGCTTCGCCGACCTGCTGCAGCGTATCGCCACCATTTACCGCGAGGAACCCGAAAAGATCAGGCAGCAGGGCCAGGCCATCCGGCAGGCGTTGATCGAGATCGAGATCGGCGAAAACCAGAACCGCCGCGGCGCCGACATAACCGCCATTGACAGCTTCGACGCGCAGCTGCTCGAGGCACATGATTCCGAATTTGGTGGCTTTGGGCGCGCGCCCAGGTTTCCGCAACCCGCAATCCTGCTGCAGGCGTTGAACCGGGCTTTCAGGAAGACGCCCGGCGATCCCGTCTACCGGGCGATCGACTTCACCCTCGGGCAGATAGCGCTCGGTGGCATCCAGGATCAGGTCGGCGGCGGTTTTTTCCGCTACTCGGTCGACGACAAGTGGATGATTCCGCACTTCGAGAAAATGCTTTATGACAACGGCCAGTTGCTGCAGGTATATGCCCAGGCCTGGCGTCTGACCGGCGATCGGCGCTATCGCGAGGCCGTCGACGGGATCGTCCTGTGGCTGGGGCGGGAAATGCGCAGCGCCTCGGGCGCTTTTTTCGCGGCCCTCGACGCCGATTCGGAAGGCGTCGAAGGCAAGTTTTACCTGTGGAGCCCGGATGAAGTCAGCGCGCTGATCGGGGCCGATGCCTACGAGCCTTTTAGTTATCGATTCGGGCTCGACCAGGCGGCCAATTTCGAGGGTCGGTGGCACCTGCACGGCTATCACGATCGGCAGCAGGTGATCGACAGGTTCGGCCTCGACGCCGCCGCCTACGACAGCCAGCACGAGGAGGCGCGTCGGCGACTGCTCGCGGCGCGCGACCGACGTATCCGTCCAGGGCTCGACCACAAGGTGCTGACCAGCTGGAATGCCCTTACGATCAGAGGTCTCGCGATCGCGGCGCGGGTGTTCATGCGCGAAGACTACTACTGCCTCGCGCGCGAGTGCCTGCAGGCGATACGAGACGAATGCTGGAGCGACGGGCGCCTGCTCGCGCAGAGCGCCAGATCGGGAAAACGGCTGCCAGCCTACCTGGACGATTACGCGCATTTGCTGCAGGCAAGCCTCGATTGCCTGCAGTACGAGTGGCAAGGTGCCCTTCTCGACTTCGCGATCCAGCTTGCCGATAAACTGCGGGAATTGTTCGAAGACCGGGAATATGGCGGGTTCTTTTTCACCGCGGTCGATCACGAAAAGCTTATTCAGCGACCCAAGTCATGGCCTGACGAGGCGATGCCGAGCGGCAACGCCGTTGCCGCGCTCGCGCTGCTGCGCCTCGGGCTGCTCATCGGCAACCGGGCCTGTACGCAAAGTGCCGAACGCGCTCTGCAATCGGTCGCCGACAACCTCAACCGGACGCCGCTGCACGCGGCCAGCTTCGTCGCGCTGCTCGAGGCCGTCAACCGACCACCGGCCCAGCTCATTGTGCGCGGCGAGCCCGATGCGCTGGCGACGTGGCGCGCGCGCATTCTGCCGCGTCTGCAACCCGACCAGGCGGCATTTTTTATCCCGTCGGATGCCGGCGACCTGCCGCAAGAAATCGCGCAAAAACAGAGCGCAGGTGAACCGACCGCGTGGATCTGCGAGGGATTCAGTTGCCACGCGCCGATGCAGGATATCGAGGAGGTGTTATCAACAATCGAGGGCAGCGATCCATAATATTCGACCTGTCCATGCTAAAGATCCGCCGACATCCGCTGACCTCGCTGTCACCCCCGTGCACACTGTCATCCCGCCGCCTGACCAGGTCCGCGCAGGTCGCGAGATCGGCCTTATCAGGACGCCTGATTGGCCGTTAAATTAACAGTACCAGCAGCCAGACGACGCTCATCAGCAAGATCGCGAGCGCGACGGCCGCGGATCCCATGTCCTTGGCACGTCCCGAGAGTTCATGCCTTTCTTCCCCGAACCGGTCGACCACCGCTTCCAGGGCGGAATTCAGGATTTCAACGAGGGGTAGCAGCAATACGCTGCCGACCAGCAGCGCTTTCTCGACGCCGCCGTCGCCGAGGTAGAGCCCTAGCGGAAGCATTACGATACACAGCCAGACCTCCTGCCGAAACGCTTCCTCGTGGCGATACGCCGCGCGCAATCCCTGCCACGAATAGCCGGTCGCCTTCATGACTCGACCTAGTCCCTTGTTGCCGCTATAGGCCATGGCGTCTCCCGGTCAATCCCGCGCAACGGCGCAGCGGCAGATACTCCCTCGCGAAACCCGAGAGCAGGGTAATATTCATCTGCTGCAGGCGGGCTTTATTCCTCGTCGGCAATGGCTTCCGAGTAAGCCTCGGCATCGAGCAGGTCCTCTGCTTCCTCCGGGTCTTCCATCGCAACCTTGTACATCCAGCCATCGCCGTAGGGATCCAGGTTGATTCGCTCGGGCGCGCCTTCGAGCTCGGTATTGACTTCGACGACTTCCCCGCTGACCGGCGCGTAGGTATCGGACGCGGCCTTGACCGATTCGATGACCCCGACAGAGTCGCCGGCCACGACCGCGCTGCCGACTTCCGGTAATTCCACATAGACCAGGTCGCCCAGCAGTTCCTGCGCGTGATCGGTCACGCCGATCGTCGCGATATTATCTTCGACCAGAACCCATTCGTGTGAAGACAGGAACTTCAATTCTGATGGCACTTCACTCATTTATTATTACCTCCTGTGTTTAACATGGATTTCCCCTCGCGTACGAAGGGAAGCTTGACGATTTCAGCTTTCAGCATCCTGTTGCGTACCTCGACCTCGACCAGTCCCTCGGCACCCGCCGGCACCCGCGCCATCGCGATCGACCGCTGCAGGCTCGGCGAGTAACTGCCCGACGTTATTTCACCGTCCCCCTGCGGCGTCACCACGCGTAAATGGTTCCTCAACACGCCCTTGTCCAATAATAACAAACCGACGAAACTTTGCCTGACACCTGCCGCCAGTTCGGCCTGCAGCGCCTGCTTGCCGATGAAATCGCGTTCGTCCGACATCGCCAGCGTCCAGCCCAGGCCAGACACCAGCGGGCTGGTGGATTCATCCATGTCGGAGCCGTACAGATTCATGCCGGCCTCGAGGCGCAACGTGTCGCGTGCGCCGAGTCCACAGGGGATCACGCCGGCGGCGAGCAGCCGATCCCACAGCCAGGATATCCTGTCGGCGAGCATCATGATCTCGAAGCCGTCCTCGCCGGTATAGCCGGTACGCGCGACGAAGCAATCGTCGAACTCGACGGCCTGGAACCGGGCCAGCTGCCGCAGCGCCTCTTGCAGGTAGGATTCGAACAGTCCGATAACCCTGTCACGGGCATTCGGCCCCTGCACCGCCAGCAACGCGACGTCGTCGCGAAATTTAACGGTGAGATCGGAATAGCCGTGAGCCTGGCGATCGAGCCATTCGAGGTCCTTCTCGCGCGTGGCCGAATTGATGACCACGCGGTAATGATTGTCGCGCAGAAAATAAACGATCAGGTCGTCGATCACCCCGCCCTGTTCGTTCAGCATGCAGCTGTAGAGAGCCTTGCCGGGAAGGATCAATTTGGCCACGTCGTTCGCGAGCAGACGTTGCAGATAGGCTTTTGCCTGTGCGCCGTTGACATCGACCACCGTCATGTGCGAGACGTCGAACATGCCGGCTTCGCCGCGCACCGCCTCGTGTTCGGCGATCTGCGAGCCGTAGTTGATCGGCATGTCCCAGCCGGCGAAATCGACCATCTTGGCGCCGGCATCGAGATGGCACTGATACAGCGGCGTTTTGTTTCCCATCGGTGTTGGCTCCCGGACCGGGCGGTCGGCTATGCTGGATACGGCAGAGGATAGAGCCTGTCTGGCTCGATTTAAAGCACTAATTGCAGACCAGGCCGTCCCGCCCGGGTGCTTCCTCCTCGAGCAGTACTTCGATGATCGCATCAGCCTGCGACCTGTTATTCGCGATTTCCCTGGCCAGATCCTCTTTGTCCTGCAGGAATCCGATCAGATCATCGATAATCTTGTCGGGTATCTTCAGGCTCGCACAGACTACGGTGAAGACACCGCTGTTGAAACTGGTAAACAGGATATCACCGCCCGCACCAACAGAACTAACAGGCTCGTTCATTTGCACATTCATGCAATTATTTTTGCATTATAAGGGAAATCAGCAACACCGCTCGGGGCGGTCTCTGCCAAACGAAATAACGATGGATTCGGCCCGATAACGCGGATTTATTCCATTCAGGTTAAATTGTGCATGGCTTTTTGCATCATCGCACGCTTGACCCACGGGGTTTCGTCGACGATGCGCATCCCCAGATCACGAATCGCGGTGAGCGGTACCTGCTCGAGGCCATAGATCCATTTCAGCCCGCTGAAACTCGTCGTTGCAATCCAGGTTTCGCTGTTGCGCCTGCGCTCGTAGCGGCGCAGTTGCTTCTGCCCGGATAGCTGCGTGTCGTCGCCGACCAGGCTGGCCAGCACTTCGAGGTCGCTGAAACCGAGATTAACGCCCTGTCCCGCAAGCGGATGGACGCTGTGCGCGGCATCGCCAATCAGCAGCACCCTGTTTTTCACCCAGGATTCGCAGCGGTGCCAGCCGAGCGGAAAACTGGCGCGCGCGCTGCAACCTGTAATCTTACCCAGTTTGAACTCGAAAGCCTCGCCAAGCGCCTCGCAAAACTCTTCATCGCCGGCTTCGAGAATCTTCCCGGCAAAATCGTCATCGCAGGACCAGACGATGGAGCTCTGACCGTTTGCGAGCGGCAAGAAAGCGAGCGGTCCGGTGCTCAAAAATCTCTGCCAGGCGGTATGGCGATGCGACAGTTCGGTGTCGACGTTGGCAACTATAGCCGTCTGCCGATAGCGACCCGCCTGCACCGAGATCCCGGCGAGACCGCGCGTCGGCGAATTGCGCCCATCGGCAGCGATCAACAACCTGGCCCTGAGGCAGCGCCCGCCGTCCAGGCGCAGCTCGACCTCCCGTGCGCCGTTTTCGAGCAGTTCGATGACGCGGTCGGGCATGAACCACTCGATCTTCGGATCCCGCTCGCAGGCGTCATGAATCGCCCGCTGTAGCAACCGGTTCTCGACGATGGCACCGAGGCTGCTCCGCGCCAGGTCGACCGCGTCGAAGGAGACACTGGCATGGCCGTGCTGGTGCCAGATGTACATCTGCTCGTAATAACAAATCCGCTCGCGATGCAGCAGTTGCCACACCCCGAGACCCTCCAGAATCGAGCGCGAGTGCGGGCTGATAGCCGAGACGCGCAGGTCGTAAGCCCTATCGTCACCGACGTCCGCCGCCGGCGGCGCGGCCTCGACCAAGGCGACCCGAAACCCGTTGCGCGCGAGCGCAAGTGCAGCGCTGGCGCCGACCATGCCGGCGCCGGCGACCACGATATCGAAGCTGCTGGAGCTCACAAATGACCCCGTAACAGGCGGTTACCGCCGAAGCTCAGCCCCATCCCGGCGAACGCGGCCTGCGTCTTCAAAGCGGGCAACAGGTCGAGCACGCCAAGACCTGCGGCGCGCGCATGATCGAACAGCGGCAGCTCGTTCGAAAACAGCGTCACCAGGCCGTCACCGTAACGGATGACCTGTCGTTGCTCACGCGCGCGCAAGTTTTCGTATTCGGCGGCAATGGACGTGAATTGATCACCGTCCAGGCTGGCCAGGTCCTGGTCGATTAACAGTTCGTAGAGACAGGCGATATCACGCAGGGACAGGTTGAAGCTCTGCCCCGCCACCGGGTGCAGGGCATTGGCGGCGTTACCGACCAGCAGGCACCTTTCCCGCCGCAGCCGCTCGGCGCTGGTGCGCAGGATGGGCGCGCTAAAGCGCGCGCCGACCCGCTCCAGCAGGCCCAGGCGAAATCCGAAACAATCCTGCAGGCGCGCGCCGAACTCCGGATCCGCCAGCGCCATGACCTGCGCCGCCTGCTGTGGATCGAGCGTCCATACGCAGGCATAGCGCTTGCTGCCCAGCGGCAGCATCGCCAGCGGCCCCTGCGGCGTAAAGCGCTCGTAGGCGGTATCGATTTTCGGTTCGCTGAACTCGGCGTTGCAAATCACCACCGACTGGCCGTAATCGACGGTCCGATGGCAGATGCCGAGCGCCTCCCGGGCCCGCGACCTCGCGCCGTCGGCGATCAGCGCGAGATGCGCTTCGAGCCGTCGCCCGCGGTCGTTCTTGCGGTACTCGATACTGACCGTTGCATCCTGCGCGAGCGATTCGAATTCGGCCCCGTGCTCGACGCTGATATTGTCGCAGGCCCTGACCGCCTGCAGCAGGCACCGGCTGAGAGCGCCATTTTCGATCACGTAACCGAGCGCATCGAGATCGTAATCCGCGGCCCTGAGCCGGGTCACGCCCCAGCGCCCGCGTACCGAAACGTGGATGTGCCTTATCGGCGCCGCGCTCGCTTCGATCTGCGGCCAGATCCCGAGCGCCCTGAAAATTTGCGCACTGCTTGCCGACAGCGCGAGCGAACGGGCGTTCAATCCCTGGTTCTGCAGTTGCCCCGGTGCGGTGGCCTCGATGATCGCGACGCGGCGCCGCGGGTGCTGCAGCACCAGGGCCGCGCACAAACCGACCAGCCCGCCACCGATGATTGCGACATCCCGCATCTAGCTCGCCATCAGCGCTTCGATCTCGTCCGGTTTGCGCGGCAACGCATCGGTCAGGATTTCGCAACCCTGGCGCGTAACCAGCACATCGTCCTCGATGCGAATCCCGATATTCCACCACTTGCGATGCACCCCTCGGGTGCGTGCCGGAATGTAGACTCCCGGTTCGATGGTCATGACCATGCCGGGCTCCAGCAGGCGCCATTGCTCGCCGACCTTGTAGTCGCCGACATCGTGCACGTCCAGCCCCAACCAGTGGCCGGTGCGGTGCATGTAAAACTTGCGGTAGGCCTGCTCCTTGATCAATTTCGGGATCGCTCCCTTCAGCAGCTTGAGTTCGACCAGCCCCCTGGTGATCACCCGCACCGCCGCGTTATGCGGATCGTTCCAGTGATTTCCAGGCCTGACCTTTTTGACCGCGGCGGTGTGCGCCGAGAGCACGATCTCGTAGAGCTCGCGCTGGGCGCTGGAATACTTGCCGTTGACCGGAAAGGTGCGGGTTATATCGGAGGCGTAGCCTTCGACCTCGCAACCGGCGTCGATCAGCAGCAGGTCGCCGTCGCGCAGCTCGTCGTCGTTGTCGGTGTAATGCAGGATACAGCCGTTGGCACCGCCGCCGACGATCGACGAATAGGCATGTTGCGCATTATGCATGCGGTATTCATGGTCGAACTCGGCCGCTAACTGGTATTCGAATTTGCCCGGCGCGCATAGTTTCATCGCGCGCTTGTGCGCGCGCACGCTGATCGCGGCAGCCTTGCGCATCAGACGCAGTTCCTCACGGCTCTTGTAAAGCCGCATATCGTGCAGGATGTAATCCAGCGATACGAACTCCGACGGCACGTGCACACCGGCGCGCGACTGCGCCTTGATGTGATTCACCCAGCCGATTAGGCGCTTGTCGAATTCCGCGGAGCCGCCCATGGTATAAAAGATACTGTCGGTCCCTTCCAGCAAACCGGGCAGGATGTCATCGATATCGTCGATCGGAAACGAATCGTCGGCGCCGTAGATTTCGATCGCGCCCTCCTGGCCGGCCCTGCGTCCGTTCCAGGTTTCCTGTTCGGGATTCTTTTCGCGGCAGAACAGGATATATTCGCCGTGCTTGCGCCCTGGCACCAGCACCATCACCGCGTCGGGCTCGTCGAATCCGGTCAGGTAGAGAAAATCGCTGTCCTGGCGGAACGGGAAATGCGCATCGCGGTTTCGGATGACTTCGGTAGCCGACGGCAGGATCGCGATCGTGTCCTTGCCCATCATCTTCATCAGCTGGCTGCGGCGCCGCTTGAACTCGGTTGGTTTCATTCTTTACCCTACGAATTAATCCGGGGACAGTTTACTTACTTTCTAAATTTCGGGGACAGTTTACTTATTTCCAAAAACTGTCCTTCCAGGCCAGGTAAGCTTGCATGGAGATAAGTAAACTGTCCTCAGGATTCCTTTAGTGCGCGGTGCCCGGGCCTTTCAATGGATTCAGAGTTTCGTTTAACAACAGCATTACCATGCGCAAGTGTTCGACAATTTCGGCGAACTGGAGTTCGGCCTCGTCGCCGCCCGCCTCGTCGTGGCTGAGCTTACTGATTTCGAGAAGGTCTGACAAACATTCGCGCGCCACGTCGTCCA
>JAOTTY010000186.1 GCA_029864185.1 Gammaproteobacteria bacterium
TCTGACATGTGACTGGCCGACACCTAACAGCATGATTAAAAGTTAATTGACCTGATAATATATTATCTGCTGCCAGGCGTCTGCTTCTGGCCGGAGATTGCTACCTGGCTGGACTCGATGAGGGTCCGCTTTCGAGAAAACCGCCGCTCAAGCCCATGCAATCAAAGGCGATAGTCGATCCGAAGCAAGCATTTATTTTAGCTCTATAAGGTCAATTAAATTGATATCAGATATTAGCTGGTGAATTCCTCTATAGCCTCATATGTCGGGGCAGATATTTCGGCATCGTTGAGATCGCCACTATTGTCTGTGTCCCGGGCGGTTGCGAGGATAGCCATCATCCGGCCATTGTTAACGCTGCCTTCAATAAGAACGAGGCGATGGTAGAGCAGAATATCGCCTTGATTTCCAGTACCCCGCAGCTCGAGCACTTTGTTTTGAAACTCCAGTGCCCAGGTGAAAGTATCCCCATTGTCTAAGGTTCCGGTGTTGTCAGAGTTGTCAAAATCGATTTCCACCATCGAGCCATCACTTGAAGCCGTAAGCAATAAAGTAGTTCCGGTAAAGCTTGGTAAAACTATTGCGGGCAGAAATGTCTGAACTTCCTCAGTAAAGACGGGTTCGACATTCGGATCGCAGGGAACACACTCGTTGAATAGGATAGCGTGAATGCGTGTTCCTGTGTTGCCACGACGTTGCACCGTAACACGCTCTTCTGGATTAATAGCAGTCGGGATCTCCAATTCAAGATTTGTAATGTCCATCCGCCATTCGAACTCCTCTACAGGATCTGAACTCAACAGAATGTCGTCCCGACAGATCCCCCATCCTTCGAGCCGACCACTGTTGGGTGATGCTTCGATGTCGCTGAAGAACGCAAGGCAGGGTTCATTGACGCCTGGACTGATAGGAAAATATACCTGGTTCTCGAAATCGGACCCGTCGGTATTGAACTGCAGGCCGGTACTCGCCTGCAGCCTGTTAAACGCGGTAGCACGGTCAACCAGCGATCCGGTTCCGGTGCCGCCGCCACTAGGACCCGCAGCTGCTACTGCCGCGATCACATCAGGGTCGGTGGCGAAGCTGTTGCTGCTAAAGTTGAGCTGGACATTGGGCAGGCTGACCCCAGCCAAATCAATACCGGGTTCAGCAGGTTTTTGATCAATCGACTGGATGAATTGCAGAATGTTTAAACCGGTGACGGACTGGGTGCCGAAATCCGTTGGTAGGACGCGCCCAAACTGTGGTTCGACAGTACCTAATATAATGCCGTCAACACTGAACTGGATTGGTGTTCCAGGGCGATATTCAAACACCCCGTTTTCGTCGGTCAACCGCGGTGGATTACCACCCCACTCGTAAGTGATAGCATTTACAGCATCATCTAAAAAAAATCCTTGATTGTTCGGCCTTACGAATCCGCCCCCATTATCATCACCATCTCCTCCTCCGCAACCAACGAGGAAAAAAACTAGAAACATGATTACAGTTGAGAAGCGAACAAATATGTGTTTAGTCGAAAGAATCATCTATAGTCCCCCTCTTGATTGTTTTCGAACTACTCTACGCCTTAGGGTATAAGGCGGCAACTCAAAATCGATTCAAAGATCCCAAGAGTAATTAATGTCTCCTTTGTCCGAATGTCACCGCCTGGCCTTGGGGAATAAGGGTCTGTTATTGGGAAGTCTGACGCATAAACGGCTTGTATCACCGGCTCGGTCCGACCCATATTAAGACGCCCCATCGATCGTGTTCAAATAATAAAATTGTAAAGCACAAACCATGGCAACCCAAATCATCCTGAAAGTGCCATGGTTTTATAAATCTGCTTGATTTGGATCAGCAATTAATTCCTTACTTATGGTATGGATAATAGGAAAAATTATTATCAAAAGGAGTTAATAAGATGAAACTGCGCATCATTGAAGATTTCGTAATAAAAGCAGCTGCAACCTTTTTGTCTATCCTCCTGATTCAATCAGTTAGCTGGGCAGTGCCTGGCGATTTAGATAATACCTTTGGTAGCAGCGGTATCGTTGTTACCGATGTAACGGGAAACGTTGAACCCGACGATGGCCGCGCCGTCGCGCTGCAGCCTAACGGCAAGATACTCGTTGCCGGCAGGACGAACCTGAACTTCTCGCTGGTACGTTATGAGACCGATGGCAGCCTGGATGTCGGCTTCGGCAATAACGGCAGCGTGGTAACGTCGATAAACAATTCCGACACCGCTTATGCCATGGTTGTACAGCCGGATGGCAAGATACTCGTTGCCGGCACCAGTAGCAACGAGTTCGCCGTGGTTCGCTACAACACGGACGGCAGCCCTGATAGCAGCTTCGATGGCGATGGCATCGCGACCACGTCCATCGTAGCGGGAGCGGCAGCGCTTGCCAACGCCATCGCGCTTCAATCCGACGGCAAGATCATACTTGCCGGTTATGCAGACATGAATCCAGATCCCATTGGGGAGGAGATCGACTTCGCGTTGGTGCGATACAACACCGACGGCAGCCTTGATACTGGCTTCGATGGCGATGGTAAGGTGACAACCCCGATAGGGGGGGGCGGCAGCGACGATGTCATCACCGCCGTGGCCGTGCAACCAGACGGTAAAATCGTCGCTGTAGGGACAATCCCTACCCAGGATTTCGTGGTGGCGCGTTACAATACCGACGGTAGTCTCGATACAAGCTTCGACATCGACGGAATCGTTACCACTGAAATCTCCGGGCCTGATTTTGCTCGGGCCATTGCAGTGCAGCCAGATGGCAAGATCCTTGTGGCAGGGCAATCATTTACGCCCCCACTCGGACCGTTGGGCTTCGCCGTGGCGCGCTATGAAGTTGATGGCTCGCTGGATACGACCTTCAGCGGGGACGGCAGCGTCGTTACTGAACTGCCGGGACTAACGAACGCTGAGGCCCACGCCCTGGCGGTACTGCCCGATGGCAAGATAATAGTCGGTGGATTCGGCATCAACGGTTCTGGCGATAACGATTTCGGCTTGGTGCGCTACAACGCTAACGGTGGCCTGGACAATACCTTCGGTACCAACGGTATCGTCACCACCGAAATAATCGGCCCGTTTGACAACGCCTATGGATTGGCGGTGCAGCCCGACGGTAACATCGTGCAAGCCGGCTGGCGGCAGAGTACTAGCGATTTCGTGGTACTGAGGTTCGAGGGAACACCGCTGGACATCACACCGGACCCGTTCAGTTTCACGGACGAGACCGACGTCGGTCAGAGTCAGCTCCAGACCTCGGACCTCATCACAGTAAGCGGGTTGGGTAACAATGTATGGGTTCCTGTCGGCGTTGCCGGCGGTGAATACGCGCTGAACGCCACGATGACCTACACCAGTACGATCAACTGGGTGCGCAACGGTGATCAAATCAACGCACGTCACACTTCGGCTGCAACCGAGGGCACGGCCACGAGCACACTTGTCCGCGTCGGCGGCTTGGTAGCACCAAACAGCGTGACGCAGCTCGGCGATAGCGAGGTTGTTTTCGATGTTTACGAAACCACAACGGCTTCGGACGATGGCGGCAGTAGTGGCGGAGGTTGCTTTATCGCAACTGCGGCATACGGTTCCTATTTGGCCCCGGATGTCATGACTTTGCGAGCGTTCAGGGACCGGTATCTATTGTCTAATTCCGTGGGAACATGGTTTGTCAAATTCTACTATCGACATTCTCCGGTTCTAGCAGATTATATTCGAGAACGGGAATCGCTCAGGGCGGTAATCAGGCTAATATTAACGCCTATCGTTTACGCTATAAAATTCCCGTCTATTGCGTGTCTTTTATTTATATTGTCAGTGCTTTTTATACTTCGTCTTAAATTAAAAAGGTGGATAAAACCCAAGACCTGTCTAACGTGAAGTGAAAAGCCAGGCGTCCGTTGCTGGCCGGAGATTGCTTCCTGCCCCAGATTTGCGGGGATCTGCTTACGAGAAAGCTGCCCTTCGATCCCAAGTGATCAGCGGCGATGGGCAACCCACATGAGACGCTCGATGCTGTAAATATTGCAGAGGTTTGTTAGTCCGAATGTACGGGCTTATAGGCGCCGTTTTGCAATCGATATCGTGGAACTGCAATATTTTCTTTTGGCCGTGGATAATTCTGGATCCCGCCGACAACCGCTCGATCGTCGAGACAGGCAATCACCCTGGCTTCTCGTTGAACATTTTTGCGGATAAAAAAACCCGCCAGTGCGTTACCGGCGGGTGAATAACGTGATCGAGGAGAGGGTAAATACAACCCCAGGCCTGATTAGGGCCTGGGGCAATTCCGTGAATCGCTAGTCTTCGATCTGGAGCGCAACCGGGCTGCCGCTGCTGCGGTCGACAACGACCACGTAGAGCGAGCCATTGTTAAGCAGATCGGGCAGGGTTTCAGGGAGGAGGCCTCCCAGCGGCAGGTCGACGGGGTCCAGCTCGACTCCACGCGCATCCTCGACAATCGAGTCATCGATCAGCGTATCGTCGGTTACGCCGATGGTTTCGCCGCCGAGCACGAAGCTGGTGGTCGTGACGTTGGTGACCGGGCCGAAGACCTCGTTATCGAGACCGTTGTTCGCGCCGCCGTCATCGAACAGGACCATATTTTCCGGTTCGAACTCGACCTCGCGCGCCGTCAGCGTGCCGGCGACACAACCGACACCATTCGCATCGCTGGTAGCCTGTACGATCACGCCGGGGCTCAGGATCAGCTGGTCGAAGAAGTCCTGGCGGCCGATCGGCTGATCGTTGGCGCCTTCGAAGTTGTTATCGGAGACTTGCGCGACATTGATCGTGACACCTGCTATCTTGAAAGTGAAGTCGTTCACTTCGCCGGTGATATCGGCCGCCGGACCACGCAGGCGGCAATCCAGTTCGTTACTGTCTTCGATCTCCGCGCGAGTCCAGGCGGTGTTGCCGCTCAGCGGGAAGCCCCGCACCTCGACACGCTGGCCGTCGACATTGGCGAGAAATTCGGCAAGCGTCAGGTTGTCATCGTTGGCGATCGTGTCGTCCCCAAGCCGGGTGCGGTCGGAGGGTTGAATTACCAGGCCCAGGCGGGTCTGGAAGCTGCTGGCGCCCGCCGGAATAAGCACCAAATCCTCGGTGCGGATGGTGTCCTCCGCTTCATCCTGTACGCGGGTGATCACGATGCTGCCGTCGGCTTGCAGCACACCCTTGATTTCGATGCGGAGGTCTTCGCTCAGCGCGCTGATATCGCCGACGGTATAAGTCTTCCCGTTAATGGTCACATCGCCACCCCCGGCGCCGTCGGGAACGATCGACTGGATCACGCCCTCGATTTCGAATTCGCCGCTGAAATCGTCGTCGAACAGGTCGTCGTCGAGCTCGACCAGGGTCGCATCAAAGGTGGTAGGGCTGGTAGGCGTTCCATGAACCTCCACCAGTTGGCCATCTGCCAGGGTGAAATTGTCTTCGAAGGTGGTGCCAGCGCCGAAACTGACGGTCGTGCCATTGATTAGGAAACTGGCAGCACCAGGATTGCTCACGAAACCCTTGATTTCATCATCGGTTCCCAGGTCGCCGGTACCGGCGGTCGCGGAACCATTGAAGTCTTCAATCCGGGTCGCCTGGATACCGCCCTGAACGGGAAAGCCGGCGACCTCGACCCGTGTGACACCGGTCAACAGCGAGTCAAGGGTAGTGCTGAGCGTACCGAAAGCGGCGTCGGCGGTGGCGCTGTTGCCGATAATGGAGTCGTCGATGATCGTATCCGGCGTAACGAAAATGGTTTGCCCGTTAACCACAAAGGTAGCGTTAGTACCATCGATGGACCCGATTTCGATGTCGCCTACCGTTTCGTCATCGACGGTGATGGTGTTTGCAATGCCATTGCTATCGTCGGTGCGGGTGCCGCGTACCTTGACGATATTGCCTTCGCCGAGAATGGCCTTGAGGTCGTCATCGCTGGGGCTATCGTCAATCAGGGTGCCATCATTCCTGACCACTCGGGCCGCAGTGGTTGCATAACGGACTTTGTTGACGATAACACTACCGAAGCCGGTGATAGTACCGGACGAGGTGACGTTAGTTGAGGTCGTCGTAGTTCTGCCATCACCGCCGCCACCGCCACAGGCGGAAATAAAGGCGCTTACCGACAGGGCCAGTAAAGAAAATTTCAGTTTGTTGTTAATCATGTTCATCGTATCCAGTGGGTTGAGTTCGTGGTTAAAACAGATATGCATCGCTTGGCATTAATTGGGAATATATTCCCAAATTAGTAAATTGTCAAATCTTTTTTCATAACCCGAGCGGATTTCGTTAGCGCTACAGCTAATGACGATAACGATGATGAGATCGGTGACTCAGCCTCATCGGCACGTACCCTGTGGTTTCCCTGGGACCGGATTTATTCCAGCGGCACACGGCTGTTTGTATCGGGCTACACTAATGCTCGCGCCCTTATCTGGGAAACTTTTACTACCAGTAATTTCGTTGCGGCGGACGCCGTTCCGGGCCAGGCTGCTTTCTCTAACGCTGGGAAAATATTTTCAGAAAATCGCGCATGCAATCCCTCTATTAAGACATCCCCCTTGTTTCCAGAGGAAAAAGGGGCAGGGGCTGTCTATATCATGGTTGTCATGGTAATGAAATCAACTGTTTCCATCGTCGATTCGATGTGATTTTTTAGACAGAATGGGAGTTGTAACTATTTGAATTACAAATGATATAGCTCGATTTGGCAGCCTGACCTGTAATCGGCAGGTCCCGCGTTCGATTCGTGGTGCCGGCACCAATTCAAAGCCCCCGATGCAGGGGCTTTTTCATGCCTCAAGCAGCAATCCCGATGGGGAGGTGGTTAAGAAATAATTCCCCCGTCCCTTTTTTACCCGAATGTTGCCTACAATTCGACACGCATTTCGCAACTGATCGCATTGGCGACGAAACAATAGCGGTGGGCCCGTTCGTGCATTTCGCTTAACTTGTCGGACCCGATTTCATGCCCCGGCTCGAACTCGGTCACCGGGTGCAGAACGATCTCGCCGACCCTGGTACGACCATCCTCGGTCTTGCCCAGTACGGCAACCGCTCGATCCCGGTACCCGGTGAGCTTCCACCTGGCCTTGGCCGCCAACGCGAGAAACGTCATCATGTGACACGAACTGAGCGCGGCGGCCAGGGCTTCTTCGGGATTCACATAGCGAGAGTCGCCGCCGTAATCGGGCGCCGAAGTCATGATGGCCGACAACCCGCCGGAGAAGGTCATCTGATGGTTGGGACTGTACTTCCCATACGCCAGTTCGCCCTCTCCCAGTGACCAGCTCAATTGTGCTACGTATTCCGACATTACCTTCGACCCTCGTCTTTACTCGTTAAACCATTATCAATGAACATCATGAACGTCTGTGCGTCGATGTTTCCGTTCGCAGGCCGTGGAAAGATCGAGCCGTCGACGAGCCGAAGCCCGCCGGCGCCGTTAACCGGCGTTTCGAATCGATAACCGCCACGGGAACATCGCTGGCGCCCACGGCAAGAACCCTAGGAGCTCGAAGCAATCGATTTGTTGGGATCGTAGAACGGTTTCGGAACCACCTTACAGTTGCGCGACTCGCCTGCCATATTGACGGTCAGGTGAGTGCCGATGTCCGCATACTCACGCGCCACCATCGCCAGGGCGATGTTTTTTTCGAGGCGCGGCGAATGGATCGCGGAGGTCACGACGCCGATTCTCTTACCATCCTTGGTGAGCGGCCAATATTCCTCGTTCGCGCCGACAAACGGCTTGCCATCGATTTCGAGACCGACGAAGAGCTGCGAGACGCCTTCTTCCTTGATCCGCTTGAGGGCCGTCTTGCTGACGAAATCCGCTTCCATCTCCAGATCGACCAGGCGGTCCATGCCGAGCTCGAACGGATTGTTTTGCAGGGTCATGTCCGCCTGATACGACAGCATGCCGGCTTCGATCCGGCGGATGCCGGAGGTGTGGCCCGGATGCAGCCCCAGGGGCTGGCCGACCTTCAACAGATGCTCCCAGAGGTCATCGCCCCGGGACCCGTCACGCAGGTAGATCTCGTAGCCCAACTCGCTCGACCAACCGGTGCGGGAAATGACCAGCGGTACGCCATCCCAGTCGTACTCCATGAATCGATAGTATTTCAGTTGCGTCGGCGCGTCGCCGAAAGCGGCGCGCAGGATATCGCGTGATTTCGGGCCCTGGAGTTGCAGCGGCGAAACGTCAGGCTCGTCGATATGCACGTCCATGCCGGAATTCACCGCCAGCCCCCTCGCCCAGAGCAGGACATCGCTGTCCGCAATCGACAGCCAGAAATGGTTTTCTCCGAGCTTCAGCAGGATGGGATCGTTGATGATCCCGCCATGCTGGTCGGTGATCAGCACGTACTTGCACTGGCCGACCTCGCATTTCGACAGATCGCGGCAGCTGAGATACTGGGTGAACCGCGCCGCATCCGGTCCGGTGATCTCGACCTGGCGCTCGACGGCGACGTCGCACAGAATGGCTTCGTTCACCAGGTTCCAGAAGTTCTGCACGCGATCGCCGAAGTCACGCGCGATATACATATGGTTGTATACCGAGAACTCGACCGCACCCCACCGCAACGCGGCATCCGTATACGGAGACTTCCTGATTTGCGTTCCAAAGCTGAGTCTGTTGACCAATATGGTTTCGTCGGATGACATTTTCTACTATTCCTCTTTAAAAATAATGTTCGCCGGCCTGACAGACCGTTATTCAGGATACCAAGCGCGCCTGATCGCGCAACTCGTTCTTGCGAATTTTCCCGGTGGATGTCTTAGGCAGCTCACCGATGACCATTCGTTTCGGGCGTTTGAATCCGGCCAGGCGTTCGCGGCAATGCTCGAGCAGTTCGTTTCCGTCGCGTCGGCGCCGGGCGCGAGTTCGACGAGGGCGCAGGGGCTCTCGCCCCATTTTTCATCGGGCGCGGCAACCGCCGCCGCCACGGATACCGCAGGATGTTCGTATTGCACCTTCTCGATTTCGATCGACGAAATGCTCTCGCCGCCGGAAATGACGATCTCCTTGGAGCGGTCCCGAATTTCGATATAGCCGTCCGGGTGCATCATTGCCAGGTCGCCCGTCCAGAACCGCCCCCCCCCCGGCGAAGGCCTT
>JAOTTY010000187.1 GCA_029864185.1 Gammaproteobacteria bacterium
CTATCACCCTCTATCGCGTGACTGACCAGGAAACAACCCTGGCGCAGCGCCGCGGACTCTAGCGCGGAATCGGCCTCGGGCATCAACAGCAGAGAGCAACCGCTCATATCGAATTCATTCTGATCCTGCAAACGCAGGTATCCATCCGCGTAGGCCACACGCTTGCCGGCGTTGGCTTCGTGGTCGAGTAACACCAGTGAATCCGGGGCCAGCCCGAACGCGGCAAATTTTTCCAGTATCGCCTCGGCTACGATCCCGCTCGCGTGCGAGACCACAATGCGATGTTCCACGCTAGCGCTCGAGTAAAATGTTCAGCATGCGCCGCAACGGCTCGGCGGCACCCCACAGGAGTTGATCGCCGACGGTGAAGGCGGCGAGATAGTCGTCGCCCATGGCCAATTTACGTAACCTGCCGACCGGGACATCGAGCGTACCGGTTACCGCGGCTGGCGACAGCGCATTCATGGTCAATTGTTTTTCGTTATCCAGAACCTTGACCCAGTCGTTCGATGCGGCAAGCATTTGATGGATTTCATCCATCGGCACCTCGCGCCTGAGCTTGACGGTCAGCGCCTGCGAATGGCAGCGCATGGCTCCAATGCGCACGCACAACCCGTCGATCGGAATGATATCCTTGCCGCGCCCGAGAATTTTATTCGCCTCGACCCCCGCCTTCCATTCTTCCCGGCTCTGTCCATTGTCGAGCTGCGCATCGATCCATGGAATCAGGCTCCCCGCCAGCGGTACGCCGAACTGCTCGCGCGGAAAGTCTTGCGCGCGCAGTTGCTGCGTCACCAACCGATCGATTTCGAGAATGGCCGACGCGGGATCGTCGAGGAGTTCCGCGACGCTATGATAGAGCCTGCCCATGCCGGCTATCAGTTCGCGCATATGCCTGGCGCCACCACCGGAAGCCGCCTGGTAAGTCATGACGCTCATCCACTCGACGAGGTCGTGTTCGAACAGCCCTCCCATCGCCATCATCATCAGGCTGACGGTACAGTTACCCCCGATGAAATCCCGGCAACCGGCGTGCAGGGCGTTGTCGATCACCCGTCGATTGACCGGGTCGAGAATTATAATACTGTCGTTTTGCATGCGCAGCGTCGAGGCCGCGTCGATCCAGTAACCCTGCCAGCCGCCACCGCGCAGATCGGCATAAACCTGTCGCGTGTAATCGCCGCCCTGGCAGGTAACGATTACATCCATCGATTTCAGCTGTTCGAAATCATTCGCATCCCGCAGCGGGGGAACATCCTTGCCGATATTCGGCCCGGGCTGCCCCGTTTGCGAGGTGGAAAAAAACACCGGTTCGTCGATGCGGGCGAAATCCTGCTCGTCCAGCATGCGCTGCATCAGCACCGAACCCACCATTCCGCGCCAGCCAACAAATGCAACTCTCTTCATAAAATATTCTCCGTCAAGGCTTCATCCGCCGAGTTTGCGCAGCGCCGCAACGACGGCGTCGCCCATTTCGGCCGTGCCGACGCTGGCACCGCCACCGGCGATATCGGCTGTTCTGATGCCCTGGTCGAGCACCCTGCCCACCGCGGTCTCCACCAGCTCGGCAAGCTGCGCCTGCTGCAGGCTGTAGCGCAGCATCATCGCCAGCGACAGTATCGTTGCCAGCGGGTTGGCCAGGTTCCTGCCCGCGATATCCGGGGCCGAACCATGCACCGGCTCGTAAAGACCCTTGCCACTGCTGTCGAGAGAAGCCGAAGGCAGCATGCCGATCGAGCCAGTCAGCATCGCCGCGGTATCCGAAAGGATATCGCCGAACAGGTTGGTGGTAACGATGACATCGAACTGTTTGGGCGCGCGTACCAGCTGCATCGAGGCATTGTCGACGTAAAGGTGGCTCAGCTCGACATCCGGGTAATCGCCGGCCACCCGGGTCACGACCTCGCGCCAGAGTTCGGATACCTCGAGCACGTTCGCCTTGTCGACCGAACAGAGCCTGCGGTTGCGCAGCATCGATATATCGAAGGCTGACCTGGCAATGCGTTCGATTTCATGTTCCGCGTAGACCAGCGTGTTGAAGCCCTGACGTTCGCCGTTTTCGAGCACGCGTATGCCTCGGGGCTGACCGAAATAAATGCCGCCGGTGAGTTCGCGCACGATCATGATATCGAGTCCAGCAACCAGTTCCGGCTTTAGGCTGGAGGCGCTGGCCAACTGGGGATAAAGAATGGCCGGGCGTAAATTCGAAAACAGGGCCAGCGCGGAGCGCAGGTTCAACAGACCTTTCTCCGGTCGCAGATCGCGCTCGAGCCGATCGTATTGCGGGCCGCCGATTGCCCCGAACAGTATCGCATCCGCCTGCCGGCACACGGCCAGGGTTTCGTCGGGCAAGGGTTTGCCAAACTGATCGTAACCGGCGCCGCCGATTGCCGCCGGCTCGAGTTCCACGCTGAATCCGAAATCCTGCTGCAGGCATTGCAACGTCTTCAGCGCCTCGGCGACTATTTCGAGGCCGATCCCGTCACCCGCAAGTACGGCAATCTTGTTCGTCATTGTCTTATCCTATTGCAGCCAGGGCATGCGTTCGTAGTAGGTTTTTTCGAACGCCCTGATTTCGTCCGCATACTGCATCGTCAGGCCGATATCATCGAGGCCGTGCAACAGGCAGTACTTGCGGGAATCGTCGATCTCGAACGGCATTTCGACGCCGTCAGCGCTGCTCACCACCTGCCGCTCGAGGTCGATGCAGAGCCGGTAATCCTCGGCGTTTCTGTATTCTTCGAACAACCGCTCCACCGTCGCGTTGCCGAGCGCAATCGGTAACAGGCCATTCTTGAAGGCGTTGTTGTAAAAAATATCGGCAAAACTCGGGGCGATGACAACCCGGATGCCGAAATCGAGCAACGCCCATACCGCGTGCTCGCGCGACGACCCGCAGGCGAAGTTTTCGCGTGCCAGCAGGATCTGCGCGCGGCTACAGGGTTCGCGGTTCAGCACGAAATCCGGATTGAGCCGGCGTTTCGAGTGATCCTGCCCGGGTTCGCCGGGATCCAGGTAACGCCAGTCGTCGAACAGGTTGATGCCGAAACCGGTGCGCTTGATCGATTTCAGGTACTGCTTCGGGATAATCGCGTCGGTATCGATATTGGGTCGGTCGATAGCGGCAACTACGCCGGTAAACTTTACAAATTTATCCATGTCGCTCCCCTAGAAATTGCGTACGTCGACAAAGTGACCGGCGATTGCCGCGGCGGCCGCCATCGCCGGCGATACCAGGTGAGTACGACCGCCCTGCCCCTGGCGTCCCTCGAAGTTGCGATTCGAGGTCGACGCGCAGCGCTCGCCAGGTTCGAGTCGATCGGCATTCATTCCGAGGCACATGGAGCAGCCTGGCTCGCGCCATTCGAAACCTGCGTCGATGAACACCTGGTCCAGGCCCTCATCCTCGGCCTGTTGCTTAACCAGTCCCGATCCGGGCACCACCATCGCCTGCTTTATCCTGTCGGCAACCTTGCGGCCCTTGACGACGGTGGCCGCGGCGCGCAAATCCTCGATGCGCGAGTTGGTACAGGATCCGATGAAGATCTTGTCCAGCCTGACCTGGTCGAATGCCGTGTTGGCGGCAAGGCCCATATATTCGAGCGCATTCTGCATTCCGCCGGCCTTGATCGGATCGGGTTCCCGCGCCGGATCCGGAATCCTGTCGGTGACGCTGCATACCATTTCCGGCGAGGTGCCCCAGGTCACCTGCGGCGCGATATCGCCGGCATCGATGTCGACCTCGCGGTCGAAAACCGCGTCCGCATCGGTGTGCAGGTCGCTCCAGAAATCAACCGCCCTGTCCCAGATCATCCCACGCGGCGCAAACGGGCGACCCTTGACATAATCCAGCGTGGTCTGGTCGCAGGCGATAAGCCCGGCCCGCGCTCCGGCCTCGATGGTCATGTTGCAAACGGTCATGCGTCCCTCCATCGACAGGTTGGTGATCGCCTCTCCAGCGAACTCAATGGTACAACCGGTGCCGCCGGCGGTGCCGATGACACCGATAATGTGCAGCACGATGTCCTTGGCAGTGATTCCGTCCGCGACCGCTCCCGCAACGGTAACCCGCATGTTTTTCGACTTTTTCTGGATCAGGCATTGCGTCGCCATGACGTGTTCGACCTCGGAGGTTCCGATTCCGAATGCCAACGCGGCAAAAGCCCCGTGGGTCGAGGTATGCGAGTCTCCGCAGACCACGGTCATACCGGGGAGCGTCGCGCCCTGCTCCGGACCGATGACATGTACGATGCCCTGGCGCACATCGCCCATCTTGAACTCGGTCAGCGCGTACTTGTCGCAATTCTGGTTCAGGGTGTCGACCTGCAGCCGGGCAACGGGATCGGTAATCCCGTATTCGAGCCCGGTAGTCGGCACGTTGTGATCGGGTACCGCGAGGATCGAGCGCTTGCGCCACAGCGGGCGATGCGCGAGTTCGAGTCCCTCGAAGGCCTGCGGCGAAGTGACCTCGTGCACCAGGTGACGGTCGATGTACAACAGCACGGTGCCGTCATCATCGTGGCGCACCTGGTGTAATTCCCAGATCTTGTCGTAAAGCGTTTTTCCTGCCATCTCGAATACCTGCATCAGTCTTGCGCGATTCTACGTCGACACTTAAAATAACTCTAATTCATAATTTTCATTATTTTGATTCCAATATGGAATAGTCATGCAAATCAATCAAATCAATGCATTTCTTGCGGTCGCCGAGCTCGGATCTTTTTCGCTTGCCGCCGATCGACTGCACATCACACAGCCGGCCGTCAGCAAACGCGTGCGACAGCTCGAAAACAGCGTTCGTGTCGAACTATTCGATCGAATCGGCAAGCGCAGTATCCTGACGCCCCACGGTCGGGCCTTCAAACCACACGCCGAACGTATCCTGCAGGAAATGGAATCCTACCGCTCGAGCCTGAGCCGCCACCAGGAAACCCCGTCCGGCAGCCTGAGTTTTGCAACCAGCCACCATATCGGCCTGCATCGTTTGCCGCAGCTGCTGCGTGATTTCAAAATCCGTTACCCGCAGGTAGACCTCGACCTGCATTTCATGGATTCGGAAGATGCCTGCATCGCGATCGCCAATAACGAGCTGGAACTCGCCATCGTGACGCTACCGGAACTGGCTGACGACAGGCTCGATTGCGAGCCCGTCTGGATCGACGAACTGGTCGCCGTCATGGCGAGTGACCACGAACTCGCCGGGCTGCGAGAGATCGACCCTGCCCTGCTGCTGGAGCACGCGGCAATCCTGCCATCGCCCGGAACCTTCACGCGCAGGATAATCAATAACCTGTTTGCCGGTCACGAAGGCGAGCTCAAAATCGTCCTGGAGACCAATTACCTGGAAACGATCAAGGTCATGGTTTCGGCCAATCTCGGCTGGAGTATCCTGCCGTCGAGCATGCTGGATTCCAGCCTGACCGGCCATCGCCTGCGTGGCCTCGATGCACGCCGTCCGCTCGGTATCGTGACACGTAAAAAACGCACCCTGTCGCTGAGCTCCACCGCGCTGATCGAATTACTGCGCGCAAGCCTCGATGATACCGACTCTCGATAACCTGTCCCCTCCGCGCGTTACTGGATTTAACACCGTTTATTGCTATATTCGAAACAATCGAATTCGAGGAGAAATCCATGCCTTCGTTAATCAAATTTATCCCTGTCTGCGCCATCCTGCTGTTCAGCAGCAACGCTTTCGGCGGCGAGGTAAGCCGAGCGTTATTCACCATCGGCATCGACAATCGTGAACCCGTTATCCTGGTGGACAGCATCGATAGCGGCTCCTACACGTCGATTTCATTTTTTACCGAACTGACCGAGTTGACGGGTCATAACGTGACTCATCAATGGACCCACAACGAAAACATCATGTTCGAAAAAACCTTCGAGGTAAAGGGTCCGCGCTGGCGCGTCTGGACCAGCAAAACGCTGATCCCTTCCTGGACCGGATACTGGACCGTCAACGTGCTCGACGATGATCGCGCGGTGCTGGCCAGCAAGTCTTTCGAATACCAGTAGCAGAGCGCCTCACCGGCAGCGTACCCGCACCCGGCCAGCGGTTTGTCGCAGCATAAAAACACGGGATGCCGTCGGCAGCGTCAAAATCGCTGCCGAGACCTCCGCACAGCGGTAGACCGAAAGGATTGAACCGACCCGGACCTTCCCGCGCCGACCTATGCTGCTCATCGGCATCGCGCACCTGCTGCTGATGATATACGCGATTCAACTTGCGATCATGGCGAACTTCGAGCTGAAGCCGAGACCGCGCCCGAGCATCGGCTGGGCCCTCGCGCTTTGCTTCGCGGCACTAGTCGCCCGACTGATCCATCTGTTCTGGCAATTCAGAAAACCGGAGATCGGCGGATCGATTATCGATTCGCGTTTCGAATGTGGCATAATCGGCGACGTCAGGGTCGATGACATAAAAGCAATCCAGCCGTCTGCTCGCGGCCGAGCATGGATAACCGGCAGGCACCCGATCATGCTGGAGCCGGACTCATCGCCCGGCTGGTTATCGCCTCGCCGTTACCTGGCCAGTGAAATAATGAGCTCCAATAGAACGAGTTGACCGTTAGTGCTATCGATGAAATCCATTTCCCCTGTGCGAATTGAATGCTGGCACGCGGCAACCCGCGGCAGTGCTAATATAATTTTGCTACAAGACACCTGATCCTCGAGCAAACGGCAGGCCTTTCAGATGAAGAGGGTAAGACAACTTGGATAAAAATATCAGTAGCCGTTCGACGCTGCAGAAAGCACTGCGCATCAACCTCGACGAAAAAAAATACGGCACCATTGTCGAAATCGGTGCGGGCCAGGAGGTCGCACGGCAGTTTTTCAAGGCTGGAGCCGCCGCGGGGACTATCGCCAAGACCATGTCCGCTTACGACATGAAGTTTTCTGACGCTATCTACGGGGTACAGGAAGACAAGCGCTACGTCAGCCGAAGTCGCGTGCAGGCGATGCTCCAAAAGGAGTTCGAACTGGTTATATCGCGAGTGGGTGAATCCCGTTCGGTCGCGTCGCGATATTTTTCCTATGCCGCGACAGTGGCCGCGAAGACATTCAACGAAGACAACGAGTGCCATGCCTGGTGCGGAATCCGCGTTCAGATGTACCCCAGGGCCGAACCTTCCGACATCGTCATCCACGTGCGCATGCGCGACACGAATGCAGACAGGCAACAACAGGCGCTGGGGGTTCTTGGGGTCAACCTGATTTATGCCGCGTATTATTATTTCGAGAATCCCAAGACGATCATCGACTCGCTCACCGATAATCTCGAGCTGGGTCGCATCGAAATCGATTCCATCGAATTTTACGGTCCCTATTTCGAGGAAGTAGACAACCGCGCCATCAATTTTCACCTGATTCGCAGCTGGAAGACCCGCGCGATCATGTTCAAACCGGACGGTTCGGTCATCATTCCGGCCGAGATGCTCTACAAGAAGAACGTACTGACGATCCGCGGCACATTCAGGCCGGTAACGCGCCTCAATGTCGACATGATCGCGCAGGGTCTAAGGTTTTTCACCAAAATGCAGGGGGTAAGCGAAAAGAACAGCGTCGCGCTTGCCGAGATTTCGCTGAATGACATGCAGGGCAACGACCTGATGGTGTCAGAAGAGGATTTGATCGCGCGCGTACACATTCTGAACAGTCTGGGCTACAGCGTCATGGTCTCCGATTACACGCGCTATTTCTCGCTGCGCGCCTACTTCAGGCAATTTACCAAGAAGCAAATCGGAATTGTCGTGGGCATCTCGAATATCCGGCAAATCTTCGACGAAGACAGTTATCGCGGTGTCGAAGGAGGCATTCTCGAAGGCTTTGGCAAGCTGTTTCCGGACAATACCCGTTTACTGGTGTACCCCGAGATCGACAAAGCGGGAGAATATATCGATTACTCCAACATAGTCCTGCCGGAAAACCTGCAGTATCTTTACCGGCACCTGCTGGAAAACAACTTCATCTTCGGCATCGAATCGAGCGATGCGGGTTTATTCAAGATATTTTCGCGCGAGGTCCTGAAACAATTACCCAATGGCCGCGGCAGCTGGGAACAGTGCCTGCCGGACGGGGTTGCCGGGCAAATCATCGAGAACAGGTTTTTCGGTTACCGGGAATGACAGGGTATCACCGGTGTGGTACCGGCGGGGCCTGCACGGGACTGCCCGCGTAGCCTGGCAAAAAACTACGCGACGACGCCAGCCTCTCGCAGGCTCGCGATCTTCGCATCGTCCAGCGCCAGAAATCGATTCAATACTTCGTCGGTGTGCTGCCCGAGCAGCGGCGGAGCTAACCGGTATTCTATCGGTGTCGCCGATAGCCGGATCGGATTGGCAACGCTGGCAACCCGGCCGGCCGCCGGATGCTCCAGCTCGAGTCGAAGCCCGCGATAATTTACCTGCGGATCGTCGAACACCTGGTCGATATTGTTGATCGGCCCGCAGGGAATTCCGTCCGCGTTGAGCGCATCGAGCCACTCGGCGCTGGTTTTCCTCGACATGATGGCTGCGATCTCGGGAACCAGCAGGTCGCGGTTTTTTACGCGCTCGCTGTTTTTCCTGAAGCGTTCGTCCTGAGCGATCCCGGGAACCTCGGCCAGCCTGCAAAAACGCTCGAACTGGGAATCGTTACCGATCGCCAGGATGATGTAGCCATCCAGGGTCCGAAACGCCTGGTAAGGCACGATGTTGGGATGAGCGTTGCCGAGCCGACGCGGGTTGACCCCCGTCGCGAAATAGTTCATCGCCTGGTTGGCGAGCGTTGCCACCTGCACATCCAGCAGGGCCATGTCGATGTACTGCCCCTCCCCGGTCTGGCGTTGATGAATCAGCGCGGCCTGTATCGCGTTGGCGGCATAGAGACCGGTCAGTACATCGGCCAGCGCAACCCCGATTTTCATCGGCTGCCCATCGGCCTCGCCGGTGACGCTCATCATTCCACCCATCGCCTGAATCATGAAATCGTAGCCGGCGCGCGCTGCATAGGGACCCGACTGCCCGAAGCCGGTGATGGAACAGTAGACGAGTCCCGGATTAAGTTCCTTCAGGCTGGCATAATCGAGACGATACTTCTTCAACCCGCCTACCTTGAAATTTTCG
>JAOTTY010000424.1 GCA_029864185.1 Gammaproteobacteria bacterium
TCCTGGGCACCCTGGTCATCGCACGGGACGATCGCACCTACGAGGGCTCGATCCCGCTGGTTACCTTCGGCGCGCTGACCGCCTGTATTATCGCTATCTTCACGATCGCTTCCGGCGCCATTATCCTGGTGCCGACTTTCCTGTGGTCGATCGGGTACATCGGTCATATCGATGCCGCCATGTACCGCGTCATCTGGTGGGGCATGGGCCACTCGTCGCAACAAATAAACGTCGCCGCGCACGTCTCGGTCTGGTACCTGATCGTCGGTGTGCTGTTCAACGCGCGTCCGATGTCGGAAAAGGTCAGCCGCAGCGCATTCCTGCTTTACATCCTGTTCCTGCAGTTGGCCAGCGCACATCACATCCTGGTCGACCCGGGCATCAGTTCCGAATGGAAGGTATTCAACACCAGCTACGCGATGTACCTGGCGGTGCTGGCGAGCATGATTCACGGCCTGACCGTGCCCGGATCGATGGAGGTCGCGCAGCGCGCCAAGGGGTACACCAAGGGTATGTTCGAATGGCTGCGCAAGGCGCCCTGGGGCAACCCGGTGTTTTCGGGCTTCTTTTTCTCGCTGATTATCTTCGGCTTTCTCGGCGGCATCACCGGCGTGGTCATGGGCACCGAGCAGATCAACCTGATCATTCACAACACCATTTACGTGCCGGCGCATTTCCACGCGACCGTCGCGGTGGGCACCACGCTGACCTTCATGGCATTGACCTACCTGTTGATCCCGGTACTGTTCCGGCGTGCGCTGTTCCTGCCGGGGGTTGCAAAGATACAGCCCTACGTATTCTCGGCGGGGATGACGTTGATGATCCTGTTCATGCTCGGCGCGGGTACGCTAGGCGTGGCACGGCGGCACTGGGACATGGACTTTACCGGCGCGTTGCTCGCCTTCGAATACTCGGGCACCGCCTACACGATGATGGCGGTCGCCGGCATCGGCGGCGTGCTCGGAGTGCTCGGGGGTGCGATGTACCTGGTGGTCACGGTCGGCTCGCTGCTGTTCGGCAAGAAGCTCGACGAATCCGCGGGCCTGTTCCAGGGATTCGGCGTGCCGTTGGCGCCTTCCGCCTATAACGTCGAGCAACCCGAGCGGCTGCAGATGGCGCCGAAACTCGCGGTCGAACAGCATGGTTCGGCGGGCTTCGAGGCGCCCGGCACCTTCGCGCTGGCGCTGGCCCTGCTGGTCTGTTTCGTCGTGTATTACTTTATCAACTGGGACTACCTGTCATCGGTATGGCCGCTGAGTTAACCAGTATGGGGGCATCGCAGACGGTGGACCGAGCGGCCCCCGGCGTGGCTGGCCGGGACGGAGCTAGAATGCTGATCGGTCAGCTAACCAACCTGCTCAAGCTGCGCATCGGCGTGATCATGATGCTGACCGCGCTGGTGGCGATGATGATCACGCCGGGACCCGTTCCGGGTGCATTCGAGATGCTGGTGCTCGCCTTCGCGGTACTGATTTCGGCCGGCAGCGCCGGGGCGTTCAACCAGTACTACGAAGTCGACCTCGATCGACGCGTGGCGCGCACCTGCAACCGGCCGTTCGTCACCGGTTATTTCCGCAGACGTCCGCTGTGGCTCGCGATCATCGGCCTGCTGCTTGTCGCGGGCGTCGGCTCGGCGGCGCTGGTGCTGAACGTTCCGGCGGCGGTCTATATTTTTCTCGGCGCGTTTTTCTACGCGATCGTCTATACCGTCTGGCTCAAGCGCCGTTCCTGGACCAATATCGTCATCGGCGGTGCGTCGGGCAGTTTCGCGGTGCTGGCAGGCGCCGCCGCGGTCGACCCGGGGCTCGGCCCGGTGCCGATCATGCTCGCGGTGGTGTTGTTTTTATGGACACCATCGCATTTCTGGAGCCTTGCGATTGCGAAGAACCGGGATTACAGCAAGACCGGGGTGCCGATGCTGCCGGTGATCATCGGCAGGCGTCGTTGCGCCCGGGTGGTGATGGTTAACACCCTGCTGTTGGTGGCAATTTCGGTGTTGCCGTTTTTTTATGGCATGAGCTGGCTCTACCTCCTCGCTGCCGCCGGTGGCGGGGGCTATTTCATTTACCATAACATCCTGATGATCCGGGATCCGTCGCCGCGGGTTGCGATGAAAAGTTTCTTTGCGTCGCTGCTGCAGCTGGTGCTGCTGCTGGTCGGCGCGGTTCTCGACGTGTTGCTGCTCGGGTAGCCGCGGGACTGACACCAATGCGCGCAATAATGTTCATATGCACTTTGCTGCTGCATATGATGACCGTATCCATTGCCGGCGCAAGCACACAAGCCT
>JAOTTY010000188.1 GCA_029864185.1 Gammaproteobacteria bacterium
GTACCGCGCGAGCGTTTCGATCAGGTCGCGCAGATGGTCAACGACATGCCCGAAGTGGCGCACAACTATGAACGCGAGCACGAGCTCAACATGTGGTTCGTGATAGCCACCGAGACCCCGGAACTACAACAGCAAACCATCGAACGTATCGAGCAGCAGGTCAACCTGCCGGTATACAATTTTCCCAAGCTGCAGACTTTTTATCTCGGGCTCTGGCTATTGCTGGACGAATCCGGCGCGGTCGGCACCCGGCCAGTGCCGGGACCACTGAAGCAGGGCGGCATGATCATCGACGAAATCGATCGCAGTATCGTGCAGGCCACGCAACAGGGCCTGCCGCTGGTGGCCGCGCCCTATACCGAAGTCGCCAGCATCTGCGCTTGCAACGGCAAAACCGTGATGCGGCGCATGCAGCGCATGCTCGAGCGCGGCGTGATTCGCCGCATCGGCGCGATTCCCAACCATTACGGGCTCGGGCTCAGGGCAAACGGCATGTCGGTCTGGGACGTCGACGACGACAGGCTGCAGGAGCTCGGCGCTCGCGTCGGCAGGCTAGATTTCGTCAGCCACTGTTACGAGCGACCGCGCCATCCACCGCGCTGGCCCTATAACCTGTTCGCGATGGTGCATGGGCGTGACCGAGAAGAGGTAAACGCCAAGGTCGAACAGATCGCCGAGCTGCTCGCTAGCGCCTGCCGCGCACGGGACCTGCTGTACAGCACCCGCATTCTGAAAAAAACAGGATTGAGGCTGGTTGCCTGATGTTTAGACTGAGCCGTTACCTGCAGGCCCTGAACCGCGGCGCCCTCGTCGCGCCCAAACCGAAACCGGTGATGCAGGGCAGCGGTCCGGTGGTGATCTGGAACCTTGTCAGGCGCTGCAACCTGGCCTGCAAACACTGTTACGCAACCTCGGCCGATATCGATTTCCCGGGCGAGCTCGATACCGAGCAGGTGTTCGAAGTCATGCGCGACCTGAAGTCTTTCGGCGTCTCGGTACTGATCCTGTCGGGAGGAGAGCCACTGCTCCGGCCCGATATCTTCGAGATTTCGCGACTGGCCAAGGCGATGGGATTCTATGTCGGCCTGTCCAGCAACGGCACCCTGATCACCGATGGCAATATTGCGCAGATCGACTCGATCGGCTACGACTACGTCGGCGTCAGCCTCGACGGTATGCGCGTAACCCACGATAGTTTCCGTCGCAAGCGCGGCGCCTTCGACGAATCCCTGCGCGGCATCCGGCTGTGCCGCGACGCCGGCATCAAGGTCGGGCTGCGCTTTACGCTGACCCAGGACAACGCGGTCGAACTGCCCGACCTGTTGCAGCTGATGCTGGAAGAGGACCTGGACAAGTTCTACCTGTCACACCTTAACTACGCCGGGCGTGGCAACCGTAACCGCGCCAGCGACCTGCATCACCAGATGACGCGCAACGCGATGGACCTGCTGTTCGAAACCTGCTGGGGCGACGTGCGCGATGGTGTCAGGCGCGAATTCGTCACCGGCAACAACGATGCCGATGGCGCTTACCTGTTGCAGTGGGCCGCGCGGCGTCTTCCCGACCAGGTCGAATCCCTGCGCAATCAGTTGCTGCGCTGGGGTGGCAATGCTTCCGGCGTCAATATCGCCAATATCGACAACCTCGGCAACGTGCATCCGGACACTATGTGGTGGGATTACAGCATCGGCAACGTCAAGCAGCGCCCGTTCTCACAAATCTGGCAGGATACTTCCGACCCGTTGATGGCCGGGTTGAAAGCGAAGCGGCGTCCGCTGGAAGGTCGCTGCGCGCGGTGCCGGTATCGCCCCGTCTGCGGCGGTAATTCGCGCACCCGCGCCTGGCAGTTGACCGGCAATCCCTGGGCCGAGGACCCAGGTTGCTACCTGAGCGACACCGAAATCGGGGTAGTCGGCATGCCGCAACGGCTGGCGGTGACGCCCTATCGGCGGCGACTGGAAGCGCAAAAGAACCTGACGCCCGGCCAGGGCGGAACGGCCTAGCCCGAACAGATGCTGGTCATCGCCTCGCGATCGTGGATCGTAACCCGGCGCCCGTCGATGGTAACGATGTCGCGCTCGTGCAGGTTCTTCAGGATTCTGGAAAAGGTTTCTGGCTTGACCGACAGCCTCGATGCGATCACGCTCTTGGCGATGCTGAGCTCGAAATTATCCCTGTCCTGGGGGGCGTGGTGCAGCAGGTAGGCGACGGTGCGCACGGTACCGGTGTCGAGGCTCAACGCGTCGATCTCGCGAATCAGGCTGCGCAGGCGAAAGCTCATGCTGCCCATCAGCAGGAAGCAGGTTTCGACCGATTCGCGCAGCATCGCCTTGAAATCGCGGCAGTTAATGCCGATCACGCGGCTCGGCACGAGCGCGGTGGCGGTCACCGGATAGTTCGCCTCGTCGGTGAACATCAGCGCCTCGGCGAAGGTAGCGTTGGTTTCCATGATTTCGACAACTTTTTCCTTGCCATCGGGCGACACCCGGTAAAGCTTGATGCGGCCCGACAGCACCAGGTAAAAGCTGCTCACCGCATCCCCCTGGAAGAACAGCGATTCACCCTCGACCATGTCGGTGACGTGCGCATGGCGGCGCACCCGTTCGATCTGCTCCGCGGTCAGTGCCGAGAACAGGTGCGAACCCTGCAATGCATGGAGAATTTCACCAGGTTCCAAGAATTATTTCCCGATATATAGAGTCAAAGACAGGCGCCGATATTGACACGAAAGCGAACGATTTGCATCGGTTTCATCTGCAAACGATTTTCCGAACCGGATCGATTAGCGCCGCAATAGCCGTGTGCGAATGCTTTCGAGCTTGCAGGCATGGTTGCTGAAAATCCAGTCCACGCCGCGATTCAGTTCGCGATAAAAACAAAAACGGGAGGACGCGAAGCCGGTACCGACCTTCTGACCGCGCGCGCAGTGCAGCCTCTGCAGACGGTTGCTCAATAGCAGGTAATGTCCACAAAGCCCGCCCAGGTTTCTGCTCGACACCTCGCGGCTGAGTTTCCGGGTGTTGAGTTCCGCCACCAGCAGGCAGGCCTCGTTGCCGGCGAATTCGGCTAGTCTTAACATATCCGGCTGCAGCGTGAGAAAATGAAAATCGTCGACGGCTTCGAGCCCGGCAAATATCCTGGACAGGCGCGTTGCCCTGGCCGCGTATTCCCCCAGCCGATCCGCCTTGATCTCGACCATCAGGTGCACGACGCCGCCGAATTCGGCGACCACTTCCGCCAGCGTCGGCACCTCGGGAACCCGCCGTTTCAAATGCTCGAGGCTGACCTCGGACACTACAAGGTCGACGCCGAATACCCGCCTTGTATCTGTATCGTGTATGACCACCGGATGTAAGTCCCGGGTCCAGCGCAGGTCGAACTCGATCCCCCAGACCTGCGCCGCGGCTACCGCCGCGAATGCGGCCATCGTGTTTTCGCGGACATTTCGATTATCGTGCTCTCCGCGATGGGAAATAATTTTGCAGCCCGCAAGGACCTCGCCCCGGGGCCGGCGGCGCGGTAGCAGCATGAAGCACAGGTCCAGGACCCTCCACAGCGCCAGCAGCAGGTAGAAACGCAGGCTTGTCACGGCCGCCACTCGATATCGCGACAGGGCACCGGGTAGGTCAATGCGGTCGGCGTTAGCGGGTATGCGCGCGCCGGGTCGTAACAGGTTACCCTGCCCTCGCCGTCCACCCAGAACAGCTGTGGATCGAGAAACCTGACCGGGGCCGGCGGATCGGCGTCATCGAGCCGGTGAACTTCAAAGTGCAGATGCGGATAAACGCCAGCCATGCCGGTCGCGCCCGAGTAGCCCAGCAACTGCCCACGCTGTACCGTTTCGCCGTCGCCAACCTGTTTCTCGGACAGGTGGAAATATCGGGTCTGGATTCGAAATCCGGCGATGCTGCGGCCATGGTTCAGGAAAACCTGGTTACCGTAGAGCAACGATAACGTGACCCTTTCAACCTGGCCATCGGCCGCGGCAAGCACCGGGGTGCGCGCCGGCACGAGAATATCGAATCCGCGGTGATCGCCGTTCGACGGGCCGGTCTGGGGACGGAAGCGCTGGCTGATCGACGGCGCGTTGGCGGGCAGGATCACCGGAGTCGCCTCGGCCTGCGGAAGTCTCGAGCGGGCCAGCCATCCATGCCCGTATTTTTCGTAAACACCGCAGGCCGGCAGGGTTGCCAACAGCAACATTATCGTCATCTGGCGCAGGGGGAAATTCGACATGCGCGAACTCTAAAACAAAGAGACCCGCAATAAAACGTTTGCATCGACATTCCCGGCGCGGCTGGCAACTCTGCGTTTGCGGAAAATCAGGACCCGAGGCTTCCGCAGGACGCGGGGCGGCAACACCGCGAAGACGGATACCAGGTGGCGTGACAGGGATTCGCCGTCCGTGGCGAGGGGGATCGTTTAATGAATGTTGGCTTTTTCGCGTACCGAACGTAAACGCCTGTGCAGGAAACGCAATTCGGATATGAGGTAGCGTCTGCGGCCAGGTTCGAGTTGCGACGCGTTGCTCATCCTGACCTGCGCGGTCAGGCTGTTTATCGATCGGACCAGCTTGATTTCGTCGATCGCAAGGCCGAGATACTTGAGAACACAACTCGTCGTCAGCGGATCGATCTGAATATTTGTCTGGCTCATGACCTACCCCAACTTTAAATTCGAATCGGGTATATAGAAACGAGCCTGGCTTTTATCTGTGACTCAATTCCGCTCCGGGGTGAAATTATTCGCATCGCCGATACCAATGTAGAACCATTGTGACCGGGGTCTAGATTATTCTGGGCACTGCGTCACGGATGGAATCAACCGATATCGGCGAGATTTGTGTCGAAACGATCCAGCACCGCGACCAGCGCCGCGGCGCAATCAGTTTCATGCTTCAGGCTAAGCAGCTCGTCCGCCCGTGTCTTGCCGCGATTGATCGCGGCAATCGGCAAACCCAGACGCGCCGCCTCGCGCACGAAGCGGAAACCCGAATACACCATCAGCGAAGAGCCGACGATCAGCATCGCGTCCGCCTGCTGCAGCGCGGCATAACACTCCTGCACCCGGGTCGCGGGCACGGCTTCGCCGAAAAACACGACCTCGGGCTTAAGGATGCCGCCGCAGGACTCGCAGCCGGGAACCCGGACCTCGCGGTCGTCGAAATCCTGCAGCAGGGCATCGCCATCCGGAGCGTCTGGTGCCGACAAAGCTGCCAACCCGGGGTTGGTTTCGAGCAATCGCCGCTGCATGTTCTCGCGCGGGATTACCAGTCCGCAGTCGAGACAGACGACGCTCGCCAGGGAACCGTGCAGTTCGGTCAGTTGGCGGCTGCCGGCACGCTGATGCAGGCCGTCGACGTTCTGCGTTACGATCCTCGCCAGGCGGCCGAGTTGTTCGAGCCGGGCCAGCGCCCGATGGGCCGGGTTCGGTTGTGCGCGCTGGAATCGCTGCCAACCGATAAACGAGCGCGACCAGTAGCGCTGCCGGGATTCGTGGCGATCGACAAAATCGCGATATTCCATCGGCTTCCGGTGTTTCCAGTTGCCGCTTTCATCGCGGTAATCGGGTATGCCTGACGCGGTGCTGACCCCTGCCCCGGTCAGCACGAAAATTCGCTCATGATCAGCGATAAAATCTAGCAGCGTAGAAATCATGGTGTGCATTTTATCAGCCCCGGCGTGCTTGATAAGGCTTTTTCGCGCAGCCGGCTTCCCTTATCATGACGCGATGCCTATTCGCACGACCTGCATCGGCGCGTACCCGAAGCCCGACTATATTGCGATCGGTAACTTTGCCGAAACCGAGCAGCAGCAGGATACCGTAACGCGCGCCTTCACCTATACCCAGGACGATGCCGAGCAGGTCGCCGAAGAGCTGCTGGTCGACGCGACCCGCGCCGCGATCCTCGACCAGATCGCCTGCGGCATCGATATCCCCACCGACGGCGAGCAGCGCCGCGAAAATTATATTCACTATCACTGCCGCAATCTCGAAGGTATCGATTTCGTCAACCTGACGCGCAAGGTGCACCGCAACGGCGCGGCGGTGGCCGACCTGCCGACCATCAGGTCGCGTATCGAGCCAAGGGGCAATCATTTCCTCGACCGCGACTACGCCATCGCACAGCGCTTCAGCGACCGCCCCGTCAAGATAACCGTGCCTGGCCCGTTATCGATCATCGACACCACCGCGAATGTCTGTTACGCGACCGAACGCGAGCTGGCTTTCGATCTCGCCGATGCATTGAATTACGAGATACGCGCGCTCGCCGCCGCGGGCTGTCGCTACATCCAGGTCGACGAGCCGCTGTTCGTGCGCAAGACCGACGCCGCGCTCGACTTCGGCATCGAGTGCCTGGATCGATGTTTCGATGGGCTTCCCGACGAGGTCACGCGGGTTATGCACATGTGCTGCGGTTACCCTGGCCACATCGACGACGACGCATACCTGAAAGCGGATCCCGCCTGTTATTTTCAGCTGGCGCGGGCGGTCGACCGCTGTAGCATAGATCAGGTGTCCATCGAGGACGCCCACTGCCTGAACGACCTGGAACTGCTCGAACATTTCACCAGATCCGCCGTCATTCTCGGTGTCGTCACCATCGCCAGCAGCCGCGTCGAATCCGCCGACTACATACGGCAACGCCTCGAGCTGGCGTTGCAGCATATCGATGCCGAGCGGCTGCTGGCGGCGCCCGACTGCGGCTTGACGATGCTGGGACGCGAGATCGCGATGACCAAGCTCGGTAACATGTGCGCGGCCGCGCGCGCAATTGATCGGGACTGAGATCTCGCGTATAAACGGGTCGAACCGAATAACGCGGCGAGGGACGGGCATGTCGGTCGATCTCGGCAACAAACGCATCATCATGATCCATGGCCTCGGCTCCAAGCCTCCGGTGGAGGTAATGCACCAGCTCTGGCGCAGCGCCCTGAGCGAAAATATACGCGTCAGCCATCGCCTGCTGGCGAGGAGTCTGGATGCCCACCCCGAGGTGTTCGAGTCGGTTTACTGGGCCGACGTGGTGCCACACCATATCCCCGACGACACGGTCTATTGCAGGAAACTGAAAGCACAGGTCGACAAGGTGATCGACGAGCGTCGTGAAATAAGAGACCGCTTTCACGTGGGTATGGGTGAAAAGGTCGGCAGTTTCTTCAAGGACCGCGGCCTCGACCTGGTGAAACTGCTGGCGGGTGCCCTGACTGTAAAGGATGACGTGATGACCGGGTTGATGCGGGAAACCGAACTTTACGATCAGGATCAATACATTTCTGACCAGATGCGCGCGCCGCTGGAAATAGCCCTGCGCAAGGCCTGGGACGACGGCTGCGAGCCGATCATCGTTGCCCACAGCATGGGCAGTTTCATCGGCTACGACGTCTTGTGGCGTTTCTCCCACCGCAACACGAAGGGTTTCAAGCGCTATCATAAAAAACGCGTAAAAATGTTCGTCACCATGGGTTCGCCGCTCGGCGACCCGTCGATCAGAAGCATGCTGTTTGCGACGCACCACAGGACGCATGGCGCACGCCAGTTTCCAACAAATATCGATTTCTGGCACAACTATGCCTGTCTCGGCGACGTCGTCGCCCATCACAAGAACTTCGATGAAGTTTTTTACCGGCCGATGCGAGCGTTGCAGCTATTCCCGGCGAGCAAGAAGTTTCGCAGTATCGATTATGTCGATTTGCACAATCCGTTCGAAGTGGTTACCCATGCCGGAAACCGCAGGCGCGAGAAGCGCAATCCGCACAAGTCTTACGGCTACCTGGTGCAACCGCGACTCGGCAGCTGGATCGCGGATTATCTGCTGGACAGGCTGTTGTAGAACCGCGCAAACCTTGCCGAGAGGCAGGTAGCCAGGAAGATTCAGTTCAGTTGCGGCCCGTTGTCGAAGTGACTCATCCGGTTGCGCCCGCTTTGTTTTGCCTGGTACAGAGCGATGTCCGCCTGCTCGATCAACAGCGTGCAACTCTTGTCGTAAATCGGCTGCATTGCGGCCACACCGATGCTGACCGTCACGTAGCGCGAAACCGGCGAGGTTACGTGCGGGATCGCGGCATGCCGAATCGCATCGAGACAATCCTGCGCTACCTTGATCGCGCCTTCGAGGTCGGACTCGGGCAACAGTGCGACGAACTCTTCGCCACCATAGCGCGCAACAAGATCGCCGGAGCGCTGCATGCAGGTGTTGAGGATCTGCGCCACCGCAACCAGGCAATTGTCACCACGAAGGTGGCCGTGCTGATCGTTGTATTCCTTGAACTTGTCGACGTCGATCATCAGCAGCGCCAGCGAGTGACCGGCGCGGGCGCCGCGGCCCCATTCCGACAACAGTCGAAAATCGAACTCGCGCCGATTACAGATCGACGTCAAAGCGTCGACACGCGCGATGTTATTGAGCAGCTGCTGGGAACGCCTCGCCTGTAAATGCATTTTCAGGCGTGCCTGTAATACCCTCGGATGGAAGGGTCGGGTGATAAAATCGGCCGCGCCGCTTTCGAAGGCCGCGACCTCCGCCTCGGTGGTCTTGTCGTCGGAGATGAAAATAACCGGCACCGCCGCGTCGAGATCCGAATCGGTCGAGTTGCGCCACCAGTCCGTGCCCTCGATGCCGCCGATTAGCGCGGTATTGACCATCACCAGGTCCGGCATGCCGAGATTCAACGCGGTTGCGACAAGTTCGGTGAAATTCTTGACCACCTCGACCTGCGCATCGTGCATTTGCTCGATGATCATTTGCAGGCTGGCGGCATCGTTGTCGAGCACCAGGATACGCTGCCTGTCCGGCTGCTCGCTGTTGCCGTGTACGGCCACGTCGGAAATCAGCGAACCGGTATCGAGAAAGGCGTCGAGCTCGGGTTCGAGCGGAAAACCGATCACTGTTTCACCGAGGTCGCTGATGACGATCGGGATATTGCGATCGAATTCCGGGTTGCTATCCCATTCGACCTGCCACCGCTTAAGTTCCTCGTCCCGCCGTGCGTCATC
>JAOTTY010000425.1 GCA_029864185.1 Gammaproteobacteria bacterium
CCGCCAGCCTCGCAGCCAGCCAGAATAAAAGCGTCACCACGACGTTGTCGTCAGGCCAGGGAAATGACTCGTCTGTCGATACGATTATCGCCCTGCCCCTGAACAAATTCGATGATTACAGGGGCACCCTGGCGATACTGGTCAAGATAAAGCCGTCGCAACAATCGGTCGTGATGCAGATACTGCACTGGGGCGAGGACTGGCTCGGGCTGCTGTTGCGCTGCCAGCAGCCCGAAACCCCGACACCCGTCGAACCTGGGCCAGATCGGTCACGGAGCAAGCTCGTAACATTTCGTTCTCGCCTGGTAGCGGCGGGGATATTGCTACTCGTCGGCTCCATGACCTTCATCTCCGGCACTTACCGCGTGACCGCCAGTGCCTCCCTGGAAGGCAAAATCCAGCGCGCCATCGTCGCGCCTTTCGATGGCTATATCGCCGCTGCCCACGCGCGTGCCGGCGAAACCGTCGCGGCGGGTGACGTCATCGCCGAACTCGATATCGAGGAACTGTTGCTACAGCAGCAGCGCTACGCCGCCGAAAAGAACGAGTACGACCGTCAATACCGCAAGGCCCTGTCGACACGCGACAAAACCCAGGCGCATATCTTCAAATCGCAGGTAAGCCAGGCCGAGGCGCAACTCAATTTACTCGACAAAAAAATACGGCGCTCGGCGCTGGTAGCGACGCTCGACGGGATCATCATTAGCGGGGATCTGAGCCGGTCGCTGGGCGCGCCGGTAAAGACCGGCGATTTACTATTCGAAGTCGCCCCGCTGGATGAATACCGCCTGATCATTCTGGTCGATGAAAAACAGGTTGTAGACGTCAGGGAGGGCTTGGCCGGTGAGCTGACCCTGAAGGCCCTGCCCGGCAAAACCCTGCCTTTTGCCGTGCACAAGGTTTCCCCCGTATTTGCCGAGGATGAAAACGGAATCGCCTATCGCGTGGAGGCTCGGCTGGTCGAAAATCACGCGGGACTGAGACCCGGCATGGAAGGCGTTGCAAAAATCGAGATCGATCAGCGCAGCCTCGGGTGGATATATCTGCACGAGCTGTTTGACGTGATGCGCTTATGGGCCTGGCGATGGCTGCCGTAAACCCCGACCTGGCGCTACAGGAAGCTGCAGATGCCTGGCAAAGCATTGCCGATCTGAGACTTCGCCCAGGCAGGGCGGTCCATTTCTACAGGCACTGTTATCGCGGCACACCGTGGCTGATCATCGCCGACCAGGAAAACGAAAGTTATTTCCGCTGCAGCAGTGAAGCCGAGCAGTTTCTGGCCCTGCTGGACGGCTCACGCAGCGTCGAACAGGCGCTGGATCAAGCCCGGGCTTCACCGTCCTCGAAACTGCAGCAACAGGACGTCGTCCTGTTAATGGCCAACCTGAAATCTGCCGGGCTGCTCGAGGATGATGCACAGGCGCCCCATAAGCCGAAAGCGAACCCGTTACAGAACCCGTTTGCAGTGAAATTCGCGCTGTTTGACCCCGACCCCATGCTGCGAAAAACGGCTCACTGGTTCAGGCCACTATTCGGCTTTCCTGCCCTGTTTTTCTGGATCGGCCTGGTTATCACGGCATTAGTGACCGCCCTGCTCAACTGGCAGGCGCTGGCCCAACACAGCGCCGCAAGATTTGCAGATCCGCAAAATCTGCTGTGGTACTGGTTGCTTTATCCGCTGGTTAAGGGCCTGCACGAACTGGGACACGCCTACGCCACCAGGATCTGGGGTGGTGTGGTGCATGAAATGGGAGTCATGCTGCTGGTTTTATTTCCGGTGCCTTACGTCGACAGTTCGGCGGCGCATCGATTCGCTTCTAAGAACCGACGCATGGCGGTTTGTGCCGCCGGCATCATGGTTGAAGTTTTTCTGGCTTCGCTCGCGCTGCTGGTATGGGCGAATACCGACCACGGCCTGGTGCACGACCTGGCGTTCGATATCGTCGTGATCGGCGGCGTATCCACGCTGTTATTCAACGCCAATCCGCTGTTGCGTTTCGACGGTTACTATCTTTTGAGTGAACTGATCGAAATCCCGAATCTGGGCACGCGCTCCGATCAGTACCTCGCTTACCTGGGCAAACGCTACCTGCTTGATATGCCCGGCTTACGCTCGCCGGTGACCGCGGCAGGCGAAGTCAAATGGCTGGTCGTGTACGGTATCTGTGCGCGGGTATACCGGGTTTTCATCAGTCTCTTCATCGCGCTCTGGGTGGCGGGGAAATTTCTGATCATCGGCACCTTGCTTGCGTTGTGGGCAATCGTCGGACAGA
>JAOTTY010000007.1 GCA_029864185.1 Gammaproteobacteria bacterium
GCATACTCGGCGTCGGCATCGGCCTTGAGCAGCACCGGGTCGGCGAGCCATTTTTCCATTTCGTCGATGCGCCGCGTAATCGTGCGCACGTCGCCGTAACCCTCGCTGATCATCCACTTGAACATCGTGATGTTCGAATTCATGTACTCGATGATCGGTTCCTTGTCGAGCTTGACGGTGCAGCCCGAGGCGGAGCGCTCGGCCGACGCGTCCGACAACTCGAAGGCCTGCTCGACCTTGAGCCGCGGCAGGCCCTCGATTTCGAGCACGCGTCCTGAAAAAACGTTTTTCTTGCCCTGCTTCTCGACCGTCAGCAGGCCGCGCTGTATCGCCGCGTAGGGAATCGCGTTCACCAGGTCGCGCAGCGTGATTCCAGGCTGCATCTCGCCCTTGAAACGCACCAGCACCGATTCCGGCATGTCCAGTGGCATGACCCCGGTGGCGGCCGCGAACGCGACCAGCCCGGAGCCCGCCGGAAACGAAATCCCGATCGGGAAGCGGGTATGCGAATCGCCGCCGGTGCCGACGGTATCGGGCAACAGCATGCGGTTCATCCACGAGTGGATCACGCCATCGCCGGGACGCAGCGAGATGCCGCCACGGTTCTGCATGAAATCAGGCAGGGTGTGATGGGTGACGACGTCGACCGGTTTCGGGTACGGCGCGGTGTGGCAAAAAGACTGCATCACCAGGTCCGCGGAAAAGCCGAGGCAGGCGAGGTCCTTGAGTTCGTCGCGCGTCATCGGTCCGGTGGTGTCCTGCGATCCGACCGTGGTCATCTTCGGTTCGCAGTACATGCCGGGCCGCACGCCGGGCAGGCTGCAGGCCTTGCCCACCATTTTCTGCGCCAGCGTATAACCCTTGCCGCTATCCTCGGTCGCCTGCGGCTTTTCGAACAGGTCGGACTCGCCCATGCCGAGCGCCTTGCGCGCGCGGTCGGTCAGGCCGCGACCGATGATCAGCGGGATACGACCGTCGGCGCGCACTTCGTCCTGCAGCACGTTGGTGCTGAGTTCGAAGCGGGTAATCACCTCGTCGCTGTCATGGCGCGTGACCCTGCCTTCGTAGGGATAAATGTCGATCACGTCCCCCATGTTCAGTTGCGACACGTCCATTTCGATCGGCAGCGCGCCCGCGTCTTCCATCGTGTTGAAGAAAATCGGTGCAATCTTGCCGCCGAAGCAGTAGCCGCCGTTGCGCTTGTTCGGTATGTAGGGAATGTCCTCGCCCATGTGCCACAGCACCGAGTTGGTCGCCGACTTGCGCGACGAGCCGGTGCCGACCACGTCGCCGACGTAGGCGAGCGGATGTCCCAGCGTCTTGAGTTCCGCGATTTTTTCGAGCGGCCTGTCGGTCAGGCCGTCGCGTGGATTTTTCAGCATCGCGAGCGCGTGCAGCGGAATGTCGGGGCGCGACCAGGCGTCCTGCGCCGGCGACAGGTCGTCGGTATTGGTTTCGCCCGGCACCTTGAACACGGTAACCGTGATCTTGTCGGCGAGCCTGGGCTTGCTGGTAAACCATTCGGCGTTGGCCCAGGACTCGAGCACCTGCCTTGCGCTCAGGTTGCCGGCCTCGGATTTCGCAACCACGTCGTGAAAGGCGTCGAATACCAGCAGCGTATGGGACAACGCGGCAACCGCGGCGGGCGCGGTCTCGTCGTCGTCGAGGCAGGCAATCAACGGTTCGATGTTGTAACCACCGAGCATGCTGCCGAGAATCTCGACCGCTTTCACCTTGTCGATCGAAGGCGACGACGCCTCGCTACGCGTAATCGCGGCTAGGAAACCCGCCTTGACGTAGGCGGCTTCGTCTACCCCCGCCGGTACGTGCCGGGTCAATAACTGAAGCAGGTAGTCCGCCTCGCCGGCGGGCGGATTCTTGAGCAGTTCGACCAGGTCGGCGGTCTGCTGCGCGTCTAGCGGCTTCGGCGGAATGCCCTGTTCGGCGCGCTCGGCCGTGTGTTCGCGGTATGCCTGTAGCATTTGAAATTCTCTTCGGTCAGTCGAATAAAATAAGTTGCGGTCCGATCAGCGTTTTTCAATCGGCAGGTAATCGAGATCGATGGCGCCGGTATAGAGCTGGCGCGGACGCCCGATCTTGGCTTCGTGATCCGACATCATCTCGCTCCACTGCGAGATCCAGCCGATGGTGCGCGCCATCGCGAAGATCACGGTGAACATGTTCATCGGGATACCCATCGCGAGGAAAATGATACCCGAGTAAAAATCGACGTTCGGGTAGAGATTACGCTCGACGAAGTAATCGTCGTGGAGCGCAACCTGTTCCAGCGCCATCGCGGTATCCAGCAGCTTCTGCTGTTCGGACGAGGCTTCCATGTCGTTCAGCAGCTTGTGGCAGATTTCGCGGATCAGCCTGGCGCGCGGATCGTAGTTCTTGTAGACGCGATGGCCGAATCCCATCAGGCGGAAGGAATCGTTCTTGTCCTTGGCGCGATCGACGAAAGTCTGCAGCGGCTTGCCCGACTCGTTGATGTCGATCAGCATGCGTACCACCGCTTCGTTGGCGCCGCCATGCGCCGGCCCCCACAACGCGGCGATACCCGAGGCTACCGCGGCGAACGGATTGGCGTCGGAGCTGCCGGCGAGTCGTACCGTCGAGGTCGACGCGTTCTGCTCGTGGTCGGCATGCAGGATCATGATCAGGTCCAGCGCCTTGGCCAGCAGCGGGTCGGGCGTATATTCCTCGGACGGCATCGAAAACATCATGTAGAGGAAGTTTTCGGTATAGCTCAGCGAATTGCGCGGGTAAACGAAAGGCTTGCCGTTGGCGTAACGGTAGCTCATCGCGGCGATGGTGGGCATTTTCGCGATCAGACGGTAGGCGGTAATCATGCGGTGCTCTTCGTTATGGATATCCATGTGGTCGTGGTAGAACGCCGCGAGTGCGCCGACGCAGCCCACCATGATCGCCATCGGGTGCGCGTCGCGGCGGAAACCGGAGAAAAACCGGATCATCGCTTCGTGCAGCATCGTGTGCTGGGTGACGGTGTTGATGAAATAATCCAGTTCCTCTTTTTTCGGCAGCCGGTTGTTAAGCAAAAGAAAGCAAACTTCCAGGTAGGAACTCTGCTCGGCCAGCTGTTCGATCGGGTAGCCGCGGTACTGCAGCACGCCCCTGCCGCCGTCGAGAAACGTGATCGCGCTGGAGCAGCTCGCGGTCGACATGAACCCGGGGTCGTAGGTGAAATACCCGAGCTCCTTGTAGAGCTTGCCGATATCGATCACCTTGGGACCAGCGGTTGGCGTGTACATCGGCAAGGTGACTTGCTTACCTGTGGTGTTGTCGGTAATGGTTACGGTTTCGGTTTCGCTGCTCATAGAATTTCCTCAATGTGTCTGCGTCTGCCATGTCGACTGGAATTGTATTTTTTGGTGTCGACAGGTTCCAGCCTGCTCTACTGCTGGACTGGCCGGACGGGGCGAAGGCTAAATATACCTACTATTGGATAAAGCCGCTAACACTCTAGCCTATTATTGAGTTTATTTATTCTGAAAATTAATTCTCGGATCCCGCATAAACACTGACTCCAGGCTCCAGGTTCCCTGGACAGGGCGAAAGGTCGTCGCGTTAATTGTTGACAATTTATCTGGATTTCTGCATATTTTCGCCAAATTCGTTGTTTATTAGCTTTGATTGTTGACAATTTATGCCTGAAATCCTTTTAAATCCTGCAGACAGCCTCGAATCGACCACGCTGGCGCGACGCACCTTCGACAGCATCAAGGCCGATATCATCAAGGGCGAGCTGGCGCAGGGCACCAAGATCGTCGAATCCGATCTCGCGCTGAAATACGGCATCAGCCGCGGCCCGCTGCGCGAGGCGATTCACCGCCTCGAGCAGATCAAGCTGATCGTGCGCATTCCACACGCCGGCTCGCGCGTGGTGACGCTGGATCTCAAGATGATGGAAGACATCTATGTCGCGCGCGAGGCGCTCGAGGGCATGGCGGCGCGTCTCGCCGCACGCCTGATGCCCGATACCGAAATCAGGGCGCTGTCGGCGCTGCTCGACCAGCACGAAGCGGCGATCGGCGAGACCGAGGGCAAGGCTTATTTTCAAAGCGAGGGCGATATCGATTTTCATTACCGCATTGCCCGCGCAAGCCAGAATCAGTGGATACTGGATAATTTGAACGGCGAGCTATACCAGCTGATACGCATGTGCCGGCGCCAGTCGGGACAGGTCCCGGCGCGCGCGCAGACGGCGCTGGATCAGCACCGCCAGGTGGCGACCGCGATCGCGCGACGCGACGCGGAGCTCGCCGAACTGCTGATGCGCCGCCATATCAGCGGCGCCTGGGAAATCGTTAGGAAAATACTCGAGGAACAAAATGACTGAGCATAACTCGCCCGGAAGAAAACTACGCGAGGCCGTGGCCGCAAATAATCCGCTGCAGGTCGTCGGCGCGGTCAATGCCTACAGCGCAATCATGGCGCAGAAATGCGGGCACCAGGCCCTCTACCTGTCGGGCGGCGGGGTCGCCGCGTGCTCGCTCGGCATCCCCGACCTCGGCATCAGCACCCTCGCCGACGTGCTCGAGGACGCACGCCGGATCACCGCCGCAAGCAGCCTGCCGCTGCTGGTCGACGTCGACGTCGGCTGGGGCGGCGCCTTCAATATCGCGCGCTGCATCCGCGAAATGCTTCGCGCCGATGTCGCCGGCGTGCACATCGAGGACCAGGTTATGCAAAAGCGCTGCGGTCATCGGCCCAACAAGGCGATCGTGTCCAGCGCGGAAATGGTCGATCGCGTGAAAGCCGCGGTCGATGCGCGCAGCGACGACGCTTTCGTCATCATGGCGCGCACCGACGCACTCGCGGTGGAAGGCATGAATGCCGCGATCGAGCGCGCCCAGGCCTGCGCCGACGCCGGCGCCGACATGATCTTCCCGGAGGCGATGACCGAGCTCGACCAGTACCGGCAATTCGTCGAGGCGGTGCCGGTGCCGGTGCTGGCCAACATCACCGAGTTCGGCGCGACGCCGTTGTTCACCGTCGAGGAGCTGGCCTCGGTCGGCCTCAAGCTCGCGCTGTACCCGCTCAGCGCGTTCAGGGCCGCGAGCCTCGCGGCCCTGAACGTTTACCGGCACATACTGACGGACGGCACCCAGCAAAACGTCGTCGACAGCATGCAAACCCGCATGGAGCTGTACGACTTTCTCGATTACCACGATTACGAACAAAAACTGGATAACTTATTCAGCGAGGAGACATCATGAACGACAAACCAGGATTCAAACCCAAGAAATCGGTCGCGCTGTCAGGCACCACGGCCGGTAATACCGCTATCTGTACCGTCGGCCGAACCGGCAACGACCTGCACTACCGCGGTTACGATATTCTCGATATCGCCGAGCAGTGCGAGTTCGAGGAAGTCGCCTACCTGATCGTGCATGAAAAACTGCCGACGCGCGACGAACTTGCGGCTTACAAGGCGCGCCTGAAGGCGTTGCGGGATATCCCGCACGAGGTCAAGACCGTGCTCGAGCAATTGCCCTCAAGCACTCACCCGATGGACGTCATGCGCACCGGCTGCTCCGCGCTCGGCTGCATGATGCCGGAAGACGCGGATCACAACGCCGAAGGGGCGCGCAACCTCATCGATCGCCTGATGGCCTGCTTCGGCTCGATGCTGGTTTACTGGTATCACTACAGCCATCACGGCAAGCGCATCGAGCTGGTCACCGACGACGATTCCATCGGCGGGCATTTCCTGCACCTGCTGCACGGCGAGAAGCCGCGCGAATCCTGGGTGCGGGCGATGCATATTTCACTGACCCTCTACGCCGAGCACGAGTTCAACGCGTCGACCTTCACCGGACGCGTCGTCGCCGGCACCGGCTCCGACCTTTATTCCTGTATCACCGCCGCGATCGGCGCGCTGCGCGGTCCCAAGCACGGCGGCGCAAACGAGGAAGCGTTCAGGATTCAGTCGCGCTATGGTTCGGCCGACGAGGCCGAGGCCGATATCCGCGAGCGCGTCGCCAACAAGGAAATCGTCATCGGCTTCGGCCACCCGGTTTATACCGTCAGCGATCCGCGCAACGAGGTCATCAAGCGGCTTGCGAAGGAGCTGTCCGAGGAAAACGGCGACAGGCTGATGTTCGACGTGGCCGAACGCCTCGAATCGGTCATGTGGGAGCTGAAGAACATGTTCCCGAACCTCGACTGGTTTTCCGCGGTCTCCTACAACCAGATGGGAGTGCCGACAGATATGTTCACCCCGCTATTCGTCATCGCACGCACCTCCGGCTGGGGCGCGCACGTGGTCGAGCAGCGCATCGACGGCAAGATCATCCGGCCGTCGGCGAATTACGTCGGCCCCGAAAACCTAGAATTCATCCCGATCGAACAAAGGAAATAACCCATGAGCAAAGCCGCCGTACTGGACGCCAGCCGTCCCGATTTCGACAAGGTCATCCAGGATATCGTCGATTATGTCCTCGAATATGACGTCACCCGATCCGACGAGGCGATGCAGACCGCGCGCTACGACTGGATGGACAGCATGGGTTGTGCGCTGCTGGCGCTCGGCTACCCGGCCTGCACCCGCCTGCTGGGGCCCATCGTACCCGGCGCCGATATGCCGGGCAGAGGCGCGCGCGTGCCCGGCACCGCGTACGAACTCGATCCGGTGCGCGCGGCGTGGAACATTGGCGCGATGGTACGCTGGCTCGATTACAACGACACCTGGCTGGCGGCCGAGTGGGGTCACCCGTCGGACAACCTCGGCGCGATCCTGGCGCTGGCGGACTATTTGTCGCGCAAACGGGTCAGCGAAGGCGGGGCGCCACTTAGCATGCGCGACGTGCTGATCGCGATGATCAAGGCGCACGAAATCCAGGGAGTGCTGGCACTCGAAAATTCATTCAACCGGGTTGGCCTGTGCCACGTGATGCTGGTGCGGATCGCGTCGACCGCGGTCACCGCGCAGATGCTGGGCTGCAGTCGTGACGAATGCCTGAACGCGGTCTCCCACGCCTGGCTCGACGGTTCTTCTTTGCGCACCTATCGCCACGCGCCCAATACCGGATCGCGCAAATCCTGGGCCGCGGGCGACGCATCGTCGCGCGGCCTGTTTCTCGCGTTTACCGCGCTGCGTGGCGAAATGGGATACCCATCCGCGATCACCGCGCCGACCTGGGGCTTCCAGGACGTGCTGTTCGGCAAGAAACCGCTGGCCTTCACCCAGGGTTACGGCACTTACACGATGGAAAATATCCTGTTCAAGATTTCGTTTCCGGCCGAGTTCCACGCGCAGACCGCGGTCGAGGCGGCGGTAAAACTGCACCCCGAAGTGGTCGGGCGGCTCGACGAGATCGACCGCATCGTCATCAAGACCCAGGAATCCGGGGATCGAATCATCAACAAGACCGGCCCGCTGGATAACCCGGCCGATCGCGATCACTGCATCCAGTACATGGTTGCGATCGGGCTGCTGGAAGGCGATCTGCAGGCCGAACATTACGAGGACGGCGTCGCCGCCGATCCCCGCGTCGACGCGTTGCGGGAAAAAATGGAGGTCAGCGAAGACGAGCGTTTCACACGCGAGTACCTCGAGCCCGACAAGCGCGCGATCGGCAACTCGCTGCAGATTTTCTACAGCGACGGCAGCTGCAGTGACGAGGTCGTGGTCGACTACCCGGTCGGACACCGGCGGCGACGCGACGAGGGCATCCCGCTGTTAAAGGCCAAGTTCGAGCGTTACCTGCGCGGTCATATCAACGCCAAGAAGGCGGGGCAAATCCTCGCCATCTGCGCCGACCAGCAAGCCTTCGAGGCCACCAGCGTCACGCGCATGATGGAACTGCTGCAGCCCTGAAATCCGGGGATCGAGGGTTAAGTCTTCTGTCCCTGGATTTCGTCGGCGCTATTTTCATCGATGCAGCGGGCAATCAGCGCGATCAGTTCATCGGGTTCGAAGGGCTTGGAGACATGGTGGTTCATGCCGATTTCGAGACTTTTCTTGCTGTCTCCCTCGAGTGCGTGCGCGGTCATGGCGATAATCGGCATCGACTCGTACCTGCCGCCCATGGCGCGAATCTTTCGCGTCGCCTCGTAACCATCCATTATCGGCATCTGGATATCCATCAGGACCAGGTCATAGTGCTCGCGCTGTAACTGCTCCAGCGCGTCGGCGCCGTTAACCGCAACGTCGATATCGGCGCCGCTTTCCTCGAGTATTTCCAGTACGATCATCTTGTTGATGTCGTTGTCCTCGGCCACCAGGATACGACGGCCGCTCAGGATCGCCGGGGCATGGTCGCCCCGGTACTCGGCGCTGAACGCAAGCTTGTAAACGATATCCATGACGGTCGTGTAGAGACGCGAATGCGATATCGGCTTGTACAGCCGAACATCGGCGCTACCGTCCTCGCCCTGCCGGTTCTGCGGCACCAGGTGCACGAAACGCGTGTCCCTCCAGTGCGAGCTATTGCGCAGCCGGTCGATCAGTTCGTTGACTGCCCCCTCCGATTCGGTCTGGTCGATAATCAGCAGGTCGCAGGGCCGCAGTTCGGCCAGGTCGAACTTTTCCTCGACGTCGTAGTCGAGTTCCTGGATCGCGCTGATTTTCCAGTGCGCGAGCATTTTGCGTATCGTGCTGCGCTGCAATTCCAGCGGGCTGAGTATACCGACGCTCAGCTCCTGCAGGGCTTGCGGGGGATTCCAGTCGTATATCTCGCGGTATTCGTCATCGACACGCAAACGAAAGTAAAACCGACTACCCTCGCCGGGCCTGCTGTCGATGCGTAACTCGCTGCCCATTGCCTTGACGAGGCGACGGCAACTATTTAAACCGAGACCCAGCCCGCCCAATAGCGGCTCCTGCACGTCATCGATCAAATCCGGCGATTGCAGCAGCTTTTTTTGCTTGTCTGGATCGATCCCTTTGCCGGTATCCCTGACCCCGATTTCCACGCTCCCGTCACCGCTACTCACGTAGGCGACGATCAGGCCTTTACTGGTATACCTGATCGCGTTGTTCAACAGGTTGTTCAGCACCTGGCGCAGCCTTAGCGCATCGCCCCTGATTCGATGGGGAATATCGGGGTCAACGTCGCAGACCAGCTCCAGGCCCTTGTCGAGAGCCTCGGGTGCCAGGATACTGGCGACATCCTCGATCACCTCGGCCAGGTTGAAATGCTCCGACGCGATCAACAGGGCATCGGTTTGCAGACGAGACGAGGAGGTCACGTCGTTGATGATAGCGAGCAGCATTTTGGCAGAGTTGGTGGCGGTATCGACGTAGCGCTGCTGGTTACGATCCAGACCTGTGCGTTTGAGCAGGTGCATGACGCCGAGTATGCCGGACAGCGGCGTCCGTATCTCGTGACTGATGTTGGCCGAGAATTCCTCCCGGGCGATGTCGGTACCCTGGATTTTTTGCTCGGACCGGTTGAGCATTTCGCGCTGCCTGAGCAATAAATACAGTGCGATAGCCAGCAGGCCACCAAATGCCAGGCTGATTATGAATCGCTGGGCAGCGCTCAAGGCAGCCGGATCTGCACCGGCCCACAGGGCGCCGAGAACCAGAAAAACCAGGAGACAAACGGCACAGATTATTAGTCTTTTTTTCTCCGTCATTGTCACAGCGGAGCCCGGTTACCCGAACAAGTCAAGAATATTTCGGAGGTCCTTCTTCCCTGACCCTATTTCGGCGGCCTTTAGACCGGCAAGCTCGTGAGGAAACACCAGCCATTCCTCGCTCTCGTGCAGGAAATAGTCGGGTTCGAACTTGACACAGTTTTTCGACGGCTTGTACCACGGGCAGGCAACGCGGATGTCGGATGGCGTATTAAGCCGCGATTGTTTCCTGATCGCCTTGATCAGCGCATCGACGCTGCGCCCCGAGTCGAACACGTCGTCGACGATCAGGAGGCGATCGTCGGCATCGGCATTTTCGATCAGGTAGTGCAATCCGTGCACCCTGATTTTCTTGGCCTGCTTGTTGATGCCATAGTAGGACGAGGTGCGTACCGAAATGTGGTCGGTCTCGACATTCCTGAATTCGAAGTACTCCTGCACCGCGATGCCGACCGGGGTTCCCCCGCGCCAGATGCCGACGATAAACTCCGGGTGAAATCCGTCCTGGTATATCTGGTGCGCGAGTCGAAAAGAATCCTCTAGCAATTGTTGTGCGGTAATATAAACCTTGTTCACGAAAACCTGCCTGCCCCGTACCGAGGCACAATTCTGGCACAAGCCTCCCTGCTGGGCCAGCTCCCAGTCTCCTCGTTTTGCACCTGGGCACTGGTTCCGGCTTCAACTCGTGACCGAGGTCGCCTTAGACCGGGCCAGGGCCCGTGACAGCCGGGGTCAGCCCGGGTGTTTTCCGATCAATTTCAATTCGATCCTCATAAAAAAACGGCTCTGACCCCCCCCCTTGCAAGGAACCGCGGGGACATTCTGGGTCAGGGGAGCGCGAGCAGCGGCTGGTCGGAATCGGGGATGTGGAAATCGACGCAGTTATCGTCGGGGGAATCGCGGTCGACGCAGACGAAGCGCATTGCCGCGTAAGGAGTCAGCAGCACATGATGCCAGGTGCCGGCATGGTAGTTGATGCCCTGCCGTCCATTGGTGACGAAGGCCTGCAGGCCGTCAGGAGCCGGGCCCGCGGCGCTGACCACGACGATGAACGGCGTGGCGTCGAGCGGGATAAAAGCCTGGCTGCCGTGCGGGTGGAATTCCATGTGATCGACCCTGCGTGGCAGGTCGAACCTGCGACTCGCCACCAGGCTAATCACCGCGCGCGCGTCGGCGCCACCCAGCTCGACGCCGGCCAGCGCGTGGAAGCGATCGGCCATGCCGTTGTTGATCGGGTAGGATTCCCTGCCCTCGAATTCGATGACATCGCCGAAGGCCGCGAATGCGGCACGCGACAGCGGTTTGACCTCGAGCACGTCAGCCATGGATTCTGCCCATCAGCCGCACGCGGCTGAGCCCTCCGTCCGGATAGATATTCAGGCGCACATGGCTGACCCTGCCCAGGCTTTGCACCTCGTCGCCAAAGCGGTGTTCGCTATCCATCCGTAGTTTCTGCGGCGGCAACAACTCCTGCCAGAACTGGCTTTGGGTGACGATCGAAGCGACCGTTCCGGCGCTGACCTGCGCCGCCTGCAGCGAGCAGCGCTCCGGGTAATTGCCCTTGAAATGCGCGGTATCGATGAGCACTTCGGCGATTTCACCGGGATGCCCGAGCTCGATGATGCACCAGTCGTTGCCGGGTTCGCGCCGGCGCCGGGTTTCCCAGCCGTCGCCCATGTTGATGCCGCGGCCCGGGTTGAGCAGGTTCGCGGCGGCGCCGAAATGAGCGTCGTTCCAGGCGATCGCGCGGGCGCCAAGTTCGACCGCGGCCAGGTTTTGCGAGGCTTTCTTGTCGAGCGCATCGACGTCGCTGACCACCCTGCCGTGGATGCGTAAGCGCGCAATACCGCCATCCGGGTATATGTTCAGGCGTACGTGGCTGAAACAGCCCGCGTTTTCGATGGTGAAATAATGGTGGCTGTTGCCCTGCAGGCCGGTCGATTCGATCAGCGTGATCCAGTCGCTCGAATCGTCGGGCAGGCCGGCGCTGAAACAGGCTTCCAGCGATGCCGCCGGCGGGTAGTTGCCGGTAAAGTGCGTGGTGTCGATATCGACTCCCTTGATTTCGCCGGGCAGGCCGAGCTTGACGATCGCATGATCGTAGCCGCCGTCGCGACGCCGGCGTGTTTCCCAGCCGTCCATCCACTTGCCGTTGTCATCGAACTTGCCGTCGAGGAATACCGGTGCCGCGGGGCTGAGCATGCGGCTGCACTCGGCGAAAAAGTCGTCGCTGCAGGAAACGATTTTCGCGCCCAGACGCGGCTGCGCGAGATTGATCCAGCGATTGATGAAATCGGGGGTTTGTTCAGTCATGATAGTGTCCTTTGCTTGCGGCCCGCTGCAGCAGCCGCGCCTGTTGATTATGTTGCTGCACCAGCGAGTCGAGATCAACACCGACGATGTGCCCCTGCTCGATGACGATGCGGCCGTTGATCAGCGACAGCCAGGCGCTCGCCGGGGCGCAGGTCAGCAGAATCACGCCGCCCCCGGCATCGATATAACGCTCCGGCTCCGGCCCGGATGCCGCAATGCCGGCGCGAATTCCGCCGCTGCTGCTGCCGATCCGCCCGATCACGTGGTCACGAATCAGGATCGCCCCGTTACCGATTTCACGACACTCGCCATCCATGGTCACCGGCATCTCGGCATTGTCTATCGGCATTAGCGGCACGCGATCTCCCGTCCGCGGCTTCTGGTCGGATCAAAAACTACGCGCTCAGGATCGTCGACCTGATCAAAAATTACCGGGGGATGCGTAGGCGGTGGCATCAGGTGTTGCGGGAGTACTGGCGCTTGCCCATGACATGGGTGGCCTGCACGCAGCGGTCGTCGCCGAGCATCATCAGCGCGAACAGGCGCTCCTCCAGCGTCGACGCGTTTTCCATGCGGCATTGCATCAGCTCGGTGGCGCCGAGATCGAGCACCACCAGGTCCGCCTCCTTGCCGACACCGAAGTTGCCGATCCTGTGATCGAGGTAGAGCGCCTGCGCCGCGCCCAGCGTCGCCAGGTAAAACGCCTTCAGCGGCGACAGTTGCTGGCCTGCCAGCTGGCAAACCTTGTAGGCCTCGGCGAGCGTCTGCAGCATGCTGAAACTGGTGCCGGCGCCGACGTCGGTGGCGACCCCGACGCGGATACCCTGCTCGCGCGCATCGTCGAGGCTGAACAGGCCGCTGCCGAGAAACAGGTTCGAGGTCGGGCAGAACGCGATCGCGGCACCGCTCGCCGCCATGCGCTCGCGGTCCTGCCGATCGAGGTGAAGACAATGGCCGTAAATCGAGCGCGGACCCAGCAGGCCGAAGCTGTCGTAGACGTCGAGATAGCTGCGGCTATCGGGGAACAGCCTGGCCACCCAGTCGACCTCGTCGCGGTTTTCAGCCACATGCGACTGCAGGTACAGGTCCGGCTGCTCGGCGAGCAGCTGGCCGCAGACCTCGAGCTGTGCCGGGCTCGAGCAGGGCGCGAATCGTGGCGTCACCGCGTAATGACAGCGCCCCTTCAGGTGCCAGCGCCTGATCAGTTCGGAGCAGTCACGGTAGCTCGACGCAGCGCTGTCGCAAAGCGCTTGCGGGGCGTTGCGATCCATCATGACCTTGCCCGCAACCAGGCACAGGTCGCGTTGCTGCGCCTGTTCGAAAATCGCGTCCACCGATTGCGCGTGCACGGTCGCGAAGACCGCGCCGCTGGTGGTGCCGTTGCGCAGCATTTGCTCACAGAAAAACGCGGCGATCCTGTCGGCATGCTCACGCTCGGCGAATTTCATCTCGGTGGGATAAGTGTATTGCCGCAGCCAGTCGAGCAGTTGCAGGCCGTGACTCGCGATCATTTCGGTTTGCGGGTAATGGGTATGGGTATCGATAAAACCGGGCATCACCAGCCGCCCGCTGTAATCATACAGGCAGGAACCGTCGGGCAGGAAATCGATCCAGTCGGCGGCCGGCACCAGCTGCCGGACGCGACCCTGCTTCAGCAGCAGCAGGCCGTCCTCGATATATTCCACGGCGTCGCCGCTGTTGTCGGGATCGGACAGGAAATGCACGAAATCCGCGCGGATCGCGGTATCGCACGAATCATTGTCCAGCGGCGCGGGAACGACCGACATCGCGACTATTGCTGCTGCAGCTGCGCGTACCAGGCGGCGACGACGGCGCGTTCCGCATCGGTCATCCCGGTCAGGTTACCGATCGGCATGTAGCGGGACTGCACCGTGGTCGCGATGCGCGTGGCGTTAGTGGTAATCTGCTCGGGGGTTTCCATGACCAGGCCCAGAGGCGCTTCGGCAAAGCCGGGCTGGGTTGGATGGCTGGCGTGGCAGGCGACGCAACGGGTCGCGATAATCCCGGACACCCGCGCCGTGCTGACGTCGCCGCTGGTCGCCGTGTCGACCGCCTTCGGGCTCAGGTACCAGACCATCGATAGCAACAGCACGGCGGCTACCGCCGGCAGCGCCAGCTGCGCGCCGCCACCGTGGCGCTGCACGAAGTACTGCCTGATCAGGACGCCGGCGAGCATGATGAACACCAGCACCAGCCAGCCGTGTTGATGGCTGTAGGTCATCGGGTAATGATTGCTGATCATGATGAACAGCACCGGCAGCGTGAAATAAGTGTTGTGCACCGAGCGCTGCTTGCCGACGATGCCGGGTTCGGTATCCGGCGTTTCACCGGCGCGCATCTGCGCGACGATTCTCTTTTGCCCCGGGATGATATGAAAGAAGACGTTGGCCGCCATGATGGTACCCATCATGGCACCAACGTGCAGGTAGGCCGCGCGCGCGCTCAGCAGCTGAAACAGGCCCCAGGCCACCGCCGCGACGAGCACGAAAATAATCGATGCGAGCAGCACGTCGCTGCCCCGCAGCGCCCTGCACAGCATGTCATAGAAGATCCAGCCGGCGACGATAACGCCGAGGCTGATCGCGATCGCGCCCGTAACCGACAGGGGCATGACCCGGCTGTCGATCAGGTAGCTGCTGGCACCGAACCAGTAGACCACCACCAGCAGCCCGAAACCCGACATCCAGGTGGTGTAGGCTTCCCATTTCGACCAGTGCAGGTGTTCCGACAGGGGTTCAGCCACCGGTCCCAGCAGAAATTTCTGGCTCTGGTATACGCCGCCACCATGCACCGCCCACAACTCGCCGGTAACGCCGCGCTCCGTATCCTGGGCACGCGCGGGCTTGCGCAGCGAGCTGTCGAGCATGACGAAATAAAACGACGCGCCGATCCAGGCCACGCCGGCGACAAAGTGCAGCCAGCGCAGCAACAGGTTGAGCCAGTCGAGCAGGTATGCTTCCATCGATATTCGCGTTATCCGGCGGGCCGACGGGCGGGTAAGGACGCGCCCGCCCCCCTCGCTCTAGTTGGGAATCTTGCTGACCACGCCCTGCAGGTAGTAATTCATCTTGTTGAGCTCATCGTCGGTCATGTTCTTACCGGCCGGGACGATGGTTTTTCCGCTCTGGTCGATCACCGGGCCGGCAAAGGGATGCAGCGTGCGCTCGGTCAGCTGCTTTTCCATATCCCTGATCCGATTCTGCAGATCTTCCGGGATCGCCTTGTTCATCGGCGCCAGCTTGATCATGCCACGCGGGTAGCCGCCCCAGACGCTGGTCGGCGTCCAGCTTCCGGCGAGTACTTCCTTGACCGTCTTGACGTAGTAATCGCCCCACAGGTGGGTGGTCGCGGTCAGATGCGCGTTCGGGCCATACTTGGACATGTCGGAGTGGTAACCAAAGGCGTAGATGCCTTCGTCCTCGGCGGTCTGCACCACCGCGGTCGAATCGGTATGGTGCGTGATCACGTCGGCGCCCTGCGATATCAGCGTCCCCGCCGCCTGGCGCTCCTTACCCGGGTCGTACCACGAGTTGACCCAGATCACGCGCAGCTCGGCCTTGGGATTGACGCTGCGTGCGCCCTTGATGAAGGCGTTGATGCCCTGCAGCACCTCGGGGATCGGAAACGCCGCGACGTAGCCGAGCACGTTCGATTTGGTCATTTCACCGGCGATGACTCCCGTCAGATAGCGGCCTTCGTAAAAGCGCGCATTGACCAGCCCCATGTTCTTGCCGAGCTTGTAGCCCGTGACATGGACGAAGGCCGTTTTCGGAAAGCTTTTGGATACCTTGAGCATGTAGTTCATGTAACCGAAGCTGGTGGCAAAGATTACCTTGTCGCCGCGCTTGGCCATCTCGCGGATCACGCGCTCGGCGTCGGCGCCCTCGGCAACATTCTCGACGTATTTCGTTGTCGCGCCGGTTTCCTGCTCGACCTGCAGGCGGCCGAGGTTGTGCTGGTAGGTCCAGCCGGCGTCGCCGATAGGGCTAACGTAAACGAAGCCGACGTTGTCGGCTGCCTGGCTGGCGCCGCCGAACATTACCGCCAGCGCGATGATCGCGGCCAGCGGCAGCCTGGTTATCAGTGTCTTTGTAACAGTCATTGCCAAACCCTCCCGGGGTTATTGTTTCAAGTTAGTCTAGGGGTGTTGCTACCATGGTTATATGCCCTCGGTGATTAACCCTGGCTTAAGCTTCCGGCCTGAAGGGCTGCCCCAGCGAAACCGGCGCATTGAGGCGCACCGTGTTCTGGTCGCGCGAGATGATCACCAGTACGATGATGGTCGCGAGGTAAGGCAGCGCCGACAGGAACTGCGACGGGATACTGATATCGAGATCCGAACCCTGCACGAATAGCTGCACCACCATGACGCCGCCGAACAGGTAAGCACCGACCAGCACCCGGAACGGTCTCCAGGTGGCGAAAACGACCAGCGCGATCGCGATCCAGCCGCGCCCCGCGACCATGCCCTCGACCCACAGCGGCGTATAAAAAACCGACAGGAAGGATCCGCCGATGCCGGCCATCGCGCCGCCGAAAATAGTCGCGAGGTAACGGATGCGGATCGCGTGATACCCGATCGAATGCGCGGACGTCGGCGACTCGCCTACCGCGCGCAGCACCAGCCCGGGGCGGCTGCGATATAGAAACCAGACGATACCAGCGAACAGTAGCCACGAAAAATAGACCAGCGCCTGCTGGTTGAACAGCGCTGCACCGATGACCGGTAAATCGGCCAGCAGCGGGATCCGTATCGCGCCCACGGTCGGCAGTATTTCCGACTCGTAGGGTTTGCCGATAAACGCCGACAGGCCGACACCGAGAATCGATAACGCGAGGCCGCTGGCGACCTGGTTGCCCAGCAGCGTCAGCACGACGATCGCGAAAATGAACGACATCGCGGCGCCGGCCGCCATTCCGGCGAGCACGCCGAGCCAGGGATTGCCGCTGTGCAGCGTGACCGCGAATCCGGCGATCGCGCCCATCGCCATCATGCCCTCGGCGCCGAGATTGAGCACGCCCGATTTCTCGGCGATCAGCTGCCCCAGCGCGACGATGATCAGCGGCGTGCCCGCGACCACGGTCGCGAACAATATCGAGCTGACGATAGACCCGTCCATCAGGCCAGCGCCTCCTTCCAGCGTATACGGTAGTTGATGAACACATCGGAGCCGAGCAGGAACATCAGCAACATGCCCTGGAACACGTTCGAGATCGACGACGGCAGATTCAGGTACTGCTGCGCCTGTTCGCCGCCGAGGTATAGCAGGGCCATCAACAGGCTGGCGAAGAAGATGCCGACCGGGTTCAGGCGCGCGACGAAGGCGACGATGATCGCGGCAAAACCGTAGTTATTGGAGACATGGTCGGTGATCTGGCCCATCGGCCCGGCGACCTCGGACATGCCGGCGATCCCCGCCATCGCGCCGCCGCTCATCAAACCGATCCAGATCATGCGCTTCGCCGAAAAACCGGCGTAGCGCGCGGCGTCCTTCGCGTAGCCCGCGACCTGCATCTGGAAACCCGCAAAACTGCGGAACATGAAAACATAGCCGACCAGCAATGCGCCCAGCGCGAACATGAAGGCGATATTGAGGCGCGTGCCCTCGACCAGGATGGGCAGCAGCGCCGAATCCTCGAACAGCCGCGATTGCGGGAAGTTGAAGCCGTCCGGATCCATCATCGGGCCGTGCACCAGCCACGACACCAGCAGCTGCGCGACGTAGACCAGCATCAGCGACACCAGGATTTCATTGGTGTTGAAAACGGTTTTCAGCAGGGCCGGGATAGCCGCCCACAGCATGCCGCCGATACCGCCGGCGATCACCATCAGGACCAGTACGTGCGCGCCACCTTCCGAGCCGTAAAAATACAGTGCGATAGCGCTGGCGCAGACGGCGCCGACGATGAGCTGCCCCTCGGCGCCGATATTCCAGACGTTGGCGCGAAATCCTACCGCGAGTCCGATCGCGCACAGCATCAGTGGCGTCGCTTTCAGCAATAGCTCGGATAAGCCGTACAGGTCGCTGATCGGGTTGATGAAAAACACCGTGAAACCCTCGATCGGGTTCTTGCCCAGAAAAGTGAACAGCAGCAGGCCGCCGACCAGCATCAACAGCACCGCGATCAGCGGCGATGCGTAGGACATCGCCAGCGAAGCCTCGGGGCGCCGCTCCAGCCTAAGCATGCGCCTGCGCTCCGGCGGCCGGGGCCCGCTCCCACATGCCACTCATCCACACCCCGATTTCATCGATACTGGTATCGGCGAGCTGTCTGGCAGGCGACATCCGGCCGTTGGCGATGACCGCGATGCGGTCGGAAATCTCGAACAGCTCCTCGAGTTCTTCCGAGATCACCAGGATCGCGGTGCCGTCGTTGCGCAGGTCGATCAGGCGCTGACGGATAAACGCGGCGGCGCCGACGTCGACGCCCCAGGTGGGTTGCGCGACCACCAGCATCTTCGGCGCCAGCAAGATCTCCCTGCCCATGATGAACTTCTGCAGGTTGCCGCCCGACAGCGAGTTGGCGGCGTGCTCTTCACCGCCGCACTTGACGTTGAAGTCGTCGATACAGCGGCGCGCAAACTGCGCAACGCGGTCGAACTGGATCATGCCGCGCCTGAGCATGCCGGCATGATGCGCGGTCAGCAACGCGTTTTCGGTCAGCGACATGCGCGGTACCGCGCCGCGACCGAGGCGCTCCTCGGGCACGAATCCCATGCCGTTGCGGCGGCGCTGATCGGGCAGGTCGCGCCCCGAGGGCTTACCGCAAATGACGATCGCGTCGGCGTCGGTGACGGGTTTTTCGCCCGACAACGCGTACAGGAGTTCCTGCTGGCCGTTGCCGGACACGCCGGCGATGCCGAGGATTTCGCCGGAACGAACCTCGAGCTCGATCTCCTGCAAATCGGTGCCGAAAGGATCGTCCGACGGCTTCGACAAGCGCCTGAGCTGCAGGCGCACCTCGCCCAGCTCGACCGGCGCATCGTGTTCCGGCACCGGCAGTTCCTTGCCGATCATCAGGCTCGCCATCGACTTCGGCGTTTCCTCGGAGGGGATGCAATGACCGGTTACCTTGCCGTCGCGCAGCACCGTGGCGACGTGGCACAGTTCCTGAATTTCGTCGAGCTTGTGGCTGATGTAGAGGATGCTGCAGCCTTCCGCGGCAAGCTGGCGCAGCGTATCGAACAGCTTGCGTACCGCCTGCGGCGTCAGCACCGAGGTCGGCTCGTCCATGATCAGCAGCCTCGGGTTCTGCAGCAAGCAGCGAATGATTTCGACGCGCTGGCGCTCGCCCACCGACAGCGCGTGTACCAGGCGCTGCGGATCGACCGGCAGCCCGTAGCGATTCGACACCTCGGTAATCTCGCCCGCCAGCTGCTTCAGGTCCTGCCTGCCGGGTAGCGCCAGTGCGACATTTTCGACGACGTTCAGCGTCTCGAACAGCGAAAAATGCTGGAAAACCATGCCGATGCCAAGACTGCGCGCATGCGCGGGATTGTCGACATGAACCAGCTCGCCTTCCCACTTCATCTTTCCGGCGTCGGGTTTGGCGACGCCATAGATCATTTTCATCAGGGTCGATTTTCCGGCGCCGTTTTCCCCTAAAACGGCGTGGATCTCGCCTTTCCTGACGGTCAGCGAAACGTCCTCGTTGGCGATGACCGACGGATAGATCTTGGTGATGCCCTCGAGTTCGAGCCGTAACCCGTTGACGCCATCCTGCGCGGATGTCATGTTCTCCCCCCAATGCAACCGGTAACTTTATTATTGGTTTGTTTCTGGTTATGCGCCCGATCGTATACCTGCAGGATTTCGGCGGCAACCGAAATCGCGATCTGTGCCGGCTGCTTGCCGTCGATGCCGCGGATTCCGATCGGGCAGGTCATACGCGCGAACTTTTTCGGATCGACGCCGCGGCGCCGCATGCGCGTTTCGAAATTGCGGCGCTTGTTGCGCGAGCCGATCAGGCCGAAATAGATAAAATCGTCGCGTTGCAGTATCTGCTCGCAGAGGCGCTGATCGAGCCCGTGGTCGTGGCTCATGACGAGGAAACAGGCGCCGGCCGGGGCGGCGTCGATTTCCGCCTCGGGCGTGTCGGTACAAACCGTCGTCACTCCTGGCGGCGGCTTTTGCGGCAGCATGTCGTCGCGCGTATCGATCCAGCGAATATCGACAGGCAGGTCCCGCAGCACGCGCACCAGCGCGCGGCCGACGTGACCGGCGCCGAACAGGTACAGGTCGATCGCGCCCTCGTCGATCGCCGCCCTGCCCCAGTCGCTGTGCCCGTCCAGCCTTTCGAACATCAGGTTTACCAGCCCGCCGCAACACTGGCCGAGGCCGGCGCCGAGCGGAAAACGCCGCAGCCCGCCGTCTTCGCCGGCCTCGAGCTGGTTGCGCGCGATGCGGCAGGCCTGGTACTCGAGGTTACCGCCGCCGATCGTGCCGTAGAGCCGATCCGCGGTCACGATCATTTTTGCGCCGGGCTCGCGCGGGGTCGAGCCGACGATCGAATCGACGCTGACCAGCACCGCCGCTGTGCCGGCGCGGCGCAGCGACTCGAGCGTTTGCTGCCAGTCGCTCATGCGACCCCCGCGCGCACCGCATCGATCGCGTCGAGGATCGCTTCCGGGGTCGCCGGCGCGCGCAACGGCGGATTGATGCGATTACCGGCGAGGCTGGCGATCGCGTCGCGAATCGCGAAAAACACCGAGAAGGGCAGCAACAGGGGCGGCTCGCCGACGGCCTTGGAGCGCATTATCGTATCCCTGGCGTTGGGATTCTGGTAGAGCCGCGTATGGAAGCTGACCGGGCAATCGGCAACGGTCGGAATCTTGTAGGTCGATGGCGCGTGCGTGGTCAGCCTGCCGCGCTCGTCCCAGCACAATTCCTCGCTGGTCAACCAGCCCATGCCCTGGATATAGGCGCCTTCGACCTGGCCGATATCGATCGCGGGATTGATCGAGTTGCCGGCGTCGTGCAGGATGTCGGCGCGCAGCAGCCTGAATTCACCGGTCAGCGTATCGACGACCACTTCGGATACCGCGGCGCCGTAGGCGAAATAATAAAACGGGCTGCCCTGCATCCTGTCACGATCCCAGTTCAGTCCCGGGGTCTTGTAGAAGCCGTCTGACCAGAGTTGCACGCGGTTTTCGTAAGCCTCCACGACCAGCTCCGTGAACGACATTTCGGTGCCCGCGCAGCTGACCACGTCGTCCGCGAAACAAACCTCGTCCGGCGCGGCGCCGAACTTGTCGGCGACAAACTCCGCCAGCCGGTTGCGGATCTGGCGCGCGGCGTCCTGTGCTGCCTTGCCGTTCAGATCGCTGCCGGTCGACGCCGCGGTGGCGGAGGTATTGGCGACCTTGCTGGTGTCGTTTGCGGTCGCGCGCACCCGCGCGAGACCGATGCCGAGTTCGAGCGCAACCACCTGCGATACCTTGGTATGCAGGCCCTGACCCATCTCGGTGCCGCCGTGGTTTACCAGCACGCTGCCGTCGGTATAGACGTGCACCAGCGCCCCTGCCTGATTGAAATGGACGACGTTGAAGGAGATCCCGAACTTGACCGGGGTCAGCGCCAGCCCCCTGCGCAACACCGGGTTATCGCGATTGAACTCCATGACCGCGTCGCGTCGCGCGTAGTAGTCGCTGCTTTGTTCGAGTTCGGCCACCAGTTCGTGGATGACGTTGTCCTCGACGAGCTGCCCGTAAGGCGTGGTGTTGCGGAAGTCGTTGTCGTAGAAATTGAGCTTGCGCACCTGCTGCGGGTCCTTGCCGAGCTCGCGCGCGATATTATCGATGATGTACTCGATCGCAAACGCGCCCTGCGGGCCGCCGAAACCACGAAAGGCGGTGTTCGACTGCGTGTTGGTTTTCACACTGAGTGCGTCGATCGCGACGTCGCCGAGGTAATAGGCATTGTCGAATGGCAGACCGCGCGCGTCACCACCGGCCCAGTCAGGTCCGCCGAAAACCCCGCCTGTGCGGCCATCTCGATTTTTACCGCCTGGATCAGGCCCTCGTTGTCGTAACCGACCTCGTACTCGAAGTCGAAACCGTGACGCTTGCCGGTGATCATCATGTCGTCGTCGCGGTCTAGCCGCAGCTTGACCGGGCAGTTCAGCCGAAAGGCGGCGACGGCGGCGATGCAGGCGAATATCGCCGATTGCGATTCCTTGCCGCCGAAGCCACCGCCCATGCGGCGCATTTCCACCACGACCTGGTTGAAATCAAGCCCCAGCGCGTGCGCGACGACGTGCTGCATTTCGGTCGGGTGCTGGGTCGAGCACCACAGGTGAAAACAACCGTCTTCCTTGGGCGCGACGTAGGAAATCTGGCCTTCGAGATAAAACTGTTCCTGCCCGCCGACGGAAATCTCGCCTTTCATACTGCGTTGCGCCTGCGCCAGCGCCTTGTCGGCATCGCCGCGGCGCAGCCGCATCGGCGGCAACACCCAGGACTGTTGGCGTTTGCCGTCGGCGATATCGAGGATCGCCGGCAGCACCTCGTAGTCGATCCGCGCCAGCCTTGCGGCCTTGCGCGCCGCCGTTTGCGAGTCCGCGACCACCGCGAATATCGGTTGCCCGATATATTGAACCAGTCCGTCGGCGAGGATCGGGTCGTCGGCGAGGATCGGTCCGCAATCGTTACGACCCGGGATATCGGCCGCGGTGATCACCGCGACTACGCCCGGCGCCGACCTGACGGCCTCCAGATCGACGCAGCGTATATTCGCATGCGCCTGCTCGCTCAGCCCGAGCGCGATGTAACGGGTGCCGGCAAGCTCGGGGATGTCGTCGACGTAGGCCGCTTCACCGGCAACGTGCAGCGCCGCCGATTCGTGCGCCACCGAGTTTCCCGGTGCCGTCTCGCGCGCCTGCTGCCTGGTTCGGTCTTCCATCAGTCGCTAACCGCAAACACGCTGACAGCGCTCGCATCGAGCGCCTGCCCGGGTCGGGTTTCGAGGTAAAAACGATGCAGCAGGTTGGCAGTGGTGCGCGCGCGGTATGCGGCGCTGGCGCGCATGTCGGAAAGCGGTGTGAAATCCTCGCCCAGTTTTTGCATCGCGGTAACCATCGTGGGCTCGTCCCAGCGCTCGCCAGCCAGGTAGGCCTCGGTCAGGCGGGCGCGTTTCGGTATCGCCGCCATGCCACCCAGCGCGATACGGATCTCCGCCACGACGCCGCCATCGAGGCGCATCGCAAAGGCCGCGCAGACCGCGGAGATGTCCTGGTCGTAGCGCTTGCTGAGCTTGTAGCAACGCACCTGCATATCGCGACGCGGTAACGGAACCCGGATCGCCTCGATGAATTCGCCCGGTTGCAGCGCGTTTTTCATGTAGTCCAGATACAGTTCCTCGAGCGCAAGCTCACGCTTAGCGTCGCCGCGGCGTAACCGCACCCGGGTATCGATCGCGATCAGCGCCGGCATCGAATCGCCGATCGGCGAGCCGTTGGCGACGTTGCCGACCAGCGTGCCGGCGTTGCGTACCGGGATCGACGCGAAGCGGCGAAACATTTCACCGAACTCGGGGTAGTGTTCCGCGAGCGCGTCGAAGGCGTCGGCGAGCGTTACCGCGGCGCCGATCTCGATGCCATCGGCCCCGACTCTGACTTGTCTCAAGGCATCGATATTGCCCAGGTAAACGATCGCGGGCAGTTCGCGCAATTGCTTGGTGACCCACAGACCCACATCGGTGCCTCCCGCCAGTAACTGCGCATCCGGATTATCGTGGTAGTACGCTGCGAGTTCATCGATCGTCAAAGGTGCGAAGTAGCTCGCCTGCCGATGCCTTAGCGACAGGCTCTGCTCGCGCCGCAGCCCGCGCAACTGCGCGATCAATTTCTGTACGTCCGGCCTGACCACGGGATACTCGTGCATGTGCAGGCAGGCATCGATGATCGGCCGATAACCGGTGCAGCGGCACAGGTTGCCGGACAACGCGTCGTCGATCTCAACGCGCGACGGCCTCTTGCGATGCTGGTACAGAGCAAACATCGACATGATGAATCCGGGGGTACAGAAACCGCACTGCGAGCCGTGATGATCGACCATGCTTTGCTGCACCGGGTGCAGGCTGCCATCGGCCGCCTTCAGCGATTCGACCGTGAACAGCGCCTTGCCGTCGAGCGTCGGCAGAAACTGGATGCAGGCGTTGACCGCGCGGTAGCGCAGCCCATCGCCGTCGAGTTCGGCGACGACCACGGTGCAGGCGCCGCAATCCCCCTCGGCGCAACCTTCCTTGCTGCCGACGCGGCGCAGGTCCTCGCGCAGGTACTGCAGTACGGTGCGGGTGGGATCGAAATCGGCGATTTCGATCTTTTTACCGTCGAGCAGGAATCTCACGCGATCCACGCGTTACCTGCCGATATCCAGGATCCTGGAGAGGTATTCATATCAACTGCCCCGGTAGGTCGAATAGCTCCACGGCGAGACCAAGAGCGGCACGTGGTAGTGCTGGTTGGCGTCGGCGATGCCGAAGCGGATGACGACCTCGTCGACAAACGGGGGCTCTGGCAACTCGTCATGGCGAGCGCGGAAATAATCGCCGGCCTGGAACACGAGTTCGTAAACGCCGCTGGCGAAGGCCGCGTCGTCGAGCAGCGGCGAGTCGAGGCGTCCGTCGGCGTTGGTACTGACCTCGGCGATGAGCCTGCGTTCGGGGCGCAGGCTGAACAACGCCACGCCAACGCCGCTGGCGGGGCAGCCCGCCGCGGTGTCGAGTACGTGTGTAGTTAGCCTCCCCATCTGCAACACCCCTCTTCGTCGATGCGCTAAAATCGCACTAAAAGTAAGAATTGTCAACAGTTTGTTAAAATATTGTTAACAATTTGATAATCATGCTACACTCCACGGCACTTCTGATCGAGCAATGCGAGACATGCCAGCGCAAATCGAAAAAACCGCCAGCGGGAGTCTCAGCGAAGACGACGTGCTGCGCCAGATCGAGCAGGCTGTGCTCGATCACCGGTTACCGCCGGGGACCAAGTTGAAGGAGGTCCAGTTGGCAAACCTGTTCGGCGTAAAGCGTGGAATGATCCGTAAGGTCCTGACCCGCCTCGCTCACTCCAGGCTCGTCGACCAGACTCCAAATCGCGGGGCGACCGTTGCGAGACCCTCGGTAAAGGAAGGCCAGGACCTGTTCGCGGCACGGCGCGCAATCGAATCCGCCATCCTCGAAACACTGATCGCGCGCTGCGACGAACAGATGCTTTCCCGGTTGCGCAAAATGCTGGAGCGCGAAGCAAAAGCCTACCGGCGCGGCGATTCGGAAAAGGCGCTTGCGCTCTCGGTCGATTTCCACCGCCAGCTGGCCGCGCTCGCCGGAAACGGCGTGCTCGAGGCTTTCCTCAACGATATCATTCGCCGCACTCCGCTGGTGATCCTTACCCATCTCGGCGACGACGAGCAGAACCGCTGCCGCAATCGCGAACATGCCGAAATCGTCGAGGCGATCGAACGGCGCGATACGCGCCGGGCGGTCAAGGTCATGCACCAGCACCTGCTGCATATCGAGAGCAAGATAAGGCACAAGCCCGAGGCGCGAAAGGCCGACCTGGCAACGCTGCTGCGCCAGCAACCCGAAGCGGCGGCGACTTGAACGACTATCCGCGCGACATGATCGGTTATGGCGGCAGCCCGCCGCATGCGCAATGGCCCGGTCGGGCACGCATCGCGCTGCAGTTCGTACTCAACTACGAAGAAGGCGGCGAGAGCAGCGTGCTGCACGGCGATCCGGGATCGGAGCGCTTCCTCTCGGAAATCATCGGCGCGGAGAGTTACGCGGCGCGCCACATGAGCATGGAATCGGTTTACGAATACGGTTCGCGCGCGGGTGTATGGCGGCTGCTGCGCGAATTCGGCGCGCGTGGCCTGCCGCTAACGGTATTCGCGGTGGCGATGGCGTTGCAGCGGCATCCCGAACTCGCCACCGAACTCGCCGGCCTGGGCCACGAAATCGCCTGCCACGGGTTGCGCTGGATCCATTACCAGAACGTGGACCAGGCGATCGAACGCGAGCACATGGAACAGGCGCTGGAGATCATCGAGGGCCTGACCGGCATCGCGCCGCAGGGCTGGTACACCGGGCGCGATTCCCCCAACACGCGCCGGCTGGTGGTGGAACAGGGTTCGCTGTTGTACGACTCCGACTACTACGGCGACGACCTGCCGCTGTGGACCCCGGTCACGACCGAAAGTGGCAGCCGCAGGATGCACCTGGTGATTCCCTATACGTTGGACGCGAACGACATGCGCTTCGCCACCGCGCAGGGTTTCAACAGCGGCGAACAGTTTTATCGATACCTCTGCGACAGCTTCGACGTGCTCTACGCGGAAGGCGACGAAGCGCCGAAAATGATGTCGGTTGGCCTGCATTGCCGCCTGGTAGGCAGGCCGGGGCGTTTCCGCGCGCTGCAGCGCTTCCTCGACCACGTGCAGTCGCACGACCGGGTCTGGATCTGCCGGCGCGTCGATATCGCGCGCCACTGGATGGAGCGGCATCCGCCGCGCAGCGCGTGAGCCGGTCATGGGCGTAGGCATCGACGAAATCAATAATTGCAGCCAGGCCCGCTTCATCGAGCTGCTCGGCGCGGTTTTCGAGCATTCACCCTGGGTCCCCGAGCAGGTTTATGCACAGCGCCCATTCGGCTCGCGCGACGACTTGCACCAGGCCATGGTCGACGCGGTCGGGCGCGCGACCGAAGAAAACCGCAGGGCCTTGCTGTGCAGTCACCCCGAGCTTGCCGGCACGGAAGCCGCATCCGGCACGCTGACCGACGCGTCGCGGCGCGAACAGGCGGGCGCCGGGCTCGACCAGTGCAGCGCGGACGAACTGCGCCGCCTGCAAACGCTGAACCGGGCCTATCGCGAGCGCTTCGGTTTCCCGTTCATCATCGCCGTGACCGGACTCGACAGGCACCAGATCCTCGCCGCGCTGGAGCGCCGGCTCGGCAATGACGCCGCGCAGGAATTCGATACCGCGCTCGGCGAAGTCGACAAGATAGCGCGCATTCGTATCGACAAGCTGATCGATGAGTAGTATCGATACGCTGATCGGTCGATCCGGCGCGCACGACGAATGGAAAGGAATTCTCGAGGCGTCGCTGGCCAGGCTCGATCCCGCTTACCTCGAATCGCTGCTGCGGGACGACAGCTGGCTACCGGGCCCCGATCGCCTGCTCGCCGCTTTCCGGCGGGATCGCACGGGCCTGCGCTACCTGCTGATCGGTGAATCGCCCTACCCGCGCCGCGAGTCGGCAAACGGCATTGCGTTCTTCGACGCCGCGGTCGACCAGCTGTGGAGTGCAACGGGTTTGAGCAAGGCTGTCAATCGCGCCACGTCGCTGCGCAACATCGTCAAGACGGCGCTGCTGGCCGAGGGCCGTCTGGGCCGGGATGCGACCGGCAAAATCACGCAACCGGCAATTGCCGCGCTCGACAAGCGCGCAATGGTCCAGTCACTACCGGGGCTATTCGACAACCTGGAGCGTGCCGGCTTCCTGATGTTGAACGCGACCCCGGTGCTGCACCCCCTGCGCAAGCCGGCGGTCGAGGCGCGCTGCTGGCAGGAATTCCTTTCACGCCTGCTGGAACTGATCGCGCACCAGACGGAGCATCGGGTCACGCTGCTGCTGTGGGGCAGGATCGCTAACCTGGTCGAGGCGATGCCGGCCAGCCGGCGCCTCACCCGCCTGGTCTGCGAGCACCCCTACAACGTCTCGTTTATCGACAATCCCGATATGCTGCGCCTGTTTGCGAAGCTCCGGATCCTCGGACGTCATACGACCGACAAATAGCCATTCACGCCGGAAAGTTCCCCCCAGTTTGCTCCTAAGAAGACAGTCTCGAGTCGAATCAGGAAAATTGACCCAATCCGACACGCCTATTCATTATATTGCTCGATATATTGCTCGATCATTCTTGACTCAGATCAAGTGACCCTTATTATTCTGGCCATAGACTAGCGTGCAAACCATAACAACCTGAGGCGGTAATAATGAAAAAACAAACCATATTCGCGAGCGTACTGGTCCTGCTCGCATCTGCAATCGCATTCCCGGTGACTTCCCTGGCGAAGGAAAAGATCGTGTTTAGCGGCGGCCCGGCCGGAGGAACCTTCCAGGTGGTCGCCAACGCGATGCAGGTATTCAAGCCGATGAAGGCATCCAAGGATTTCAGGGTCAGGGCCCAGTCCTCGGCCGGTTCGGTCGAAAACCTGCGCAAGGTGAATTCGGGCAAGGCGCAGATGGGCGTGGTTTATTCCGGCCATGTCTACCTCGGCAGAAACGGCAAGATGAAGAACGACCCCGACAAGTATGAAGACGTCATGGCGGTGGCCTGGCTCTACGGCGCCCCGGCACAACTGGTCGTGCGCAAGGATTCGGGCATCAAGAGCACCCGGGACCTGGTCGGCAAGAAGGTCGGCGTGGGCAACGCCGGGTCCGGCGCCTTCGCGAACTGCGAACTGTTCTTCACCCACATGGGCGTATGGGACAAGATCGAGCGTAACGCGATGGGCTACAACGATGCGGCGCAGGCCTTCGGCAACAACCAGCTCGACGCCTTCTGGCTGTTTACCGCCTTTCCGAGCGGCGCGGTCATCATGGCGGCGCAGACCAACGATATCGAGCTGGTCAATCTCGGGCAGGATGCGGATAGCAGTGGTTTCTACGACCAGTATCCCTACTTTTCCAAGATCAACGTGCCGGCAGGTACCTATCGCGGGGTCGATTACGAGAGTCCGTCGTTCCAGGATTCGGCGCTGTGGGTGGCCAATTCGAAAGTCACCGAGGACACCGTCTACAAGATGCTGTCGATGATTTACAGCGAAGAAGGCCTGGCGCACATGAAGGAGCAGAAGAAAACCTTCAAACTCATGAGCCTGGACACCGGCACGCAGGGCGTGGTCACGCCCTGGCATCCGGGCGCGGTCAAGTTCTGGAAAGAAAAGGGTATGATGTAACACCAAAATAAGAGGGCAGGTTTTCCCTGCCCTCGCGCCCGGGATGGCTCGATCGAACGCCGCCAGTGAGCGGGGTCGATAATAAAAAAACTGAAGCGGAGGGAGTTGTCGTGCGGGTAGACGAAATGAACAAGGTCGAACAGGTAATGTTCGACGTCATGGCCCTGGGCCTGGTGCTGTTTTATTCCTATTCGGCCGTGATCGCCCCGGCCGCCACCCAGTATCATCGCGGCATCTACGTGGTCGCAACCTACATGCTGGTGTTCCTGGTCTATCGACTCAAGAGTCCGATCGGGCGTCTGGTCGACTACGCGCTGATTATCGTTTCCGTCGCGACGCTGGGTTACTGGATTCTAAATTTCGAAGTCATCAACTACCGGGCCGGGGCCGAGACCGAGCTGGACAAGTGGATCGCCGTGGTCGGCGTGCTGGTCGGTATCGAGGTGGCGCGCCGGGTAGTCGGCAGCGCCTTCGTCATTATCGGCACGGTGATGCTGATCTACGGCGTATACGGCGAATACGCGCCCGAGCTGATCTCGCACGCGGGTGACACTTTCCCCGACTTATGCACCAGTATCTTCTACAAGAGCGACGGCGTTTTCGGCATCATGGCCAACGTGCTGGCAACCTATATCATCCTGTTCGTGTTTTTTGGTGCCTTTCTCGAAAAATGCGGGGCGCAACGCTTCTTCATCGACTTCCCGCTCGCCGCGGTCGGTCACAAGATTGGCGGTCCGGGCAAGGTATCGGTAATCGCCAGCGGGCTGTTCGGCTCCATCTCCGGCAGCGCCATAGCCAACACGGTGTCCACCGGCGCGTTTACCATTCCGATGATGAAAAAGGCGGGCTTCCAGCCGCACGTGGCGGGCGGCATCGAACCGGCTGCGTCGATCGGGGGCATGTTCATGCCGCCGATCATGGGCGCCGGCGGTTTCATCATGGCGGAGATGACCGGCGTGCCCTATTCGCAGATCATGCTGGTGGCAATCTTTCCCGCCTTCATGTATTTCTTCAGCGTGTTCATGATGGTTCACTACTACGCCAAGAAGCACAATATCGTCGGCGAGAAAAGCGAAAACAAGGCCATGGATATTCTAAAATCGGAATGGTTTTACGTCCTGCCGCTGGTCGCGATCACGATCCTGATGCTGATGGGTTACTCGCCGGGATTTTCCGCGATCATCGGCATGGTGACCTGTATCGCGGTCAGCTGGGTGCGCAAGGAAACGCGTATCGACCTCAGGGGTTTCGTCGGCGCGTCGCGCGCGGGCGCCGAGGCGAGCCTGAAGATAGGCGCGACCGTCGGCGTGATCGGCATCATCATTGGCGTGTTGACCTATAGCGGGCTGATCCTGACCTTTGCTGACATCGTCATCGAACTCGCCGACGGCCGGCTCTACCTGACCATCATCCTGATCGCGCTGGCCTCGCTGATCCTCGGCATGGGCGTCCCGGTGACCGCCGCCTACCTGATCACGGCGGTGGTCGCGGTACCGGCGCTGACGCACCTCGGCGTCAACGAGATCGCCGCGCACATGATTGTTTACTGGCTGTCCCAGGATTCGAATATCACGCCGCCGGTCTGCATCGCTGCATTTGCCGGGGCGACCATCGCCAAGGCCAACATGTGGGCGACTTCCTGGGTCGCTTTCAAGATGGCCAAGTTTCTGTACCTGGCGCCATTCCTGTTCGGCTACGTGCCGGGCTTTTCGCTGGACGGTACCGCCACCGATATCGCGATAACCTTCGTGCTGATCTTTTTCGGCACCTGGCTTTATAGCTGGCTGCTCAGCGGCATCTGGATGAGCTGGTTCAAGAAAGAAAAATCCCCCGAAGCGATCAAGTCCGAGGTCGAGTAATTCGTCTCCCGGTGGAGGCAATTAAAATCGGTACCCGAAGGCGGCGTCCCCGCCGCCTCCACGGGTAAGCCGCGAACCTCGAGAATGCGCCGCGACGGCGCATTGATCGACGAAAATAAACCGGGCATCTCCGGACCCGGTCCGGGACTAACCGGTCGAGCGCCGTAGACCGAATCCGCATCGTCATCCAGGCGCAATCCCGGCGAAGGGCGAAAAATATTCCGTTCCGCGTCCGTTCTTAAGCCAATCTTCAGGCTTATCGGCTAAAAATCCGGTGATGAAGGCGTTACTGATCGAAGATCCGGCCAGGCCGGAGACCTCCCTCGGTGTGGGCCTGCGCGATCAGGGCTACGCGGTCGATGCGGTCGCGGATGGCCTGCAGGCGATCGTCTGCGCGTCGCAGCAATGTTACGACATCATTATCCTGGACCTGATGCTGCCCAGGGAGTCCAGCCTGCGGGTACTGCATGAAATTCGCGAGTCCGACCGGGAGGTCGAAATCCTGATCCTGTCGACGCCCGATCAAATCCACGACCGCGTTACCGCGTTGATACAGGGCGCCGACGACTACCTGGTGAAACCTTTTTCCTTCGACGAACTACACGCGCGCATTCAGCAGTTGCTGCGACGCAAGGCAAAGTGGCAACCGCCCGCTGTCGCAGACCTGGAAGCCGAAAACCCGCGGCGCTACCAGGACAGCCTGATCGGCAACCTGCTCGACCTGTGTGGCACCGAATGCGATGAGATCGAGCTGGTGATCAGCGAAGTAAGGCTTGCCAATATGCTGCAACGCGTATGCGCGTCGCTCCAACGGGTGACCGCGAACAAGCAGGTCTCGCTGCGGCAGCCCGCCGGCAGGCTGCCGACCCTGCTGGTCGATGCCAGGTGGATGGAGCATTTGCTTTCGAGTCTGCTGTTCGATGCGATTGCGCATAGCCCCACCAACGCGGAAATCTCGATCCGCGTAAGCCGGGACCGTGATCGCTGCCGCATCGACATCGAAAGCGAAGCAGACCGGGCTTTCGATTTGACGCTGGCCAAAACCTACGGCGACTACCTGAACCTCGGCGTCGGCAGCCGTTTCGGCGAGAACAGGCGTCACCGCGTATCCGTTTCGAACATCAAGATTGTCTAGATTATTCGACCGCAATCGGGCAACCTTTGCCGAATCGACGGTTGCTAACAGGACAACACCTCCGTATGAATATCCCGGATTTCGAAGACGTGTGCGCGGCGCATGCACGCATCCTTCCCTACATCCATCGCACCCCGGTGCTGACGTCGAGCTACCTGAACCATTTGAGCGGCGCGGAACTCTTTTTCAAGTGCGAAAACCTGCAAAAGGTCGGCGCCTTCAAGGCCCGCGGCGCCTGCAACGCGGTGTTTGGCCTGAACGACACCGACGCCGCCCGGGGCGTCGCCACGCATTCGTCGGGCAATCACGCGGCCGCGCTCTGCTACGCCGCCGCGGAGCGCGGCATCGACGCGACCGTGGTGATGCCGCGCAACGCGCCGGCCGCGAAGCAGGCGGCGGTGCGGAGTTATGGCGGCAGGATCGTCGAATGCGAGCCGACGCAGGCGGCGCGCGAGGCCGCGCTGGAGCGCGTGGTCGGCGCAAACGGGGCCGATGTCGTGCACCCCTACGACGACCCCCGCGTGATTGCTGGCCAGGGCACCTGCGCGCTGGAACTGGTCGAGGACATCGATGACATCGACGCCGTGGTCGCGCCGATTGGCGGCGGCGGCCTGATCTCCGGCACCTGCCTGGCGCTATCGAAACTCGCGCCGCAAACCCGGATCTATGCCGCCGAACCGAAGAACGCCGACGACGCCTACCGTTCTTTTCAGGCGGGCGAAATCGTGCTGCAGGATGCACAGCAATCGGTCGCCGACGGGCTCAGGACCAACCTGAAGCCGCTCACCTGGCATTTCGTTTCGCGTTACGTGGCGGATGTCCTGCTGGCCAGCGAAACGGAAATTCTCGACGCGATGTACCTGACCTGGGAACGCATGAAGATCATCATCGAACCCTCGTCGGCGGTGCCGCTGGCAGTAATCCTGAAAAACCGGGAGCTGTTTCGCGGTCAGCGTGTCGGCGTGATCATCACCGGGGGCAATGTCGATATCAGGCACTGCCCCGGCTGCAAGTAAACGGACCCCGGAGCCCGCTAACCATGACTGAGGAAAACGACAAACCCGTCGTCGGATTGCACATACCGGCATCGGTCGGCATGGAATTGTCGCAGGTATGCACGCCCTCCCTGATCGTCGATCTCGACGCCTTCGAGGCCAACGTCGCGCTGCTGCGCCGGCGGCTCGAGGCCTTCGGCGTGCGCCTGCGCGCGCATGCCAAGACGCATAAGTCCGTCGACATCGCGCGCTACCAGGTCGAGCACGGTGGCGCCTGCGGTATCTGCTGCCAGAAGGTATCCGAGGCGGAAGTGATGGTCGCGGGCGGAATCACCGATGTGCTGGTCTCGAACCAGGTCGTCGACCCGCGCAAGATCGATCGTCTTGCGGCCATCGCCGCCAGGGCAAGGATTCTGGTATGCGTCGATGATCTGCACAATATCGAAGACCTGTCGGCCGCCGTCAGCCGACACGGCGGCGTCATCGAGTGCCTGGTCGAAATCGACTGCGGCGCCGGCCGTTGCGGCGTCGAACCGGGCGGCCCCGCACTGGCGCTCGCGCAACGGATCGACGCCAGCACGGGTCTGAAATTCGCCGGCCTGCAGGCCTACCAGGGCGCAGCACAGCATATCCGCGACTTCAGCGCACGCCGCGCCAGTATCGATGCGGCGATCGAGCAGACGCGCGGCACGGTGTCGCTGCTCGCGGCAGGTGGCCTGGAATGCGCGATCGTTGCCGGCGCCGGC
>JAOTTY010000008.1 GCA_029864185.1 Gammaproteobacteria bacterium
GGATATCGCAGGCGTCACCCAGCAAAGCCTGCGCGAGTCGATCGGCATCGTGCCGCAGGACACGGTGCTGTTCAACGACACGATTTTGTATAACATCCAGTATGCCAGGCCACAGGCGACTTTCGAAGAGGTCAGGGAAGTTGCCCGCCTGGCCGATATCGATGCCTTTATTCACGCGCTGCCGCAGGGATATGACACCGTCGTCGGCGAGCGCGGACTCAAGCTGTCGGGCGGCGAAAAGCAGCGCGTCGCGATCGCCAGGGTATTGCTGAAGGATCCCGCGATCCTGGTGTTCGACGAGGCCACGTCGAGTCTGGACAGCCAGTCGGAAAAGAATATTCTCGGCGCGCTGGCGCGCATTTCGCGTAACAAGACGACGTTGGTGATCGCGCACCGACTATCGACCGTGATCGACGCCGATCGTATCATCGTGCTCGATCAGGGACGGATCAGGGAGCAGGGCAGCCATGACGTGTTGATCGACGCGAATGGGCTTTATGCGCAGCTATGGCGGATGCAGCAGAAAAAAGCGCAGGAGGTCGCGTGAACGATCCGAGTAAATGCGCGGCGAGCGAACCCTTTGCGCTGCGAGTTGTCGGTGACGACATGGCGCCCGAATTCGTCGACGGTCATATCATCGTGATCGATCCCGGCGGCAGGCTTGCTTCGGGCTGTTTCGTCGTCGCCAGCCACGATGGTGAAATGATTTTCCGGCAGTTGATCATGCACGGCGACGAGCTGCGACTGGTAGCCCTCAAGCCCGGCCTGCCCGGGATCGAGCTCAAGGGCCTCGATGAAATCGTCGGCGTCGTCAGCCAGCGCTCGGGCAGGCGCCGCAGCGAACACAAGCGTTACGATAATCATTGACGTCATCCCGGCGCCTGTGTGCTCTATCGCGCCGGATTCGACGCCGTCTTTTTGCGGCCATGCCCGCGCGGCATCTTAGCCGACTTTTCGTCGATTCCGTCGATCCCGGTCGGCCCGGTTGATTTCGATAGCGTCGGCATGGTGCAGTTTGCTAATGACGGAAAGCACGTTTCGGCGAATAAATTTATTCCCGGAATCGCGATTTATTTAAAATATAGGTCCGATTCCCCTTATACTGCGGCCAATACGGAGGGAGAGATCCAATGTCAGACGAAAATCGCGAAAAGGCACTGAACTATCATCGCCTGCCGACTCCCGGCAAGCTTCGTATCGAGGCGACCAAGCCGCTCACTTCGCAGCAAGATCTCACGTTGGCTTATTCGCCCGGCGTCGCCTATCCCTGTCTGGAAATCGAAAAAAATCCGCTCTCGGCGCGGGATTACACGTCGCGTGCGAACCTGATCGGGGTCATTACCAACGGCACCGCGGTGCTCGGCCTCGGTGATATTGGCGCGATGGCCGCGAAACCGGTGATGGAAGGCAAGGCGGTACTGTTCAAACGTTTTGCCGGCATCGACGTGTTCGACATCGAAATCAGCGAGAAAGACCCGGTCAAGCTGGCCGAGACTATCGAGCGTCTCGAACCAACCTTTTGCGGTATCAACCTCGAAGATATACAGGCCCCGGATTGCTTTTACGTCGAGAAATACCTGCGCGAGAAAATGTCGATCCCGGTATTCCATGACGATCAGCACGGCACCGCGATCGTAGTCGCGGCCGCGTTGAAGTCTGCGCTCGAAGTGGTTGGCAAGGATATCGGTAAGATCCGGCTGGTGACGTCGGGCGCCGGCGCCGCCGCGCTTTCCTGCCTGAATTTACTGCTGTCGATGGGGCTCGACCCCAACAATATACTGGTTTGCGACTCGAAAGGCGTTGTCTACAAGGGACGCAAGGATGCGATGGATGAATACAAGGAGGCTTTTGCCGTCGACACCGAGTTGCGTACGCTCGGCGAAGCGGTCGCGGGCGCGGATGTTTTCCTGGGCCTTTCCGCCGGCAACGTTCTGAAACCCGAAATGGTCGAATCGATGACATCGAAGCCGATCGTATTCGCCCTCGCCAACCCGACACCGGAAATCGATCCGGCCGAAGCGAAACGCGTCTGCCCGGACGTGGTCATCGCTACCGGGCGCACCGATTACCCGAACCAGGTGAACAACGTACTGTGCTTTCCGTTCCTGTTTCGTGGTGCGCTCGACGCTGGCGCGACCGAGATCAACCAGGAAATGAAGATCGCCTGCGTCGACGCCATTTCGAGACTGGCCCGCTCCGGCACCAGCGATACGGTCGCCGATGCTTATCTCGGGGAATCGCTGACCTTCGGACCCGAATACCTGATTCCGAAGCCTTTCGATCAGCGTCTGATTCTCGAAGTCGCGCCCGCGGTGGCGCAGGCGGCGATGGATTCGGGCGTGGCCGAGCGACCGATCGAGGACATGAAGGCATATCGACAGACACTGACCGCGTTCGTCTTCAGGTCGGGCATGTTCATGAAACCGGTATTCGATACCGCGCGACTGGCCCGGCCACGCGTGGTTTTTGCCGAGGGTGAGAATTCCAAGGTATTGCAGGCGGTACAGAACGTACTGCAGGAGCAGCTCTGCGCGCCGATCGTACTGGGACGCGAAGATGTCATCAAAAAACTCATTCGAGAATATGCACTTACCATCAAACCCGGCGTCGATTTCGAGGTTCTGGATTACCAGGAGAACGAGGGCTGGTGCAAGGAATTTCACCGGCTCACCGAGCGCCGCGGCAAGACGCCTTCGGAAGCGCGCGAAATCCTGCGCGCCAGCAAGACCACGCAGGCCGCGATGATGGTCAAACTCGGTCTCGCGGACACGATGATTTGCGGCACGATCGGCAGGTTTCATCGCCATCTCGGTCGCATCCTGAGCGTGTCGCAGCAGAGCGACTGCGCGGACGACGAGATTTCGGCGCTAAGCGTTATCATTACCAGTAAGTTCACGCTGTTCATCACCGATACCCATGTCACGCCCGACCCGTCGGCCGAAGCGATCGCCAACATGACGATTCTCGCGGCGAGAGAAGTGGCCCGATTCGGGCTGACGCCCAAGGCAGCGCTGCTGTCGCATTCGAATTTTGGCAGCCATGACTCGAAATCATCCCGCAAAATGCGCGAGGCCCTGGAGATCGTTTCCAGGTCCCGTCCGGACTTGATGGTCGAAGGCGAGATGCAGGCCAACCTCGCGCTGTCGCCGAAGGCGATGGCTGAGCAGTTCCCCAACTCGAATCTTGACGGAATCGCCAACCTGCTGATCATGCCAAACCTCGATGCGGCGCATATCGCGATGAACATGGTCAAGCTCAGCGCCGACGGCGTGCCGATCGGACCGATACTGCTAGGCTGTAATATCTCGGCGCATATCGTGACACCGGTTACGACGGTGCGCGGCCTGGTCAACATGACGGCCATCGCCGCCGCCAGGCTCGCTGCGGAGGAAAGCTGATCGATGCAACTGGTAATACTGCTGCTCGCGTTTCTGGCGTTGTTTATTTACCTGACGCTGGGCGCTCGACGCGACCCCGATAAACGCAAGCTTTACTATCTATTCATCGTCGTCGACCTGTGGCTTGCCGCCGTGTTCGTATACCTCGTGGTCAGCGCGATCCTCGATTACAACTAAATGTGTCGTCATCGTCGCAATCGAAATCCCGAATGTCGACTCGGCGATAGCTCCGAGCCTTTCCAGGGTTCTAAACTTTAGCGGTATTTCCGTGGGACGGGTCTCTGGTCGCGGTCGCGATTGTGATCCTTAGAATTCAGGGGTATTGTCATGAGTCACACGCAATACGCGCCGGCGCGACAACGCCTGCAGCGCAGCGAGCTCGCCGTGCCGGGTTCCAGTCCGGGTATGTTCGAAAAGGCGGCCAGCAGTTCCGCCGATTACGTTTTCCTCGACCTCGAGGACGCGGTTTCACCGGGTGACAAGGCGCAGGCGCGCAGGAATATCATCGAAGCGCTCAACGATATCGACTGGCGTGGCAAGGGCAAGACCGTGTCGGTGCGCATAAACAGTCTCGACACGCATTACATGTACCGCGACGTCGTCGACGTGGTCGAGCAGGCCGGTGCCAACCTCGATACCATCCTCATTCCCAAGGTCGGGGTTGCCGCTGACGTTTACATGGTTGACGCGATGCTGACCCAGATCGAGACCGCGAAAGGATTCGAAAACAGAATAGGGCTCGAGGCGCTGATCGAAATCACCCTCGGCATGGCCAACGTCGACGCGATCGCGACCTCCAGCCCGCGCATGGAGGCGATGCATTTCGGGGTTGCCGACTACGCGGCGAGCTGCCGCGCGCGCACCACCAATATCGGCGGACTCAACCCGGATTACCCGGGCGATCAGTGGCACCATGGCCTGTCGCGCATGCTGGTGGCCTGCCGCGCCTATGGCCTGCGCCCGATCGACGGCCCGTTTGGGGATTTCAACGATCCGGACGGTTACCGCGAAGCCGCGCGCCGCGCGGCCACGCTGGGCTACGACGGCAAATGGGCGATTCATCCGTCGCAGATCGAGCTGGCCAACGATATTTTTTCGCCACCCGATGCCGAGGTGGAGCGCGCGCGACGGATTCTCGCGGCGCTGGAGGAGGCCGCCGCGGCCGGCAAGGGCGCCGCGCAGCTCGACGGGCGCATGATCGACGCCGCGTCCGCGCGCATGGCGGAGAACGTGGTTAAAACCGATGCGGCCATCAGAGCCAAATCCTAGCGTCGGCAGCGGAGGGGAAATCTATGGATATACACGAGTACCAGGCAAAAGCGTTGCTGGCCGAGTTCGGCATGCCGATCGCCAGGGGCGGCATCGCCTACAGTCCCGAGCAGGCGGCTTACCGGGCCAAGGAACTGGGTGGCGAAAAATGGGTAGTCAAGGCCCAGATTCACTCCGGCGCGCGCGGCAAGGCCGGTGGCATCAGGGTTTGCTCCAGCGAACACGAAGTCACGGAGGCGGCCAACCAGCTACTGGGGCGACGTCTGGTAACCAACCAGACGGGCCCGGGGGGCAAACTCGTCGGGCGACTGTATATCGAGGAAGCCACCGATATCGAGCGCGAGATCTACCTCGCTTTCGTGCTCGACCGATCCTCGGAGCGTATCATGTGCGTGGCCTCGGCCGCGGGCGGAATGGACATCGAGGAAATCGCCGAAAAAAGCCCCGACGCTATCGTGCGGGTATCGATCGAACCCGCCGTCGGCATGCAGGATTTCCAGGCGCGCGAAATCGCGTTCGCGCTCGGTATGGGAGCCGGGCAACTCGCAGAATCGGTCAAGGCACTGAAGGCCTGTTACCGCGCGTTTCGCGATCTCGATGCGACCATGGTCGAGGTCAATCCGCTAGTGGTAACGGCGGGCGGGCGGATCATCGCGCTCGACGCGAAAATGGCTTTCGACGACAACGCGCTGTTCCGGCGTCCCAGGATTTCCGAGCTGCGCGACAAGTCGCAGGAGGATCCGCGCGAAATGAGTGCCGCGGATCGCGGATTGAGCTATGTCGGCCTCGACGGCGATATCGGCTGCATCATCAACGGCGCCGGTCTTGCAATGGCGACAATGGACATGATTAAACACGTCGGTGGCGAGCCGGCCAACTTTCTCGATATCGGCGGCGGGGCATCCCCGGAACGGGTCGCGAAGGCCTTCAACCTGGTGCTGTCGGACCAGGGTGTGCACGCGATCCTGGTCAATATCTTCGCCGGTATCAACCGCTGCGACTGGGTTGCCGAAGGCGTAATTCAGGCCATGGAGAGACTCGATGTTGTAGTGCCCGTGGTGGTACGCCTGTCCGGCACTAACGTAGAACTCGGTCGCCGGATCCTGGCCGGCAGCAAGGTGAACCTGATTACCGCGGATACGCTCGCCGAGGCGGCCGAAAAAGCGGTGGCTGCGGCCGAGTCGTACCAGGCAACTCTCGCGGGCTAGGAGCAATATCGACATGAGCATATTTCTCGACCAAAAAACGCGCGTCATCGTGCAGGGTTACACCGGCCGTATCGGTACTTTCCACGCACAGGAAATGATCGACTATGGCACCAACGTGGTTGGCGGGGTTACGCCGGGCAAAGGCGGCGAAAAACATCTCGAGCGGCCGGTTTTCGATACCGTCAAGAATGCGGTGCACGAGACTGGCGCCGAGGCCAGCGTCGTGTTCGTGCCACCGCCATTTGCCGCGGACGCGATCATGGAAGCCGCGGACGCCGGTATCCGTTTTTGCGTATGCGTGACCGACGGTATCCCGGCGCAGGACATGATGCGTGTCAAGCGCTACATGCGCCGCTACAAGCGCGAAGACCGTATGACGCTGACCGGTCCGAACTGCGCTGGCACCATCAGTCCCGGCAGGGCGATGATGGGCATCATGCCGGGACATATCTACCTGCAGGGCAACGTCGGCCTGATCGGACGTTCTGGTACCCTCGGCTACGAGGCCGCGTCGCAGATGAAAGCGATGGGTATAGGTATCTCGACCAGTGTCGGCATCGGTGGCGATCCGATCAACGGCAGCGCCTTCCGCGATCATCTGGAGCGGTTTGAACTGGATCCGGATACCCACCTGGTGGTCATGATCGGCGAAATCGGCGGACCACAGGAGGCCGAGGCCGCTGCGTTCGCGCGCGACCACATGAAAAAACCGGTGCTCGCCTATATCGCGGGCCTGACCGCGCCGAAAGGACGCACCATGGGTCATGCTGGCGCCATCGTTACCAGCGCCGGAGAATCGGCCGCAGAAAAAGTCGAAATTCTGCGTGACGCCGGAGTCGGGATTATCGTGCGTCCATCCGAATTCGGTAACGCGATCGCCGAGGCGCTGGCGAAAATTTGAGCAGCCTGACGCCCGTATCGTGGCAGCACGGCGGCGAAAATCAGCGTCGCAATTGATCTGCGTCGGTAACTTGTGTGCCGGGATCGCATAAATTTTCTGGTATAGATACATCCTAAGAGGAGATTGAAAATGTCAATAGCAGTCGTTGTCGCCGATGCCAGCAGGGCCAGGATACTTTTCACCGAGGACGATGCAGGACACGGTGTGCTGGTGGAATCCGAGGACCTGGTTCATCCCGAGAGCCGCCTGCGCGAGCAGGACCTGGTTGCCGACGGCACCGGTAGCGGCAACGATTCCGGCGGTTTCGGCATGCACTCGATGGGACACGAAAAGGCAGCACATAACCGCCAGGCGGAAATCTTCGCGTCGCAACTGTGCGAACATATCGACAAGATTCACCGTCGCCGAAAATTGCGTCGTATCTACCTGGTCGCGCCGCCTCAATTCCTCGGTATGCTGCGCGCCGGTCTCGGCAAGCAGTGTGCGAGTCTAGTGGCGGACGAAGTGAACAAGAATCTGGTTGCCCATAGCCTCGACGATATTCGCAGACACCTGCCGAAGCGCCTGTAGCGGCGACCCTGATAGGTTGCCCGTCCGCCGGTTGGCGGGTTGGCGTAGCGAGGCGCTGCAAGCCCGGGATTCATATCGTCGAGGACGAAAAATCTCCCCCGATTGCAGGATTATCCTGCGGTTAGCGGCGATTATCAGACGCCTTCCATAATTTCCCGTTTATCTGCAGTCAAACGGAACTTTATGAACTAAAATGGATCCTAACCTCGTGCACGTTTCGACGCGTGCCGCCGGTCAGTTATCCGGGTCATCGCAGTTAAACCTCGTTCGACGTTATTCTGTAAGTTGCCTCGATTTATCTGTAGAATCAACCGTCAGGAACGGGGGGTAAAAAATGTCGCTTCAAGGCTTGTTTTCACTATCTATCTGGGGTTATGTCGGCATCGCGTTATTGCTAACGCACATCACTATTGCCAGCGTCACCATTTTTCTGCATCGCCACCAGGCCCACCATGCGCTCAGCCTGAAACCGGTGGTCAGCCATTTTTTCCGCTTCTGGTTATGGCTTACGTCCGGTATCGTTACGCGCGAATGGGTTGCGATTCACCGCAAGCATCACGCCCGCTGCGAGACCGTCGACGACCCGCACAGCCCTCGCATCAAGGGCATCCTGACGGTGTTGTTCGGCGGATACTGGTTGTATCGGAACGAAGCTCGTAACCAGAAAACCCTGGCACAGTTCGGTCATGGCACGCCTGACGACTGGCTCGAGAAACACCTGTACAGCGCCTACCCGTGGCTCGGTATTTCCCTGATGGCGCTTATCGAACTGGCGCTGCTGGGTTTGCCTGGACTCGCGATTTTCGTGGTGCAGATGCTGTGGATACCGTTCTGGGCGGCGGGCGTCATCAACGGGCTGGGACATTATTGGGGTTATCGCGGCTTTGAAACCAGCGATGCGTCCACCAATATCGTCCCCTGGGGTATCCTGATAGGCGGCGAGGAGCTGCATAATAACCATCACGCCTACGCCGCGTCGGCACGGTTGTCGAACAAGTGGTGGGAGATCGACCTCGGCTGGATTTACATCCGTGCGCTGGCCATGTTCCGGCTGGCACGGGTAAAGCGGCTGGCGCCGAAGGCCGTCAGCAAGCGCGATCGGCGCATGATAGACCGGGATACCGTCCGCGCCGTCGTCAGCCAGCGTTTTTTCATCCTCAAGCATTATGGCCGGATCGTGATCCGCCCAGCCTTGCGCGAGGCACGTCGCAATACCGATCGGATGGGGCGGCGATTGATTCGTCGCGCAAGAAAGTTGTTGACACGCGAGGATATCCAGCCTGATCTGCAGGCCACCGAAACCATCCAGCGCGTGTTGCAGCAGGACAAGACGATCGCCACCATCTACCAGTTCAAGCAGCAGTTGAAAGAAGTCTGGACCCGTGGTTCGGCAAGCCAGACGAACCGGGTAGAGCGCCTGCAGGCGTGGTGCGCCGCGTCGGAACAAAGCGGAATTCGCGCCCTCGAGGAGTTTGCGGAATTTCTGCGCGGCTACCGGCTGCAGCCAGCATAGTTCTCAAGGAATAGCGCCTGCCTCGGAAAGCGTATCGAGCGCGAACATGCCGTTATTTTTACGGCAAGCCACCCCCTGCCGTGATGGGTGCGCGGTGCTTACGGATGATGACGATCGCGCCAGCTTTCGTTTGCTGATTTCGACCGAGAACATTAACCATCCCGTCCCTGATGAAATCGGCGGCGGCGGTGACAGCCGTCCTCGCCAGATCCCGAGATACCGGCGTAATATTCAGGCTAGGCCCAGCGATCCAGCGCGTTTTCGAACTGTTCGCGCGCGATGTCGACCGCACCAAGGGATTTCAGGTGCGCGGTGGGCAGCTGGCAGTCGATCATCCGATAGCGGCCGCAGTCAACCAGGTGCTTGAGGCAAAGTTTCGAAGCGTTGGCTTCGCGACTAAACATGGATTCACCGAAGAACACCTCGCCCAGTGCAACGCCGTAGAGACCGCCCACCAGGTTACCGTCGCGACGGCATTCGATCGAATGCGCAAACCCGGCGCGATGCAAGTCGATAAACGCGGCGATCATCGGTGCATTGATCCAGGTGCCGCTCTGGCCCGCGCGTTCGCCCGCGCAGGCATTTATCACCGCCCTGAAATCCTGGTCTTCCGTGATCCTGTAGCGCCGCTGCCGCGCGAGTTTTTGCAGGCTCCTGCTCTGGTGGAAATCTCGCGGGAAAAGCACGGTCCGCGGGGCCGGTGACCACCACAGGATAGGCTCGTTCTCCGAGAACCATGGAAATATGCCCTGTCGATAGGCGACCAGCAACCACTCGACGTCGAGGCTGCCGCCCGCGGCGAGTAATCCAGGGGGTTCGGCCAGCACCGATGCGGTATCCGGAAAATGCGGGCGGGCGTTTGGGTCGAGCCAGGGAATCATATATAAATCAATTATTTAAGATATATACTTAAAGTGTATTATATTCACGCTGTCTGACGATAGGGCGAGTGATCGAGCAGATCCGCGCGATAGCTTTCGATATAGCGGCGTTCCTGGCCGAGGAACTGCTCGATCGCAGCGCGAAATTGCGGGTGTGCGATCCAGTGGCCCGACCAGGTCAAGGTCGGCAGGAAGCCCCGGGCGAGCTTGTGTTCGCCCTGCGCACCCGGATCGAAGTATTCGAGCCCCTCGGCGATGCAGTAATCGATACCCTGGTAGTAGCAGCATTCGAAATGCAGGTTGTGGAAGTATTGATCGCAGCCCCAGACACGGCCATAAAGGTGGGTGTTGCTGCGGAAAAACAGCGAGGCCGCGACGATTTGCCCCTGGTCGCGAGTCGTGGCGACGAGAGTCTGCCGCGACATTTGCTCGCCGATATGCTGAAAGAATGTCGGGGTGAGCGTCGCGGTACCGTATTTACGCTGGTAAATTCCGGCATAGAGGTCGTGGATGCGCTGCCAGTCGGCCGGATGCAGATCGCCACCGTGCTGCATCCTGATATCGAGATTCTGCGACGCGACGCTGCCGCGCTCTTTTTTTATATTCTTGCGCTTGCGCGAGTTCAGACGCGACAGAAAATCGTCGAAATCGCGGTATTCGTGGTTTTGCCAGTGAAACTGTACGTCGCTGCGTTCCATGATGCCGTACCCGCCGAGTTCGTCGAGCACGCTTTTTTCGGCGAACAGGACGTGCCATGAACTCAGTTTCTGTTCGGAACAAAAACCCTGAATGGCCCGGCAAAGGAGTTCTCGTAATGCCCGCCGCGATTGCACATCGCCGGCCAGGTCCCTTTGGATCAGGAAGCGCTCGCCGGTCGCCGGCGTGTAGGGAATCGCCGAGACCAGCTTCGGGTAATAGTCGAGGCCGCTGCGCTGATAGGCATTGACCCAGGCGTGATCGAATACCAGTTCGCCGTAGGAATTTGTCTTGATGTAGCAGGGGATAGCGGCGAGTAATTGCCGCCCTTTGCGCACCAGGAAATACACGGGGTGCCAGCCGAACGGTTCCAGGCAGTGGTGCAGCTCCAGCCCGTAAAGAAAGCAATGGCGCGTAAACGGGTAGCTGCCGTCGCCGAGCGCATCCCATTCCTCGGCTGGAACATCGCTCAGGGAGTGGGTGACGCTAACGCCGAGTTCGGTGCTATCCGAGTTCCTTGGCATCAAGGTATTTTTCGGCGTCGAGGGCCGCCATGCAACCGCTACCGGCGGAAGTAACCGCCTGGCGGTAGACGTGGTCCATGACGTCGCCGGCGGCAAAGACGCCCTCGACGCTGGTCGCCGTGGCGTTGCCATCGAGGCCGCTGTTAACGATGATGTAGCCGTTTTTCATTTCCAGCTGGCCAGCGAATATATCGGTGTTGGGCTTGTGACCGATGGCGATGAAGATACCGGAGACATCGAGTTCCCTGGTGCTGTCATCCTTCAGGTTTCGAATGCGCAGGCCGGTGACGCCGGATTCGTCGCCCAAGGCCTCGTCGAAGACGCTAAACCATTCGATGTTGACGTTGCCGTTCCTTTCCTTTTCGAACAATTTGTCCTGCATGATTTTTTCCGCGCGTAACTGGTCGCGACGATGCACCAGCGTGACCTCGGCGGCAATATTAGACAGGTACAGGGCTTCCTCGACCGCGGTGTTGCCGCCGCCGATGACGGCGACCTTCTGACCCTTGAAGAAGAAACCATCGCAGGTTGCGCAGGCGGAAATTCCCTTGCCATGAAATTTCTGCTCGGAGGGTTCGCCGAGATACATGGCGCTGGCGCCGGTCGCAATGATCAGCGCGTCGCAGCTGTACTCGCCCGCGTCGCCGATCATACGCCTCGGCGATTCGTTCAGAAACACGGTATGGATGTGATCGAAAATAATCTGGGTGTCGAAACGTTCTGCATGCTGCTGCATGCGCTGCATCAGCACCGGACCCGTCAGGCCTTCGACGTCGCCGGGCCAGTTGTCGACGTCGGTGGTCGTCATTAACTGCCCGCCTGCTTCGACACCGGTGATAACCGTGGGTTTCAGGTTTGCGCGCGCGGCATAAACCGCCGCCGAGTAACCGGCCGGGCCGGAGCCGAGAATAATGACGCGGCTGTGTTTTGGATCGGGCATTGTTGACTCTCAGGATCTGGGGCTGGAAAAAGACGCCAATAGTAAAGATAAATCTGCGCCGTGACTATATGGTTGTCGGGCAGGTTTTTTTCAATGGGATTAATTCTGGTTCATGGCGGAGCGGATCATGTAAAATAAGCGATTTTATGCGAGGCTGTATCTCAGGTGGCGCAAGCTAGACCCAAATCACGCTCGGACGAGCACCACAGAAAACTGATGTTTGCCGGGCAGGTTAGCCAGCGCCTGCGCGAGGCAGGCATGTTGCTGTCGTTCGCGCTAGCCGGCTATTTCCTGCTGGCGATGTTCAGCTACGACGCGCTGGACCCGTCCTGGTCGCACAGCGGCAGTCACGGCGACGTTTCCAACTTCGGCGGGACCGCCGGCGCATGGATTGCCGATCTGCTGTTCTATCTGTTCGGTTTTCTAGCGTTTCTGCTGCCCATCATGCTGATATACAACGGCATGATTCTGGTCAAGACCCGTGACCTGAGCGCGGAGGATCAGTACCAGATGCTGGTAATCCGCTGGAGCGGTTTCGTGCTGACCCTGATCTCCGGTTGCGCGTTGTCGAGCATGCATTTTTCGGTTGCGCCCGGCACCATGCCGCTGGACGCGGGTGGCATCCTCGGACAGATTACCGGGAACTATTTTTCCCAGGGTCTCGGGTTCGTCGGCGCCACCGTTATGCACCTGTCGCTGTTTCTCGCGGGACTCACACTGTTTACCGGGCTTTCGTGGCTTGCCCTGGTCGACAATACCGGCAAGTACACGCTGATGCTGCTCGACCGGCTTATCGATCGCTACTACCTGATGCGTGATAAGGTCGAGGGAAATCGCAACCGCAACGAACGCGAGCAGGTTTTCCAGGTCCGACAGCAGAAACAGGAGCAGCGTAAGCCGCTCAAGATCGAACCGGTGGTCGAGCAGATCGAGCCGAGTCCGCGTGTCGAAAAAGAAAAGCAGATCCCGTTGTTCAAGACCAGTGGCAAGGGCAAAGGCACGATTCCCCCGCTGGCGCTGCTGGACAGGCCCAAGCCCCGGGTTGCGGGTTACAGCAAGTCCTCGCTCGAGGCAATGTCGAAGCAACTAGAGCTGAAGCTACTCGATTTCGGTATCGAGATCCAGGTCGAATCAGTGCACCCGGGGCCCGTTATCACACGCTTCGAAATTCTGCCGGCGCCGGGGGTCAAGGTCAGCCAGATTTCAAACCTGGCCAAGGACCTGGCGCGCTCGCTGTCGGTCACGGGCGTTCGCGTCGTCGAAATCATCCCCGGCAAGTCGGTCATGGGACTCGAAATTCCGAACGAAAACCGCGAACTGGTCGCGTTGAGCGAGATCGTGCAGTCGAAGGCCTTCGATCAGGCCGCCTCGCCGTTGACGCTGGCGCTGGGCAAGGATATCAGCGGCGAGGCCGTAGTCGCCGATCTGACCAGGATGCCGCACCTGCTCGTTGCCGGTACCACCGGCTCCGGTAAATCGGTTGCGATCAACGCAATGCTGCTCAGCATCCTGTTCAAGGCGACGCCCGAGGACGTGCGCATGATCCTGATCGACCCGAAGATGCTGGAGCTCAATATCTACGAGGGCATCCCGCACCTGATCGCGCCGGTGGTGACCGACATGAAGGAGGCCGCCAACGCGCTGCGCTGGTGCGTCGCCGAGATGGAGCGGCGTTACCGGCTGATGGCGTCGCTCGGGGTGCGTAATATTTCGGGCTACAACCGCAAGATCAGGGAGGCGTTCGCCGCGGGTCATCCGATCAAGGATCCGCTGTTCGATCGCAAGCAATTGCTGCTGAATCCCGATGCCGAGCCCGAGGATCTCGAAACCCTGCCCTATATCGTCGTTGTCGTCGACGAGTTCGCCGACATGATGATGGTGGTCGGCAAGAAGGTCGAGGAACTGATCGCAAGGCTCGCGCAAAAGGCGCGTGCCTCGGGAATTCACCTGCTGCTGGCCACGCAACGGCCCTCGGTCGATGTCATCACCGGCCTGATCAAGTCGAATATACCGACGCGCATCGCGTTCCAGGTGTCGTCCAAGATCGATTCGCGCACCATCCTCGACCAGATGGGCGCGGAAACGCTGCTCGGGCATGGCGACATGCTGTACCTGCCACCGGGCACCAGCGTGCCGGAGCGAGTACACGGCGCCTTCGTCGACGATCACGAGGTGCACGCGGTGATCAACGAAATCAGGAAGCTGGGCGAACCAAATTACATCGAGAATGTCCTTGAGGAGTCGACCGCGGCAGTTTTGCCGGGCGAGGCGCCACGAGATTCCAATGGTGACGAGGCCGACCCGCTTTACGATGATGCCGTCGCGGTTGTTACCGAGACGCGAAAAGCGTCGATATCTTACGTGCAGCGGCGCCTTAAAATCGGTTACAACCGTGCCGCGCGCATGATCGAGGAGATGGAGGCCGCGGGCGTGGTTTCGATGGTGCAGTCGAACGGTAGTCGGGAAGTGCTGGCGCCACCACCTCCACCTGCGGACTGAATATGAAATACCTGATATTACTGCTTGCCCTGACGGTGGCACCGGCCGGTGCCGACGACGAGGATGCCACGCAACGCCTGCGCGCGGCGCTGAAGAACATGGATAACCTCACCGCGGATTTCAAACAGACGCTGCGCGACGAAGACAAGAAAATCGTCCAGCAATCTCGCGGCACGCTGGCGCTGCAGCGGCCGGGTAAATTTGCCTGGATTTACCTCGAACCCTTCGAGCAGCGCATTATTGCCGACGGCAAGGAATTGTGGATATACGACGTCGAACTCGACCAGGTTACGGTCAAGCCGATGGATGCGGGCCTTTCCAATGCGCCGATCATGATCCTGATGAAAAAATCCGACGTCACCCGGGAATTCGTCGTGCGTGAGGTCGGACAGCGCAAGTTTCTTTACTGGGTCGAGCTCGAGCCGCAGGCGACCGACCTCGAGTATAACCGCATCTTTATCGGGCTCGAGGACGGCAGCGTGCGCGCCATGGAATTGCAGGATCAATTTGGCCAGAGCACGCAAATCGTGTTCGAAAACCTGCGTGTCGGGGTTGTGCATAATCCCGCCGTGTTCAAATTTGTGCCGCCTCCCGGGGTGGACGTTTACGGCGTCGGCGGCTGACATAGCAGCAAGCCCGGTTATTCGACATGAGCGATTTATTCGAAGCTGAGTCGGGATTCAGGCCGCTGGCTGATCGCATGCGTCCGCGCAGGCTCGAACAGGTAGCCGGCCAGTCGCACCTGCTCGCACCAGGCAAACCACTGCGGCAGGCGATCGAGGCCAACAGGTTGCACTCGATGATTCTGTGGGGGCCTCCGGGCACTGGCAAAACGACTATCGCGCGACTGATCGCCGAGTATTCCGATGCCCGTTTCATCACCCTGTCCGCGGTGCTCGCCGGGGTCAAGGACATCCGCGCGTCTATCGACCAGGCGCGTCACCACCAGGGCCTGACGGTGTTGTTCATCGACGAAGTACATCGTTTCAACAAGGCGCAACAGGATGGTTTTTTGCCGTTCATCGAGGATGGCACCATCCTGTTCGTCGGTGCCACCACCGAAAATCCTTCCTTTGAACTGAACAACGCGCTGTTGTCGCGCACTCGTACCTACGTGCTCAAGCCGATCTCGACAGAAGACATCGAAGGCGTCGTCAGGCGCGCGCTCGAGGATCGCGAATTTGGCCTCGGCGAACGCGGCCTCGGTATCGATGCCGAGGCCAGCCAGCTGCTCGCCCAGGTTGCCGATGGTGATGCCCGCCGCGCGCTGACCTACCTCGAGATCATCAGCGACCTGGTCGAAGACGGTAATATCGATGCCGACCTGGTCGCAGAGATCGCGCAGCAGGGCCCACGACGTTTCGACAAGGGAGGCGATCTTTTTTACGAACAGATTTCGGCGCTGCACAAGTCGGTGCGTGGATCGGACCCCGATGCGGCGCTGTACTGGTTTTGTCGGATGATCGACGGCGGCTGCGATCCGGCCTATATCGCCAGGCGCGTGGTTCGCATGGCGGTCGAGGACATAGGCATCGCCGATCCGCGCGGTCTGGAGCTGTGCCTGAATGGTTGGCAGACTTACGAGCGGCTAGGTAGCCCCGAAGGCGAGCTCGCGCTGGCCCAGGGAATCGTCTACCTCGCCTGTGCCGCCAAGAGCAACGCGGTTTACAGGGCCTACCAGCTGGCCATGGAGGACGCGCGCCAGTCGGGCAGCCTCGAGGTGCCGATGCACCTGCGCAATGCGCCCACCCGCTTCATGCAGGACCATGGTTACGGCGAGGGATACCGATATGCGCATGATGAAGACGACGGCTTTGCCGCGGGTGAAACCTATTTTCCGGAAGCGCTCGCAGGCCGGCAGTATTATCACCCGGTGGATCGGGGTCTCGAGATCAGGATCGCGGAAAAGCTCGAGCGTCTGCGCAAACGCAACCAGGAGATAAAATCTTGAGCCGCCCCTACGCCGAGTCTGCCGAACAGAACAAGCATGTTATTCACGAAGTGATCAAGCCCTATCTGAACGGAGACGTGCTCGAAATCGGCAGCGGTACCGGTCAGCACGCGGTTTTTTTTGCGAGCCAGTCGCCCGCGGTCAGCTGGCAGCCCTCGGATCTCGAATCGAACCTGCCAGGTATCGAGGCCTGGATCGAGGAATCGGGCCCGGGTAACCTGTTACCGCCGCTTGCGCTCGACGTGCTCGGGGACTGGCCAGAGCGCGATTATGACATGGTTTACTCCGCCAACTGCTTCCACATCATGGGCGAGCCCGCGGTTGTCGCCAGCATCGCCGGTGTCGGCCGCTGCCTGAGGGCGGGCGGAGTGTTTGCGGTCTATGGCCCGTTTAATTACCAGGGGCGCTATACCTCCGAAAGCAATGCACGATTCGACCGGATGCTCAGGGCACGCGATCCCGCCAGCGGGATCAGGGATTTCGAATGGCTCGACGGGCTCGCCCGAAATGCGGGCCTCGAACTGGTCGAGGACGTCCCGATGCCGGCAAACAATCGAATCCTGATCTGGCAAAAACGAACTTAATAGCGCATAGTTAGACTAATATCATTAATTTCAGACACTACGATTAAACATGACTCGATTGATCCCCCGGGCCCTGGCGGCCAGTATCCTGATGCTGTTGTTGTTCTCTTCGGCCCGCGCTGGCGATGAATCCGCCGAGGACATGACCAAACTGCTCAAATTGCGTCTCGGCACCGACCAGGTCGAGCCGGCGCAGGAGACCGGTGTCGACGGGGTCTACCAGACCCGTTTCGGCAACAAGTTTGCATACCTGATCGACGGCGGTCGTTATGTTTTTATCGGCGACCTTGTCGATCTGAAAACCGCACGGAATCTGACCGAATTGAGCCGGCGCGAGCTGGTGGTCGAAGAACTCGCCGATTTCGGCGAGGACAAGCAAATCATTTTTCCCGCCGAAAACGAGGAACTCGCGGTACTGAATGTATTCACCGATACCAGTTGCGGCTACTGCCAGCAATTGCATAAAGAAGTGAAGTATCTGCAGGAAGCGGGCATCTCGGTACATTATTATCCCTATCCTCGCGGCGGCAGTCGCGGGCCCGGCTATGCCGACCTGAAGAAGGTCTGGTGTGCCGACGACCAGCAAAGGGCGATGAGTATCGCCAAGAAAGTCCAAGCGGGTTCGCTGTCTTCGTCCGAAACCTGCGAGTCCGCAAGCTATGTCGACGACGGTTACCTGCTCGGCAACCGTATCGGCGTAACCGGCACGCCTGCTTTGTTCGCGAGCGATGGCGCAATGTTCAATGGTTACGTACCGTATCAGCAACTGATCCCCCAGTTGTTAAACAAGTAGTTTATTTGTCATGGCACCAAGATCGCCGCGCCGGGTGTGCAGCGATCGGTTTTGCGAGCGCCTGCGTATTTTCCTGTGTTAATATATCGCGCAAACAAAAATAGAGACGCGAGCTTCGATGTCCGAACAGAAATCAGAATCAACAGATGAAACCCCGGGTACCGACGAGGACGGGGCTCAAGCAGGCGAAAAGGGTCAGCAAGCCGAAGAGTTTGGCGGTCCGCAAGGCAAGGAGCCGACGCGTTACGGTGACTGGGAAAAAAACGGTCGCTGTATCGACTTTTGACGCTTGACTGGCTTGTTCGAAATTTAACTCTAAACTCAAGGTAACCATAGATGTCGCCAAACAAATATCCTACGTCTCCACACCTGCAGATTTATCGACTGCCGCTTACCGGGTTGCTGTCGATCACCCATCGCATCACCGGCGTAATTCTTGCCCTGGGATGTATCGTCATGGTCTGGGTGCTGGCCGCGGCGGCGCAGGGTGCTGCGACCTACGAGGCGCTGGTGCCGCACCTCGCAAGCTGGTACGGCCAGCTTTACCTGGCTGGTTTCATATTCTCCCTGTACCTCCATTTCTGTAACGGCGTCAGACACCTGTTCTGGGATGCCGGTTATGGATTCGAGCTTGATACCGTCGACCTGACCGCCAAGCTCGCGATTGCTCTCGCCGTGATACTGACCGTGGCAACCTGGGTGGTTGCGGGGGTAGGGTAGAGCCATGGCTGACTTGCGATCACCCCTGTCGAGGGTCAAGGGACTGGGCTCTGCCAAAGACGGCACCTCGCATTTCTGGCATCAGCGCCTGACCTCGTTGCTGCTGATACCGCTGGTATTGTGGGCCGGTTTCAGCCTTGCGGCGATGCCCGTCGATCATGCCACGCTGGTCGAGTGGATCGGCCATCCTGCGGTTACCGTCGCGCTGGTGCTGTTGGTAGCTTCCGTTTTTTATCATGCCAAGCTTGGCCTGCAGGTCGTCATCGAGGATTACGTAGCGTCGCACGCGACGCGCACGGTGGTATTACTGTTGTCGAATTTACTTTGCCTGGTGCTTGGCATCATCGGCGTGATTTCGGTGCTGAAAATTTATTTTGGGGCTTAAGCAATGACGAAACAGTACAAGCTAATCGATCACGCCTATGACGTCGTAATCATCGGCGCCGGCGGTGCCGGTTTGCGCGCGACCCTGGGCATGGCCGCGGCCGGTCTGTCGACCGCGTGCATCACCAAGGTCTTCCCGACCCGCAGCCACACCGTCGCTGCTCAGGGCGGCATGAGCGCGTCACTCGGCAACATGGGACCCGATACCTGGCAATGGCATATGTACGATACCATCAAGGGCTCCGACTGGCTCGGAGACCAGGATGCGATCGAGTATATGTGCCGCGAGGCGGTACCCGCGGTCATCGAGCTCGAGCATTACGGCGTGCCCTTTTCGCGCACCGAGGAAGGCAAGATCTACCAGCGTCCGTTCGGTGGCATGACAACCAATTTCGGCGAGGGCACCGCGCAGCGTACCTGCGCCGCTGCCGATCGCACCGGGCATGCCATTTTGCACACGCTGTATCAACAGTCACTGAAGCACAGGGCCGAGTTTTTTATCGAGTATTTCGCAATCGATCTGATCATGGACGATGGAACCTGTCGCGGGGTGGTCGCCTGGGACCTGGCAAGCGGTGAGTTGCATCGCTTCCGCGCCCACACCGTGGTGCTCGCCACTGGCGGCTACGGGCGCGCGTATTTTTCGGCCACGTCGGCGCACACCTGTACCGGCGATGGCGGCGGCATGATAGCACGCGCCGGCCTGCCGCTGCAGGATATGGAATTCGTCCAGTTTCACCCGACCGGAATCTTCGGCGCCGGTGTGCTGATCACCGAGGGCGTGCGTGGTGAGGGTGGTTATTTAACCAATTCCGACGGCGAACGTTTCATGGAACGTTATGCGCCGAATGCCAAGGACCTGGCCTCGCGCGACGTGGTCAGCCGTTCGATGACGATCGAAATCAACGAGGGCCGCGGTGTCGGTCCCAACAGGGACCACATCCATTTACACCTCGAGCACCTCGGCGCCGAGGTTATCGACGAGCGGCTGCCGGGCATTTCCGAATCGGCCGAAATTTTTGCCGGCGTCGACGTCACGCGGGAACCGATCCCGGTGCTGCCGACAGTGCACTATAACATGGGCGGGATCCCGACCAATTATCATGGCGAAGTAGTAACGCTAAAGGACGGTGATCCGGATACTGTCGTGCCGGGATTGATGTCTATCGGTGAAGCCGCCTGCGTGTCGGTGCATGGCGCCAACCGTCTGGGTTCGAACTCGCTGCTCGATATCGTCGTGTTCGGTCGCGCCGCCGCGCTGCGGGCCGCCGAAACCATCAAGCCAGGCGCCTCTCACAAACCGTTGGCTGCCGACGCCTGCGACGGCATTCTCGAAAGGTTCGATCGACTGCGCAACGCCTCGGGAGCGACCGCAACCGCGAAAATCAGGAACGACATGCAGCGCGATATGCAGAAACACGCGGCCGTTTTTCGCACCGGCGACTCGCTGCAACAAGGGGTCGACAAGATGAACGCTATCTTTGACAACTTCGAGGACGTGGGCGTCAACGATCGAAGCCTGATCTGGAATACCGACCTGGTCGAAACGCTGGAACTCGAAAACCTGCTGCTACAGGCCCAGGCGACGATTCAGAGCGCGTTGCACAGGACCGAGAGTCGGGGTGGGCATGCGCGCGAGGATTACCCCGAACGCGATGACGACAACTGGATGAAACATACCCTGTCCTGGATCGATGCAAGAGGGCAGGTCAGTTTCGACTATCGCCCGGTACACATGTTCACGCTGAGCAACGAGTGCGACGTTATCCCGCCGAAGAAGCGTGTCTACTAGACTGGTAAGGAATTAATCAAGATGGCCGAATTTACTTTACCCGCGAACTCCGTGATCAAGAAGGGCAAATATTTCAAGGCAGCCGATGGCGCCACCAATGTCAGGCGATTCGTGGTATACCGTTACGATCCGGACAGCGGCGAAAACCCGCGCACCGACACCTTCGAGGTGGATCTGGACAACTGCGGCCCGATGGTGCTGGACGCGCTGCTCAAGATAAAGGACGAAATGGATTCCACGCTGTCGTTGCGACGTTCCTGCCGCGAGGGGATCTGTGGCTCCTGCTCGATGAACATAGACGGTGGCAACACGCTCGCCTGTACGCAGTCGATCGCGGCGATCAAGGGTGACGTCAAGGTCTACCCGCTACCGCATCAGCACGTGGTCAAGGACCTGGTATCGGATTTGACGAATTTTTACGCTCAGCTGGCCTCCGTGGAGCCGTGGATGAAAACGGATACCCCGGCGCCGCCCGACCGCGAGCGGCTGCAGTCACGCGAGGACCGCGAGAAACTGGATGGGCTTTATGAATGTATACTGTGTGCCTGCTGCTCGACCAGTTGTCCGAGTTACTGGTGGAACAGCGATCGCTATCTCGGCCCCGCGGCGCTGCTTAGCGCGTATCGATGGATCGTGGATAGTCGCGATGAAGCAGCCGGCGAGCGTCTCGACGACCTCGAGGATCCGTTTAAACTTTATCGCTGCCATACTATCATGAACTGTACCAAGGTATGTCCGAAGGGGTTAAATCCGGCCAAGGCGATCGCCGCCACCAAGAAGTTGATGGTGCAGCGAAAGATTTAACCCCGGAGCTGGCGCCGCAGTGTCGGAACTATCGCGCTTACGCTGGCTATGCCGTCGCGGCATGAAAGAGCTCGACCTGGTCATGAGCCGCTACCTGGAGCAGCATTACGAGGCTGCCAGCAGTGAAGACCAGTCGCATTTCAGGGACCTGCTGGAATTGCCGGATCCAGAACTTTACGGCCTGCTGCTCGGACGCAGACGAGCGCAGGATGATGCTCAGGCGAAGTTGATAGACTTTCTGCGCGGCATGTCGGGAAAAGCATAACAGGGAAAGTTAGTGTGCAGAAATACTTCGATATTCGTCCTTCGACAGCACAGTTAGTTCTGCTGTTGCTCGGTCACGGGCTCGCGGGACTGGTAATGGCGATATATATCGAACCCGCACCGATGACGCTGGCCGCGGTGGCGTTGACGGGCCTGTTAGCGCTGCGCGAATCCAGGGTGTTGATGCGGCAGGGATACGCGCGCCTGAAGCCGGATCCGCGGGGTGAATCGATCGAATTCGAGCAGGCTGGTCAACCATATTTTTATTATAAATACAAGGTTTACGCCACCCGGTGGTTTGCTATTCTTAGGCTCATAGACAAACACCAAAACAGGACTCTGATATTGAACCCCGATCGCTTCGAATCGATCCAGTCTTACCGGCAATTGCGTTACGTTTTGCTTAGCATGGAGCGCGCCAGTGTTGCTTGATCTCGCACCTGTCCGAAAGGGACGGTGTATCAATGCGCGCAGTTTCGCGGGTTTGATGGAACTCTACGAGCAAAACTATCTACGCCTGCGCATTATCGCTCCGGACCTTTGCGTTGCCGACGAAATGATTTCATCGGTGCCGGAACACCAGGACCTGTTCCTGTCGATTACCGAGCGCTGCAAGTACACGACGATGCTGCGCATGACCTACCAGTTTGGCGACGATGGCAGGACGTTATGCGAACCCGATCTGCACCTCAAGGTTTATCACGATGCGCGCGTCGTCGAGGTGCAGCATTTGCATTCGCGCAGCAGGGGTTCGCTTTACCTCGCCGACATGATCGAGCAAAAGTGGCTGATGAATCGTTTCCTGTACAAATGGCTTGGTTATTGCCTTTACCAGGGACATTACTTTCATCCGATGCGACATCTGAAGACAGGCAATATTTAACTTTAACTAATCTCTATAAGTCATTGATATTAAATTAATTAACTTCATAAATTGAATTATTAAAGAAATTCTATCAAAGCCTTTCCAAATACACCTTGACGTGAACCGAGGCATCGATATAATTCCTGACTAAATTAGTCAGGAATTACGGATTTTCTCATGCGTTTATCTACCAAGGGCCGTTATGCGGTAACCGCGATGTTGGACATCGCGTTGCACGAGCGAGTCGGCCCGTTAACCCTTGCGGATATATCGCAATGCCAGGGTATCTCTCTTTCCTATCTCGAACAGCTGTTCGCGAAACTGCGTAAAGGGGGCCTGGTCGAAGGGGTCAGGGGTCCCGGCGGTGGTTACCGGCTGGCGCGTCCCGCCGCACAGATTTCGGTCGCCGACATCATTGCGTCGGTAGACGAAAAACTCGACATGACCAAGTGCGGCGGCAAGGGTAATTGCTCGCAGGGAGAAAAATGCCTGACCCATCAGCTCTGGTTCGAGCTTTCCTGCAACCTTTATCGATTTTTAAGTGATATCAAGCTTGATCAATACGTCAACCGACCCGATATTAGCGAACTGGTGAAGAAGCAGGATATCCAGTACGGACGTTTTATCAATCGTCCCCGGGCGATTGCCTAGAAGGAGAGTTAAGTGAGCCATATCAAACTACCGATTTACCTCGATTACAGCGCGACCACACCGATTGACAAGCGGGTCGCCGACAAGATGGCGCATTACCTGACGCTCGAGGGCGACTTCGGCAATCCCGCATCGCGCAGCCACAAGTTCGGCTGGAGCGCCGAGGAGGCCGTGGAAGAGGCGCGCAAGAATGTCGCCGACCTGGTGAATGCCGATCCACGCGAAATCGTCTGGACCAGTGGCGCAACCGAGGCGGATAACCTCGCTATCAAGGGTGCGGCTCACTTTTATCGCAAGAAAGGCAATCACATCATTACCGTGAAGACCGAACACAAGGCAGTGCTCGATACCTGCCGTCAGCTGGAGCGGGAAGGGTTCGAGGTTACTTATCTGGATCCCGAGGAAAACGGTCTTATCGATCTCGACAAGCTGAAGGCGGCGATCACCGAACAGACGATTCTGATTTCGGTCATGCATGTCAATAACGAAATCGGTGTGATCCAGGATATCGAGGCAATCGGCGAAATCGCGCGCGAAAACCGGGTCATTTTTCATGTCGATGCGGCGCAGTCTACCGGCAAGGTCGATATCGACCTGCAAAGAATGAAGGTGGACCTGATGTCTTTTTGTGCGCACAAGACTTATGGTCCCAAGGGCATCGGTGCGCTCTATGTCAGGCGCAAGCCACGCGTGCGTCTCGAAGCGCAAATGCACGGTGGCGGCCACGAACGCGGTATGCGCTCGGGCACGCTGCCGACCCACCAGATCGTCGGTATGGGTGAGGCCTTTCGCATTGCGAAGGAAGAAATGGCGACCGAGAACGAGCGCATTCGCATGCTGCGCGACCGGCTCTACGACGGCCTCAAGGACATGGAAGAGGTCTATGTCAACGGCGACATGGAGCATCGCATCGCCGGCAACCTGAATATCAGCTTCAATTTTGTCGAGGGCGAGTCGCTGATAATGGCGCTGCGCGACCTCGCGGTGTCGTCGGGTTCCGCCTGTACTTCAGCGAGCCTCGAGCCGTCCTATGTGCTGCGCGCCCTCGGCCGCAACGACGAGCTCGCGCACAGCTCGATCCGCTTTACCATCGGTCGGTTCACCACCGCTGAAGAAATCGACTACACGATCGAGCTGGTGCGTGCCGCGGTGGAAAAGCTGCGCGATTTGTCCCCGCTTTGGGATATGTACAAAGACGGTATAGATTTGAATTCTGTTGAATGGGTGGCGCATTAGGCGCTGCAAACTAGAGGTGTAACAAATGGCATACAGTGAAAAAGTACTCGATCATTACGAAAATCCGCGCAACGTTGGCGTTATCGAAGACGATCAGTCGGTCGGTACCGGCATGGTGGGCGCCCCGGCCTGCGGCGACGTAATGAAACTGCAAATCAAGGTCGGCAAGGACGGTATTATCGAGGACGCCAAGTTTAAAACCTACGGCTGCGGCTCGGCTATTGCGTCCAGTTCGCTGGTAACCGAATGGGTCAAGGGCAAGAGCCTGGACGAGGCCTCGAAAATCAAGAATACGCAAATCGCCGAGGAGCTTGCGCTGCCACCGGTCAAGATCCACTGCTCGGTGCTGGCCGAAGATGCGATCTCGGCGGCGATCGAAAATTATCGTCAGAAAAATCGGTAGACGCTCCGCGACTACTTGCTGAAAAGCCCGCCTACGCGGGCTTTTTTTATCCCCCATTGTGAAGATTCAGTAATCCGAGGGGGCGGCATATAATCGGCGTAGAGGATTGTGAATAGATGAAATTTCTACCCGTTTTTTACAATATCAGCGAACGGCGATGCCTGGTCGTCGGCGGCGGCGCCATCGCCGCGCGCAAGGCCGAGCTGTTACTGAGGGCAAACGGCCGGGTGCGGGTAGTTGCCAGCGAAGTCGGAGATCGGGTGCGCGAAATGGCGTCAGATGGCCGACTCGAATTCGAACAACGCGAGTTCCTCCTGCAAGATTTGCACGATGTCGTTTGCGTTATTGCCGCGACCGACGACGCCGACGTCAACGCGAAAATTTCGAACCTGGCCCAGTCGCGTAATATCCCGGTCAACGTGGTCGATAATCCCGACCTTTGCAGTTTTATAATGCCGTCGATGATCGACCGCGATCCAGTCCAGATCGCGATTTCGACGGGCGGCGTGTCGCCGGTGCTGGCGCGGATGCTGCGCGCCAAGCTGGAAAGCTGCATTCCCGGCGCCTACGGCGAACTCGCGAAGCTCGCCGACGAAAATCGCGAAGCGGTCAAACGGGCACTTCCGGACGTGGACTCGCGGCGGCGATTCTGGGAATCCATTCTCCACGGACAGGTAGCCGAGCTCGTCTTTGCGGGCCGCGGCGAGGACGCGCACAAGCTCCTGCAGCAGGAGCTTGCAAGATTCGATGTCGATGCGGTGCGGGGCGAGGTCTACCTCGTCGGTGCAGGTCCAGGCGACCCGGACCTGATTACCTTCAAGGCGGCGCGCCTGATGCAACAGGCTGATGTAGTGGTTTACGACCGCCTGGTTTCCGCGCCGGTTCTCGACATGGTGCGCCGCGATGCAGAGAAGATCTACGCCGGCAAGGCCAGGTCGAACCACGCCATCCCGCAGGAAAATATCAACCAGCTGCTGGTGCGTCTGGCGAAGGAGGGTAAACGTGTGCTGAGGTTAAAGGGGGGCGACCCCTTCATCTTCGGGCGCGGCGGCGAGGAGATTGCCGAGCTGATCGACGAGAATATAGAATTCCAGGTGGTGCCGGGCATAACCGCGGCTTCGGGCTGCGCCAGCTATGCCGGTATTCCGTTGACACACCGAGATTATTCGCAGGCCTGTATTTTCGTCACTGGTCATCGGCGCGAAGGGGAAGACCAGCTCAATTGGGAAATGCTGAGCCATGCCAACCAGACCGTCGTATTCTACATGGGGCTCGAAAACGTCGAGCAAATCTGCGGCTCGTTGAAAGCACACGGGCGCGCTGCCGATACGCCCGCAGCGCTGATCGAAAAAGGCACGATGGCGGAACAGCGGGTTTTCATCGGAGACCTCGACACGCTGCCGGGAATAATCGCCGAACACGAGGTGCGTGCACCCACGTTAATCCTGGTGGGCGAAGTCGTCGCTCTGCATAAGCGATTGGGCTGGTATAAATCGGGCGAGGAAATAAAATAGCGAACGCCATCATGATCCGGTGCATCAGGATCTGCGATAATGCTTCGAATTCCTGCTCGAATCCCTCTGTGCGCCGTGCCTGATGCGGCCTCGGGGGGGGTGCCAGGCGGGTCGTTGAGTCCGACTAGGGTCAGGGTTACTCAGCCTGAATTTGGCGCCGGGGATTACGCTGGCGGCGATCGCGGTAGACCAGTCAGGAAATTTGAATGATAAAACTACGCAAATCTGCCGTCGCGAACGATACCAGGTTGCCGGATGTCTCGACCCTGCGGCGCATCAGGCAGCTCGCCGATTTGTCGGACGCTCACCTGATCAACCTTGCCAACCAGCTACAGATCCTGAGCGCACGTGATGGCCAGTTGCTGATCGAGACCGGTTCTACCGAAAAAAAAGCTCTTTATATCCTCGACGGCCGCGTTTCCCTGATCGCTCGAGACGGCAAAACCAGGGTAGCTAGCGCCGACCCCGGCCGCGAAATGAAACCGGTTGCGCAGCTAAGGCCCTGCATTTATGACGTCAAGGCCCTGGGACCGGTAAACTACGTGAAAATAGACGGTCAGAAGCTCGCCGATTTCACGCAACTGGCGGGCGTCGCGGCCGACGATATCAGCGTACACTCGTTGTTCACCGACGATGCAGACGAAGACAATTCCATTGTCAACCATTTGTACCGTAACCTGATGGATAACAGCATCAAGTTACCGTCGCTGCCCTCGGTGGCAGAGAGGATGCAGCAGATTTACAGGGGCGAGTCCACCGATATCGATGCGATGGTACGTATCCTGATCGCCTATCCCGACATCTCGCGAAAGATCAAAAATGTAGCACGCTGCCCTGGCGACAGCGACATGAACACTGCAGAAAAAATCCGTTACTCGGTCGAGCAACTGGGCATGCTGGCAGTCTATTGCCTGGTCATGACCTATGCTGTCGGAAAGCTGGTTCGACGCCTGCCGCTGAAGCATATGCAGCGCGTGCGGTCTTTCTGGGACCACAGCCTCAACGTCGCGGCGCTCGGTAGAATCCTGGCAAAAAAGCACCGATCGATCTCGTCGGACCTGGCCATGCTGGCCGGCCTCGTCCACGGCATCGGCGTGCTGGCCATTGACGATCGCCTGCTGGAGCATCATCACCTGATGCTGGATCACCTCGAAGTTGATCATGCGATACAGGTCATGCGCCCCGAAATTTCGAGCCTGCTGCTGCGTAAGTGGAATTTCTTAGACGAATTGATTCGGGTTTCCGAGGAGTGCGGTGACTGGACGCGCGACATCGCAAGTCCGCCCGATTTATGCGACCTGGTACTGGTCGCCAACTACTACAGCATGATGCAGGGTGATCGCAACCATACGCTGCCCAGGGTCTGTGCCGTTCCTGCCATCGAGCACCTGCGTATTACACCCGAAGAAAGCATTAATGCGCTGAAACGCGCTCCCGATGTGGTCAGAAACATCAAGAAACTGTTTGTCTGAAATTACCCGGTAGCGGGCTGGCTGGACTGGCCCGGGTTGCGCGTATTCGCGCAACGCCGGAAGACGGGCTGATACCAGCCGGTTAATCCAGGTCCCTGATCAGCGAAGCGCGAGTATCGCCTTCGATCTCGAATTCGTAGCTGTAGACGGGATGCTGCACGCCGATCTTCCACGGCCCGCCGTCCTTGAGCTGCTGAGCCATTGCGTCGCTGATCTCGAAACGTAGAAAGTGGACCGCGGAAGTCTTGGTTTCGGTCGTGCGCTCGAGGTCTTCGTCGGCGATAGACCAGATCTTGTCGTGGTCGCCAATCTGCATCCACACCAGGTCTTCGATACCGACCAGTTTCTCGAGTTGGGCAGCGCGCACCTGCGGGTCCGGGTATTCGATCATGAAGGTTGCCTTGAATTCCCGGCCGGTCGGTATCAGCGGGTTGTAGGCTTCGAGTTCCTCGTTGATGCCTTCGGCTTCGAATACCTTCTCGATGCGCAGCATTTCCTGGATCTGGTAGAGCAGGGTCAGCCGGTCTTCGAAATACAGTGTTGCGTTCGGCCCAAGCGCAACCTGGCGGTGTTTCTTGTGTTCCAGCACCCGTTGCCGGAATTCGCCGCGCTTTTCGGCGTACTGCTCGAGGCTCATCAGGTCATCACGGGTAATCTGCTGATTCATCTGGGTCTCCATCGATTAAATTCCATAGGCTTGCCGCAGCAAGCTGATCGGATGTTGGGTGTGGCTGCCGTCGGCGAGCCCTGCCGAGATATGCTGTCCTGCCATCGGGCAGTCGCTGGCGTAGGCGTCCGGCTCGTTCTTCTGCACTCGGGAAACCACCGGCTTGACGATTTTCATCGACACCTCATGGAATTCCTTCTTGATCGCATAGGTGCCGTCGTGTCCCGAGCAGCGCTCGATGGCGTCGATCTCGGTGTCCGGGATCAACGCCAGGATGTCGCGGGTCTTGAGGCCGATGCGCTGCACGCGCTGATGGCAGGCCACGTGGTAGCTGATCTTGCCGATCCCCTGCTTGAAGTCGGTTTTCAGCAGTTGCCCACGGTGGCGTAGCGACAGGTATTCGAACGGGTCGTAAAACGCCTGCTGTACTTTCGCCACGTCGTCGTCTTCCGGGAACATCAACGGCAACTCCTGCTTGAACTGCAGAGTACAGGAGGGTACCGGGGAGATGATGTCCCAACCCTCGTCGACCAGCTTTGCCAGTAGCGGAATGTTGTGATCCTTAAGCTTAGCGACCGCGTCCAGGTCGCCCAGCTCCAGCTTGGGCATGCCGCAGCACAGGGTGTTCTTGACGACCATGGTCGGAATTTCGTTATGCTCGAACACCGCAAGCAGGTCTTCGCCGAGCAGGGGTTCGTTGTACTCGCCGTAACAGGTCGCGAAAATGGCCACCTTGCCAGTTGTCCTGTCGGTGGCTTTAACTTCGAAATCACCGGGCTTGTGGTTGCGCGTGCGCTTGCTCAAAGTCCTGCTGTGGTATTCGGGTAAGCGCGCGTCCGCGTGTACCCCAAGCGCAGATTCCAGCAGGGCGCGAGTGTGCTCGTTCCTGTTGGCCGCATTGACGACGTTAGCGACGATCGGGATGCTTGCGAAGCTGCCGACAGTGTCGGTAGAGCTAACCAGCCGGTCACGAAATTTGGCGCGCCCGTTCCTGAAGCCGATGGCCTTGGCGCGCAGCATCAGGTGCGGGAAATCGACGTTCCACTCGTGCGGAGGAACGTAAGGACATTTGGTCAGGTAACAGAGGTCACACAGGTAGCAGTGATCGACAACGTTCCAGTAATCCTTCCTGGCAACGCCATCCACCTCGAAGGTGTCGGACTCGTCCACCAGGTCGAAAAGCGTCGGAAAGGCGTTGCACAGGCTGACGCAGCGGCGACAGCCGTGGCAAATATCGAAAACCCGTTCCATCTCGTCGAAGCAGGCCGTTTCGTCGTAGAAGCCGGCATCGTTCTGGCCCAGCGGATGGCGGGTGGGCGCATCGACGCTGCCTTCACGGGTAGGAGTGGACATGGCTGGGTACCTGAAATAGATACCGGGCCTTTGCGGGCCCGGATAAATACTGGATTATGCGTCCAGGTTGTCTAGCGCTTTCTGGAAACGGTTGGCGTGAGAACGCTCTGCCTTCGCCAGGGTTTCGAACCAGTCGGCGATCTCGTCGAAGCCTTCTTCGCGGGCCGTTTTTGCCATACCCGGATACATGTCGGTGTATTCGTGGGTCTCGCCGGCAATCGAAGCCTTCAGGTTAAGCTCGGTACTGCCCATCGGCAGGCCGGTTGCGGGATCACCAACCTCTTCGAGGTACTCGAGGTGGCCATGTGCGTGTCCGGTCTCGCCTTCGGCGGTGGAGCGGAAAACGGCAGAAACGTCATTGAAACCTTCTACGTCAGCCTTGGCGGCGAAGTAGAGGTAACGACGGTTGGCTTGCGACTCTCCGGCAAAAGCGTCTTTCAGATTTTGTTCTGTTTGCGATCCTTTTAGGGACATGGTGCCTCCGATAGCTTAATTGATGTAATGTCTGGAGCGCGTATATTAGCAATCGGAGCGAATAAATGTAGTTAATTTTATAAATAAAATTAATTGAGTGAAGCTATAAGCTTTAAGAAATATAAAGCCATCCAGAAGATGGCTCAGGAGCTGTTTTCAGGCTAGTAGTCCCGGTTCCTTCAGACGCCCGGGATTCGCTTCAGGAATCTTGCCGGCGATTGTGAGCCAGCCTGTGCTCGGCCGGATTTTGCAGGTAAAGGTCGCGATTATACTCGGACTCGAAATAGATCACCACGCTGTCCTCCTGGTCCTTTTCGATCACGTAAGGCATGTCGACTAGTTGCGTCAATGACTTGCCGGTAATCGGATCCGTCGTTTCGATTCTATACATCTCAATCCCCCTCTCCGTGTCAAACGAGCGACCTTTATAGACTTTTTGCACCGCGATGAAAAGCCCGGGCCTTGAATAATCATCAATTAATTTTATTTTTACCTGCGAATCAAAAGATTATCCTGGCAAGCTGATATTGCGGGTAAAATGACCCGAATAAGCTACTGATTGAAGGGCGGTTATGAAGAAATTTGATGTTTACGCGATCGGCAACGCGCTGGTCGATATCGAGTATCATGTCGACCCGCACAAGCTAGTCGAGCTTGGCATCGACAAGGGTGTCATGACGTTGATCGACGAACAGCACCAGAATAGCCTGATCGCGCAGCTGGGTGAGTCGCACGAGAGCATGACCTGTGGCGGTTCAGCCGCCAATACCATCATCGCGCTCGCGCAGATGGGCGCCAATACCCACCTTGACTGTCGCGTATCCAGCGATATGACCGGGCAGGTCTTCGCACGCGATCTACATCGGTCCGGGGTTCACTCGAACCTCGATTTCAAGCCCCTGCCGGGCGGGGTAACCGGCAAGTGCCTGGTTTTCGTGACGCCCGATGCCGATCGCACGATGAATACCTTTCTCGGTGTCAGCGCCGATCTTGATGTCGACGATATCGACAAGGAGGCGATCAAGCACTCGCAGTACATTTACATCGAGGGTTACCTGTCCAGCGCCGAGAACACCCGCGACGCGGCGATCGAGGCGCGGCGCATCGCCGAAAGCCGCGGCATCAAGACCTCGTTGACGCTGTCTGATCCCAATATGGTCAGGTTTTTCCGCGATTCCATCGAAGCGATGATCGGGGAAGGCGTTGACCTGTTGTTTGCCAACGAGGACGAGGCCAGGGAACTGGCCGGTAGCGATAATCTCGATGTGGCGATCGACTTGTTCAAAAAGATTTCACGCAGCTTCGCCATCACGCGTGGCAAGGACGGGGCGCTGTTGTTCGACGGCGTAGACCTGGTCGAGATCGATCCTGTCAGGGTCAGGGCAGTGGATACGCTGGGCGCCGGCGACATGTTCGCCGGAGCATTTCTGTACGGTCTGTCCCAGGGCATGAGTTTCCAGCGGTCAGGGGATCTGGCGTCGATGGCGTCGGCCAGGATAGTCACGCAGTTCGGACCGCGCCTCGAGAACGGGCAGACGCGGGCGCTGCTGGAAACATTTAACGCTGGTAATTAACCGGGCGATAGTTAAGAATATCGCCTTTTTTCAAGCAGATACCTGCCTCGGAAAGCAATCCAGATGACCATGCACCAGACCAAAGACCTGCGCATTACCGGCACCAAGGAAATACAGACCCCCGAATCGTTGATGCGGGAATTGCCGCTGAGCGAAAAGGCGGCCGATACGGTGACCACTGCGCGCCAGCAAATTTACGATGTCCTCGACGGCAAGGACGACCGTCTCGTGGTTATCATCGGCCCCTGTTCGATTCATGACACCGCGGCGGCTCTCGAATACGCGGACCGGCTGAAAAAAGTGAGCGATGAGCTCGCGAACGAGCTGATTATCATCATGCGGGTTTATTTCGAGAAACCGCGTACCACCGTTGGCTGGAAAGGGTTGATCAACGACCCCGACCTGGACGGCAGTTTTCGTATCAACAAGGGCGTGCGCAAGGCGCGAGAATTGCTTCTTGGTCTCGCCGAAAAAGGAGTACCCGCAGGTCACGAGTACCTTGACCTGATCAGTCCGCAGTATATTTCAGACCTGGTCAGCTGGGGAGCCATTGGCGCGCGCACCACCGAGAGTCAGGGGCACCGCGAGCTGGCATCCGGGTTATCGTGCCCGGTAGGATTCAAGAACGGCACCGATGGCGGCGTTCAGGTTGCAATCGACGCGATGCGCGCTGCGCAGGGCACGCACCATTTCATTTCGATTACGCTACAGGGACACTCGGCGATCTTCACTACGGCCGGCAATGAATACACCCATGTAATCCTGCGCGGCGGCAGCGATCGTCCCAATTACGACCGGGTCAGCGTCGCCGCCGTCACCGAAAAACTCGAGGCGTCGGGACTCAATCCACGGCTGATGATCGATTGCAGTCACGCCAACAGCCAGAAACAGTTTCGCAAGCAGATAGAGGTTTGCCGTGACATCATCCACCAGATCAAAACCGGCCAGGATAATATTTTCGGCGTCATGATCGAGTCGCACCTGGTCGAGGGCCGTCAGGACTACCGGGAGGGAACCGAACTGACCTACGGCCAGAGCATCACCGATGCCTGCATCGGCTGGCAGGATTCGGAAATCCTGCTGCGTGAGCTTGCCGCGGTGGTCAGGGCAAAGCGGGAAGCGGACTAGTCGCGCAGGGGCGAAGCCTCGCTGCCATGCCGCGTAAACCGAAACGCAGAAAATCTTCCGCCTCGGGACCGCGTTCCAAGCCTCGATACCTGGGATACGCTTTGCTGGCCCTGGCGGTTGGCTTCGCGCTGTACCTGTTTTATCTGAATCATTTGATCGATACCCGGTTCGACGGCGATACCTGGGCGCTGCCGTCGCGCGTCTATGCCAGGGCGCTCGAACTTTATCCCGGCCTGGTGCTAACCCGCGAACAGCTCGAGTACGAACTCGAATTATCGAGTTACCTGCGCGTCGAAGCTGAACCCGAGGCTGGCCAGTACCGCAGGCTGGGCGTTGCGCTCGAGCTGCATGCGCGAGAATTCGACTTCGATGGCAGCCTGCAACCAGCACGCAGGCTGCAGGTGTTTTTCGAACAGGGCCGCGTGACCGCGCTGGCCGATGCTTCGGGCGGCGGCGACATGGCCCTGTTTCGGCTACCGCCGGTAATGATAGGCAGTTATTATCCCGACAACGGCGAGGACCGGCTGCTGCTTGCCGAGGACGAGATTCCTCTA